>JAKPKS010000082.1 GCA_029553585.1 Candidatus Atribacteria bacterium | reverse complement strand
AATATTTTAATTACTATAGTGATAAAAAGCCATTCCATTAAAATTGAATATGCAACTTTTGGGCTAAATCGTCCAGGTAAGAATAAAAAACAGGAATAAAGACCAGGGTAAGAAAGGTAGAGGAGGTTAGCCCGCCCATAATGGTAACCGCAAGTGGTGCCCTCATTTCTGCGCCTTCTCCCATACCAATAGCCATAGGCAACAATGCCAGCACCGTAGTAAGAGTGGTCATCAAAATTGGTCTTAGACGGGTCTTCCCGGCCTCAATCACTGCTTCATTACGCCCTAATCCCTTTTTTCGTAATTGATTGATATAATCTATCAAGACAATGGCATTGTTCACCACGATGCCAGCCAGCATAATTAAACCGATGAGCGAAAGAACATTAAGACTGGTTCCAGACAGCATTAAAGCTATAACCACCCCAATAAATGAAAAGGGAACCGAGAGAATAACCGCAAAGGGAAAGAGCAGTGACTCAAACTGTGCGGCAATAATCATATAAACTAAAAATAAGGAGAGTATCAGGGCAAAGAATAGTTCACGGAAAGATTTTACCATCTCCTGCTGTTCACCGGCAAAGGTAAAATGGTAGCCTTCAGGCAAGGCTAAGGGGCTCAGCTTATCTTGAGCATCCTGAATGACACTGCCTAAAAATCTGCCGCTTATATTTCCGGTTACTTTGACCTGTCTTTGCTGATTCTCACGATTAATTCCCTGGGGGCCTACCCCCACCTCCACCCGGGCAATCTCTTTTAAGGGTATCTGTAAACCATAATTGGAACTGATAATCATATTTTCCAGTTCCTGCAGCTCATCATAACCACTCTTTTCCAGCTTTACCGTTATGTCATACCGCTCTCCACCTTCCTGATAATAGCTGGCCACTTTGCCTAACAGGGCATCCTGCACATTGGCAGCAACCTGACCGGCACTTAAACCATAGATGTTTACTTTTTCCCGGTCGAGGGCAATATGCAATTCCGGGCGCACCTCTTCTACACTGCTCTGTAAATCATAGATTCCTTCCACCTCTGAAAGTAAAGAAATAATAGTATTGGCTATAAAATCCAATTCTTCCAGCGCATCCCCATTAATATTAATAGTAAGCGCCGAACCGGTGGAAAGCGAAAGACTCTGCTCACTAAAACGGATCTGGGTATCAGGATAATCACCTATTCTATCCCGTAATTCGGCGATAATAGCTTTGCTATCTCTTTCCCGTTTAGTTCTTTCCTGAAGGGTAGCCATGATAGAGGCATTATTACCACTGGTTCCCCCTATACTCATATTACCGCCACTGCCCACCGTAGTATAGACATAATTAATCTCCGGGATACTCCTTACCACATCTTCAATTTCCAGTGCAATATCTCTGGTAACCTCAAAATTGGTTCCTACCGGCAAAGAGATATTGATACTAAAATTCCCCTGGTCGATTGCCGGAAAGAATTCTGTTCCAACTAATGGTAAGAGAGTAAAAGATATTATTAAAATGACTATAGCCATCAAAAATACCGTTCCCCTATGCCGTAAAGCCCAGTCTATGAGATAGCCATATTCCTGCAGGAAAAAATTATAAAAGCTCCTCTTTTTTTTCTTTTTCTTTTTAGAGTCAACAGTGACAGAAGTTGATTGGTCTGTTGAAGGTAAAGGATGAGGTAATCTGTTTCTCTGTCTGGAAAAGAGCATAGGTACCAGCGTTAAGGCTACAAAAAGGGACATCAGCAGAGAAAAGGTAATGGTAAGACCCATAGTTTTAAACAGTTCCCCGGCAATGCCGGAAACATACACTACCGGCAAAAAAACCGCTATGGTAGTTAAAGTAGAGGAAGTAATGGCAGCTCCCACTTCATTGGTACCTGCCTCGGCTGCCTGTGCCGCCTCTTCCCCTAACTCACTATGACGAAATACATTTTCCAGCACCACTATAGAATTGTCCACCAGCATCCCTATACCCAGAGCCAGACCTCCCAGGGTCATCATATTCAACGTTAATTTTGCAAAATAAAGCAGACTAAAGGTGGATATAACTGATATGGGAATAGATAAGCCGATAATAAGGGTACTTTTAATACTATACAGAAAAGCGTATAATACAAACATGGTCAGGGCAGCACCAATGAGCAGAGTATTAGAAACCTCAGCCACAGTCTTTTTAATATAATCTGAGGAATCAAAGACTGCCATAATCTGAGTATCACCAGGCAGTATGTTTTTGTTTTTAATGGTTTTGATTTCATTGTTTACCCGGTTAGCTACTATCACGGTATTGGTTCCCGATTCCTTTTGCAGACTTAAGGAGATGCTGGGATAGCCATTGATATAGGCGACGGTATTCTGTTTTTTAAAGGTATCGGAAATCGTGGCAATATCTTTCAAAGAAATCTGAGTTCCTCTGACCGTAGAGATGATAACATTTTCAATATCAGAGATGCTTTTAAAACGTCCCAGAGTTCTGATTAAAAAATCAACATTACCTTCCCTCAATGTTCCTGCCGGTAAATTAATATTTTCACTTCTTAACGCCATAACGATATGGTCAAGGGTCAGATTGTTGGCTCTCAGCTTTTCATTATCTACTGAAACGAGTATTTCACGCTCTAATCCACCGCTTACAGCTGCACTGGCTATACCTTCTACCCTTTCCAAACGGGGTTTAACTATTTGCTGGGCAAATTTATCCAGTTCGTGAAGCGAATATTGCTCTGAGTTTAACCCCAATACCATGATGGGCATCATAGATGGGTCAAATTTAAAGACATTGGGGTCACTTGCTCCATCAGGCAATACTCTCTTTACCTGGTCTATCTTTTCTCTGATTTCCAGGGTAGCGATATCCATATTAGTTCCCCATTGGAAGGATAACAGCAGTATACTGTTTCCCTCCTGGGAAATAGAATTCAGAGTATCGATACGATGAACAGTGCTTACCGCTTCCTCCAGAGGAATGGTAATTAATGTTTCTATCTCCTCAGGAGCTGCTCCGGGATAAGAAACCATTATAGCAGATATGGGAAAAGACATGTCGGGCAGCAAATCGAGCCCTAATCCCTGGTAGGAAACAAGGCCAATGACCACTAAGGCAATAAAGAGCATAAATACGGTGACCGGACGATTGACCGAAAATCCGGGTAGATTCATTCCAGAACCTCCCGATTGGTAACTCTCACTAAGTCTCCTTCTTCCAGGGAAATATTGCCCAATATTACAACAATTTCATTATCGGTAAGGCCATCCAATACCTCTACCCGATTACCCTGGGTAATGCCGGTGCTGATAGCCCTTCTTTTTACCGTTTGTTCATCATTTTCCAGTACAAAGACAAATAATCCATCTGCTTTGCGGGTCAGTGCAGTGGAAGGGATTATTAAGGCATCTGTGTTGTGTTCAGTGATAATATTTGCTCTGGCAAATACACCCGGCGGGATTACCACAGGGGGCTCTTTAATCCTGATTTTTATTTCCATAGTTTTACTAACCGGGTCTACCAGCACACCTTTACTGGCTACTTCTCCTGAAAATTTTTCCCGGGGGAAGGCATCAACAAAAATATCTGCCTCCTGTCCTATCTGAACAGCACCAATATCCTTTTCAGAAATACCTGTTTTGACCGATAATTCACTGATATCCAGAATTGACAATAATGGAATTGCAGAGGAGGCTAATTCTCCCGTTTTAACCGAAATAGAGGTAACACTTCCACTGATTGGGGCTTTGATGATAGAGTTATTGAGCTGGGACTGGGCAAGCTCTAAGGCAGATTGAGCCTGTCTGACCTGGGCTTCTACTGCTCTGATATCCTGCGCAGAGGCGCCTTCAGTTATCAGCTTATAGCTTTCTGAGGCACTCTGATACTGTGCCCGGGCGATCTCAAGCTGGTTTTTAGCCTGGTCATGCTGCTGTTCTGAGATAGCTCCTTCAGAAAACAATTTTTGCATCTTCAGATAATTCTCTTCTGCACTATCCAAATTAATCTTAGCCTGGCGGACTGCTGCCTCAACCTGACTAACTTCCTGTGGTCTCGCTCCTGCTTTAATCCTTTCCAGTGAAGCCTGCGCTGAATCCAGATTAGCTCTTGCCTGTGCCACCTGCAGTCTGGTCTGTTCATCATCCAAACGCATTAAGATTGCATCTTTTTTTACCTGGTCACCTTCCTGTATTAGAATTTCTTTTACCTGACCAACGGTTTTAGAGAATACACGCACTGCTTCTTTTGGCTCCACCAACCCGGACACAGTTAAAAGAGAGTTAATTTCTCCTCTCTGAACCTTAGCAACCTGTATGGGAACAATCTTTTCCGGTTGAATGGTTGGTTTTTCAGCGATTGCCTCCTGTCTTTTCAGATAGATACGTTGAGCAGACTGCGCTATCAGCAATCCCACTATTATGATGATTATGATATAAAATATCCTGCGTTTGGTAATTCTCATTATTCAGTTCCTCTCTTGCTCTTTTCCGTTATAAAACAATTTAATTTCTTCAAAGATTATATTTTAGCCTGTCAAAATATTTTGTGTCAGGAGAACCGTCCCCTTGACACGCTATGACAGTCCCATGGCTTTAACAAGGGCTGCTCTGCTGGTATTAAAATCATAAAGGGCATTGAGATGATTGGTTTCTGCTTCAATCAAAGCGCTCTGGGCATCAATTACCTCGATATTTGCTGAGACCCCTTCATTATATTTTATCTGCGCAATACGAAAACTTTCTTCAGAGTCTTTAATGCCCTGTTCGGTTATCTTAACTAATTTTTCTGCTTCCTTCATTTTCAGATAGAGAGAACGAACCTCTAATTCTATTAATTGCAGAGTCTGCTGCTCACCTTGCTCAATCTGCGCTAAATTCAGCTCAGCCTGTTTAATTTTAGATTTATTCACCCCGCCATCTAAGATGGACACTTCACCTACAATGGCAACCTTCCAGCCGGTTAATCCGGATTCCATATTCATTACTACCTGAGGCAATCTATTGCCTTTGGCTATGTCTACCATCCCCTCCATCATTATTCTCCGCTGATTAATCTGCTCTATTTCCGGCCGGTACTTCCCGGCAGTTTCCAGCGCCTCCTCCAGGGTAATGTCACAGGGCTCATAGGCAAGATTGTTTTGCAGCTGAATGGCAGTCTCCAGTTCAATTCCCATTATGGAATTTAAGTTGTATACGGTCAGTAGATAACTATTTTCAGCCCTGATAAGATTATGTTCCAGATGAGAGAGCTGTGAGTTAATCCGGTTTAAATCAATAGGAGCAATCATACCTTCTGCCAGTAGTGATTGAGAGGTTTCCAGATGCGCCTTAATCTGGGTTAAAGCCTGTTCGCTAACTCTCTTTAATCCCTCAGCCTGCAATACCCGGTAATAAGCTTCAGTCACCTTATAAACAAGCTCCTGCTTGCTGGTCTCTAATTCACTAAGAGCAATAGTCTGCTCGGCTTTAGCCAGTTCAATCAGATTTTTCAGCTTTCCCCCGCTATACAATACCTTTGAAACATTAAAGGAAATTAAAGGGACACCGGTACCGGAAGAGTATAAGTAGCTGTAATCGCCCTCATTAATTTTATCCAAATCGGGGGCTTCATTCATTCTGATATAACCACCCTGGAATTTGGCTTGTATTTTTTCAGCCCCCTTAGCTTCCTGTGTCTGCTCTTTTTTTACTTCAACTTTATTTTGCGCAATCTGGTATCCTAAATTATTTTGGAGGGCTATTCCTATACAGTCATCAATATTCAAACTCAGACTTTCGGCTGGATAAACTACTTTTGGAAAGATTAAAAAAAGAGATATTATTAAAAATAAAAAAAAGAAAAACCACTTGGTATTTAAAATAGTGTCTCTCCTATCCCAATCTATTTTCATTTTCATAAATAATCCTCCCTTTGTTTTAGATTTATTTCCGGTCTTCTCTTTCCAGCTGTTTCATTTTCTGCCAGACCGAGAGTGCCTCCTCAGCACTATTGACCTGCGTATCACCAAAGACATGGGGATGTCGACGAATAAATTTTGCCTTAGCTTCCTGTAACACCAGTTGATAATCAAAAAGTCCCTTCTCCCGGGCTATCTCTATCGTTATTAAGATATCCATTAGTACATCTCCCAATTCCTCGCATAAATTATTATGATCGCACTTCTCTGCCGCCTCTTGTACTTCCTGAGCTTCCTCTACTATATTGGCAGCCATGGTAGATAGAGTCTGTTTCCTATCCCAGAGACAGCCTTCCGGACCTCTCAGCCGTGTTACGATGGAGATTAAATCAGCAAACAAATCCTGTTCTTTTTGATACATTAAATAATTCTCTCCTTCCTGTTACCAGTTGCTTCAATTTCTCTTTTATTAATAAAAAATATTCCCCTTTAAGTTTAAGAGACAAGATTATCTTTTCCTGTATTTTTATTATATTAACAAAGTTTTAATAACATATAAATTAATTCTAAAGATTTTATAAAATATTCTTAATTCAGGATTGGGGAGACTGTGATGCTATTATTATACCATTTACATCTGGCTGGCAGATACCTGAACCTGCCTATTTAGAATATTTTTTAAAAAAGAAAAGCTTTGCTTGAGAATATGGTTTTCGGGGAGAGAATTGCCGATCCTTTGGACGGTCAATTTTAACTCACAATGGTGCCCTTTTTGGCGGCAGCTTATATTCTTTTCAAGACTATTATTTAAAGCTTTCTTAATTTTACGCTCCAAAGGTACTCCCACCGGAAATTTTAGCAGGAGAGACCGTGGTGTTATCCTGATATTAGTGACTCCCTGGTTCTTTAATATTAGTTTCAGGGCAATAATATGCAACAGATTCTCTACCTCTGCTGGATAGGGACCATAAATATCTCGAAGTTCCTGTTCAATATCGTTAAGTTCTACCTCATTCTTTAACTGCCCTAATTTTTGATAGTAACTAATCCTTACCTCAGGACTTCTGATATAATACTCCGGAATTAAACTTTCCAGCCTGGCTTCAATTTCTGGCTCCGGTTCCCTTAAACTGTTTTCAGCTGACTCAGGATGAAGAAGTTCGCCGATACTCTCTCCCAGTAACTGACAATAATAATTGAAGCCAACCTCGGTTACAAACCCATGCTGTTCTTTGCCCAAAAGATTACCTGCCCCTCTTATTTCCAGGTCACGCATAGCCAATCGGAAACCTGAGCCTAAATCACTGAATTCCCGGATAGCCTCCAGACGTTTACGGGCATTATCGGTCAGTATCTTTTTAGAAGGATAGAGCAGATAGGCATAGGCCCTCCTGTTACTGCGCCCAACCCGTCCCCTGAGCTGATAGAGCTGAGACAATCCAAACTGATGTGCCTGGTCGATGATGATAGTATTAACATTTGGTATATCTAAGCCTATTTCAATAATGGTAGTACAGACTAAGACATCACTTTCCCGGTTGATGAAATCAATCATTATATTTTCCAGCTGTTCCTCCGGCATCTGACCATGGGCAGTGATTACTTTAGCCTCTGGTACCAGACGTCTTACCTTTTCAGCAACAGAGTCGATATCTTCCACCCGGTTGTGCACATAATAGACTTGACCACCCCTTTCCAGCTCCCTCCGGATAGCCTCTCTGATAACCTCGTCTGTTTCAGTCTTAAAGAAGGTCATGATAGGCAAACGTAATTCTGGCGGAGTATTTATGACACTCATCTCTCTGATGCCGGTTAATGATAAGTAGAGAGTCCTGGGAATGGGGGTCGCGGTAAGAGTCAGCGAATCTACCTGTTCTTTTATATTTTTTATCCTCTCTTTATGGATAACCCCAAATCGCTGTTCTTCATCAACCACCAGCAAGCCCAAATCTTTAAAGGTTACATCTGGCTGTACCAGACGATGTGTACCAATAATAATGTCAATATTTCCTTTTTTTAAATCAGCAATAATCTCCTGCTGTTCTTTTTTAGATCTGAACCGGGAGAGCATCTCGATTCTTACTGGAAAGCCCTTCATTCTCTCTGAAAAATTTTCCCAGTGCTGCTGAACTAAAATGGTAGTAGGTGCCAGTACTGCTACCTGTTTGTTATCCATTACTGCTTTAAAGGCAGCCCGTATGGCTATCTCAGTTTTGCCATAACCCACATCTCCACAGATGAGGCGTTCCATCGGGTGGGCTGATTCCATATCACTTTTGACCTCCTGAAAGGCCTTCTCCTGATCCGGTGTCTCCTGAAAAGGAAAGGTCATCTCCAATTCCTGCTGCCATACCGTATCACCAGAAAAAGAAAAACCTTGAACATTCTTTCTCCGGCTATATAATTCAAATAACTCCAGGGCTACCTTCTGAATAGATTCCTTTACTCTTCTTTTGGTTATCCTCCAGAGATTTCCTCCTAAACGGTGCAGTTTAGGAATACCTCCGCCCACACCAATATATTTATGGATAGAAGACAGTTGTTCTACCGGCACATAGAGCTCATCATCAGCAGCATATTGAATCAGAAGATAATCTCTGCGGACACCATCGGTAATACGGGGACGAATCCCTTCATAACGGCCAATACCATGGTTAACATGTACTACATAATCACCCGGTTTTAATTCATCTAACTGGAAAAATGATTTACCCTGAGACCTTTTCGGCTGATAACTTTTTTCCCTCTGCCGGCCAAAGATTTCCTGTTCAGTAATAACAGCTAAATTTAGTACTGGAATGGAAAAACCATTACTCATCTGTCCGTAGCTCAAACAGACCTGACCTGGCTCCAGTTCAACCTCCGGCAAAGCACTCATACGAAAATTGCTAAAACCACGATCATCAAATATCTCTGCCAGGCGTAAAGCCCTGACCTTATTATTGGCTAAAATCAGTATATTCTGTTTTTCCCGGGAACTTTTACGGAGTGCTTTCAGAAACAGGTCTATATTTCCTAAGTATTGTTCAGCAGGATTTATTTCTAATTGATAAGCATAATGGCTATCTATATCTTTATCTCTTATTTGCGCTGAGGACAGAGAATCTGGGGTCAGCCAGGATTCTATGGTCACCAATCGCTCTTTCTGAGCAAGCAATTTCTTCAGTTCAAGCCAGCTCAGGTAATAGTAATCCGGCGGTAACAGTTCACCTTTCTCTTCTTTTTTAAGTAAATATGATTTCTTTATTTCTTTTTCCCAATCCTGAATATTCTTTTCCATCTCCGGAAATTGAGTAACAAAAATATCGGTCTCATCCAGTAAATAGCCGAAAAAAGAACCGGTTTCTTCCTCTTTTTCCATAGATTCAGTATTGAGCTCTATTTGTGGAATCAGCTCGATTTCCTCAATTTTTTTAATGGAACGTTGGGATTCCAGATCGAAAAAACGTAAAGAGGCAATCTTTTCCCCATCTAACTCTATCCTTAAGGGGTTTTCTTCGGTATAAGAAAATACATCAATAATCCCCCCGCGCTGACTGAATTGTCCTGTCGCTTCAACCATTTCAGAGGACTGATAACCCTGATCCAGAAGATAAGTGAGGAAAAATTCTATATTTAAAAATCCGTCACGCTGTAATTTCAGGTGCTGTTTCAGAAATTTGTTATACTGTATTATTTTTGGCAAAACAGCCCGATAGGTGCTGATAATAACAGAGGGATAAAGGGAATCATTTTTACCGGCGCGGTCAGCCTGCCGGTAGTGCAACAAGGCAGATAAAACCCTGATTCTCTGTTTTACAATATGTGTATCATAGGGAAGGTCCTCATAGGGCAGAACCTCTATAGCTGGATAAATAAGTATATGATTATTTTCCGGCCAGCCGGTAAAGCTCATCAAATCCTGATAACAGCGCTGAGCATCTTCCAAGCTATTAGTTAACAACAGGAATACTCGTTTGGATTCCCTTTTTAAAATTAGGGAGGAGATAAAAAAAGAAAGGGCACTACCATCTAAACCAATAATATTGAGAGGTTTTTTAAGCCCGCTTTGAAAATCCTGTATAAATTTATTATAGTCTGGATACTGATTCCAAAATTTATTTAATTTCATCTTATGACACTCTGAGCAGAAAGGGCTTTGACTGCTTACTATCAAAGCCCTTAATTAATTTAATGATTATATGGTAAATTACCGAGAACAGGAAGGACAAATTGTGCCCTCCTCTCTATAGATAGCATAGAATTCATCATCTGGGACAGGAATTAGCGAGCTAATATAGCAGCCAATTGATATAGTGATTCACTGAGTATCCTCTTCTGAGCTAAGACATCTTCTAAAGGAACGGCAACGGCTTTATTGCCATTTAAGCCTGCCATATGGTGAAACTGACTTTGCAGTAATTGTTCTACTGCAGCCGAGCCTAATCGGCTCCCCAAAATACGGTCAAAGGCTGAGGGGAACCCACCTCTTTGCACATAACCCAGCACTGTTACCCTCATTTCAAAACCAATTTTATTTTCCAGATATTTACCAATCTCATAGGGATTACCTGCCCCTTCAGCTACAACCACCAGTCCATGCGTTTTTCCTCTTTCGTAACCTCTTTTCAGTTTAGCGCTGATATCAGCCAGATCAGCCGGAAATTCCGGAACAATTACCGCTTCTGCTCCACCGGCAATTCCACCCATTAAAGCTAAATATCCCGACTCTCTTCCCATCACTTCTACAATAAATGCCCGTCGCAGGGAGGAGGCAGTATCTTTTATCTTATCAATGGCAGAAATAACAGTATTCAAGGCTGTATCTACACCGATAGACATATCTGTACCATAAAGATCATTATCGATACTGGCCGGAATACCCGCTACCGGGATTCCCTCCTGCCGGTAGAGGTGGAGAGCACCAGCCATTGAGCCATCGCCTCCAATCACCACCAGCGCATCGATACCATTATCTCTTATGATACCGGCAGACTTACTGATACCCGAAATAGTTTTGAATTCCTCACTGCGGGAGGTCATCAGCATAGTTCCACCACGTTGCATAATTCCTCCCACACTCTTTAAATCCAAGTGGGTGACTTTGTTTTCCAGGAGACCGGAATAACCGCTTTGTATTCCTGAAACTGACAATCCATGGTGTATCCCGTAACGAACTACTGCCCGGATGGAGGCATTCATTCCGGGAGAATCTCCTCCACTGGTCAATACTCCGATTTTTTTAATCATTCTTGCCTCCCTGTACTACTTTTGTTAACTGTTTTCTGTAACTGAAAGTAAAATAAGGCGGATTTTAACTGAGTGAAAGTCTAATCAGTTAAATCTAAGCCATTATATTCCCGCATAGCAAACTCATAACCATATGAGATAATATCCTCAATAGCCTGCACTGCTTTTCCTGCAGTCTGTTCCATCAGTTTTAGCTCATCTGGTAAGAAATTAGCTAAAACAAAATCAGCATAATCTAAATCAGGCAAGAATTGAGTATTTCTGATTCCGATGCGCAAACGGGGAAATACTTCTGTTCTAAGGGTATTTATGATAGACTCTATCCCATTATGCCCACCCGAGCTTCCCCGCTTTCTGATTCTTATCTTTCCTAAGGGAAGATGAAAATCATCATAGATAACCAATAGTTGTTCTGGAGCAATGTGGAAATAAGCCATAATATCTCTCACTGAACTGCCGCTCAGATTCATAAAAGTCTGCGGTTTAATCAGAATGAGGTCCTGTCCTTGAAACTTGCCTTGCAGAATGTGGGCTTGGAACTTTTTTTTCCATTTCAGATTATTGCCGAAAACCTGAAGAGCAAATTTGTCTACCACTTGAAACCCGATATTATGTCTGGAATATTTATATTTGGCTCCAGGATTACCCAAACCCACTATTATATTCACAATATCACAGCCTTGGCTGAATTTATTTTGATTTATTTACAATGTTAAGAAATTTTATTTATTCTTTTGCTTTATGTTCAGTTGCTTTGTCTTCTTTATCTTTGGCCTTATCAGCAGCTTCTGGAGCAGCCACTGCAGCTTCTTCCGCCTCTTCTTCCGGTACGGCTTCCTCTTCCCTGGTCGGGGCAACTACTGAGGCTATTACTCGACTAATATCAGTTAATAGTTTAACTTCTTTAGGTAAAACCACATCTTCTAACGTTTTAACATCATTAAAACCCATCTCGCTTATATCTATGACGATTGCTTCAGGTGCATCGGTGGGTAGACATTCTACTTCTACTTCTCTTAAAGATATATCCAGTATCCCGCCATCCTTAACTCCCTTAGGCTCACCTTCCAGCACAATGGGAATTACCAGGGTCACCTTCTCTTTCAAAGCCACACCATAGAAATCAAAATGATTGATTTTTTTCTGCAAAGAATCGTATTGGAAATCCTTAATTACTGCCAAGCGGGTTAATTTCTTAGCCTCATCAGCCTTTATCTCCAAATCAATGATACCATGTGAATGTTTTTTATCTGATAAAAAACGAAAAATTTCTTTTTCCGGAATTTTCAATAAAATATTGTTCTTATCGCGTGGAGAATAGAGCACGCCCGGAACATACCCTGTTTTTCTAAGTTTTCTGCTCTCCTCTTTACCAGACTTTTCTCTGATTTCTGCCTGTAATTGAATCCGTTTCATAAAACTGTTTTCCTCCGCATCATCACTTTTCTTAAATGACTATTTAGATTATTTAAAAAAATATAACAATATATTATAACATAATTATCTTTAAAAATCTCATTATTATTTCAATACTTCTAAACTATTATCTGAATAGTGCGCTCACAGACTGATTAAAATGAATACGTTTGATTGCCTCAGCAAATAATCCTGAGACTGATAATATTTTTACACAGGGTAATTGTTTTTCAGCTGGGACTGGAATGGTATTGGTCACTACTATCTCCAAAAACAATTTTTCCTGCCAGTACTTTTCCATACGTTCCTTAGCCGGACCGGCAAAAACCGGATGGGTAGCACAAACATATATTTCTTTAGCTCCGGCATTTTTTATGGCCTGGCTGCCCTTGACGATAGAACCGGCTGTATCTATCATATCATCAACTATTATCGCCGTCTTATCTTTAACATCTCCTACAATATGCATTATCTCCACATTGGAATAAGATGCTCTATATTTATCAATAATGGCAATCGGTTTGTTTAAATAACCAGAAAAATTACGAGCCCGGGCAGTTCCTCCCACATCAGGAGAAACAACTACCGCTCTGTCAAAATCTTTTATTTTAAAATAGTCTGCTAAAATAGGGGCTGCTTCTAAGTGATCTACCGGGATATCAAAAAAGCCCTGTATCTGCCCAGCATGTAAATCCATAGTTAAAATACGATTGGCTCCAGCCTCCACCAATAGATTAGCTATCAGTTTTGCGGTAATAGGTTCTCTGGGACGTGTTTTCCTATCCTGACGAGCATAGCTATAATATGGTATCACTGCGGTAATCCTTCCCGCAGAAGCCCGGTGCAATGCGTCAATCATAACCAGCAATTCCATGAGATGGTCATTAACCGGATGGCAGGTGGGCTGAATGACAAAGACATCTTGCCCTCTGACATTTTCACCTATTTCTACATGTAATTCTCCATCTGGAAACTTTGACACTTCAGCCTTTCCGAGTTGTGTCCCCAAATGGCCAACAATTTCTTCTGCCAATGACTGGTTAGCATTTCCAGAAAATATCCTTAGTTCTTTGTTATCACATGCAATCACAATATTGCCTCCTTATCTCTTCATTTTTTATCTACTTCTTCATGCTGCTTTTTCTTCTTTGCCACCCAGTCAATAATGTTTTGCTGTCTGGCTCTGGCAATCCCTAAGCTACCCGCAGGGACATTTTCTGTAATAGTAGAACCAGCGGCAGTATAGGCATCTTTTCCAATGACTACCGGTGCTACCAGAGAATTGTTAGTGCCAATAAAGGCACCGTCCTCTACAGTAGTCTGGTTCTTTCTGATTCCATCAAAATTACAGGTTATGGTGCCTGCGCCAATATTAACCTTTTTACCTAGAATTGCATCTCCTAAATAAGCGAGATGCCCCACTTTGGTACCCTGGCCAATAATTGTTTTCTTAACCTCAACATAGTTGCCAATCTTTACTTTATCACCGATGATATTATCAGGTCTGAGGTGGGCGAAAGGCCCTATGACAGTGTTATTACCGATACGGCTTTTCTCCACCTGGGAGGAAAAGATGACAGTTTCATTGCCAATGTTACTCTCTACAATATGGGCATAAGGGCCAATACGACAGCCCTGCCCTATCCGGCTGCCCGAGGTAATCACTGTAAAGGGATATATAATAGTACCTTTGCCTATCTCTACCTGCTCTTCGATGAAACTGTTACCTGGAGAAACAATGGTAACACCCTCCTCCATATGCCGTAATGCATTTCTTTCATATATTATTTGAGAAACCTGTGAGAGGGTTTTCTGGTCATTTATACCGATTATTTCGGTCGGGTCATCGATAGTAATACTGCCTATCGTATAGCCCTTCTTCAGCAGTATTTTAATGACATCTGTCAAATAGTATTCTTTTTGACGATTATTCTTTTTAACTAAAGCCAAGGCCTGAAATAATTCCTTGCTATGGAAACAATAAATCCCACTATTAATCTCATCAATATTCTGCTGTTCTTCTGTAAGATCAGCCTGTTCTACAATCTCTGCTATCTTTCCAACTCCATCTCGTATAATACGCCCATAACCTGCCGGATTTGCCAATTTAGCAGTCAATATAGTTCCCGCTACTCTTTCTTTTTGGTGATAATCAATAATTCTTTTAACAGTAGTAGCGCTCAAAAGGGGCACATCGGCAGATAAGATTAAAATAGTGCCAGAAAAATCTGTTAAATATGGTACTACCTCTTGCATCGCCTGAGCAGTGCCTAATTGATTTTTCTGTGGAACAAGATGTACTTCTTGATCAATACTGTCCACTGTTTCTTTAATATTTTCCAGCTGATGACCAAGAACGATAATTCTTTTGTTTATTCCCAGAGATTTAGCCAATGCCAGGGAGTAAAAAATCATAGGTTTCCCGGCTACCGGGTGTAGAACTTTGGGAAGTGTGGACTTCATTCTTTTTCCCTGACCAGCTGCCAGTATAACAGATACAATGGTTTTCATAACCTTACCCTGTTCAAAAATGTTTAAAGATAATTAAGAAAAGATATTAAAAAATTGAGGTAAAATAGTTCTATTAAAGAAATTGGGATAAATAAAAAACAAAAAAATAACACTATCTGGCTGGGGTGGAAGGATTCGAACCTTCGGTGAGGGAGCCAAAGTCCCTTGCCTTACCGCTTGGCTACACCCCATCCAATTGGATATTACTTTATCTTTTTTACCTGTTTCGGTCAGGAGAACAATATTTATCTCCTGACCAGGTTAATTTGAATTTAGCTGTCTATTATAAGAAAGCAGTAGATATTTCGAGTAAATTACGTATAATTTGTTATTATTCAGCTGATTCAGGTTCAGAATCATCTGAAAACTCAGCACTACTTTGTTCTACATCATCAATATCTATCGGTTCACCGGCTGTCTGTTCTTCATGTTCCGTTGCTTCATATTCCTTTAATACAGCATTCTGGATCTGTTCTCGAACTTCTGTATTGATTGGGTGAGCAATATCCTTATGATTACCATTAGGCAAAAGTTTACTGGGCATCGCTACAAACATGCCCTTTCTGCCATCAATAATTCTTAAGTCATGGACTACAAAGGAATCATCAAAAGTAATGGATACATATGCTCTCAGCTTTCCATCAGTCTGTATTCTTCTAATTCTAACATCAGTAACTTGCACTTGCTTACACCGCCTTTTTGTTTTTTAATTTTTAAGTTTTTTCAGTTAAGCACAATAAAAGTATTTTACTCTCTACACTAAGATAATGATCAACACCTAACTACATAGAACCTTTCTTATTTGCCAAATTCCAAAAAGATAATCAACTCCCACTGCTACATATTTTCATTTACCTCCTATTATATTCGCATTTTAGTATATAATTAATATTCCGGTTCTGCTAAAAAAATAAACACAGCAAAATATTAATTGCTGTGCTGATTATAACCCTATATTAACATTAACCAGTTTGAAAACTTCTTTACTCTTAATGTTGCAGTTATTTCACCTGGCATCATCATACACTTATCCAATTCTTAAAGTCATTCCTTTTTCAGAGCTTGTCAAATTTTATCATGTAAAATAGTTATTTGTCAAAAATCTTTTTATTTTTTAACTAAAGGAGCTAAGATTAAATAGTAAAAGAGCAGCAGTTTTTTTAAAGCAGAAAAGAAAGCAGTCAGCGTTTCTATTAAGATTGAAAATTAAGAAGGTGTTTCGGGGAGCAAACCTTTTAAAGCAGCAGTCAGGTGGGATAATTCTGTCAGAGGCAAGTTATCTCCCCTCTCGCCTGGATCTATTCCGGTCATTAGAAAGATATCAGCAAGACTTTCTTTAGAGAGACTCTCTCCAAAATACAAGAGCAGGGCATTGTCAATCCTTTTTCGTCTATATTGAAAAATAGCTCCCATTACCTTAAAAAAGAGTGCCTCATCTGCCACTTCAATACTTGGTTCGGACAAAAACTGTATCTTTAAAATCAGAGAGTCGACTATTGGTTTAGGAAAGAAAACATTTGGTTTTACCAGGTGTATCTTTTCAATTTGGGCATAATAACTAGATAGTACAGATAGAAGCCCATAATTCTTACTGCCTGGCTTAGCCAGCATTCGTTCGGCTACCTCTTTCTGCACCATTAATACTGCAGTTTTGATATTGCCATGCAAATCCATAATTTTTCTCAATAAGGGGAGGGAGATGGAATAAGGCAGATTTCCCACCAATTTTTCGATATGATAGCCTTCCTGTTTTTTTTGCTGTAGAAAATAGGCTAAATCAAAAGTAAGGATATCCTGATATAGAACAGTAACAGAATCACCATAAGGTGCGAGAATCTCATTCAGTATAGGTTTAAAACGTGTATCATTTTCCACCGAAAAAATATGCCGCACATAAGGAATTAGAGCTATGGTAAGGCTCCCGAAGCCGGTACCAATTTCAAAGACCGCTTCTTCTTTATCCAGATTGAGGGCCTGGACCATAATAGCAATGATATTATTATCTGTTAAAAAATTCTGTCCTAACTTTTTTTTGGGTTTAAAGTTATAACTATCCATATATTCTTTTATTTTTTTTAAAGAAAGAGTATGGGCTGGTAGAAAAACTGGCATTAATATTTATACCTTCCCTTTCTTCAAATTTTATCAATATAGATGTCATAGGATGCTATAGGACAAAGAGAATTATACCAGAAATTCATATCGATTTTATTTTAAAGGTGTGGGCATCTGTTCCAACTAAAATAATGGAGCCGGCGATCTGAGTTGAACAGACAACCTACGGATTACGATTCCGTTGCTCTGCCAATTGAGCTACGCCGGCCAATACTTTTTATGTTTTAAATCTTTTAATATTACAAATATTACAAAACTATCAGGATAAACTTTTATTTGCCCCTGTAATATCTGAATTAATATTACCACACTATCTTTTTTTCTACTATATTTTTACTGTTTAAAGCCATATAAGTGTTAATTTTACTTTATTCGGATATTTAAAGAATGGTTATACTAACAAGATGGTAGAGAAATCGCAGGGGTAAAATATAGGTGGAATTAATTATAATGAATATCTACCATTAAAAATAATGGTAGGCGGAACAGGACTTGAACCTGTGACCCCCTACATGTGAAGCAGGTGCTCTGCCGACTGAGCTATCCGCCCTTAATCGTATACTTAAATATTTTACATCGCTAAAAACAAAAACTATGAACCAAAAACCTCTTAGCACAAATGAATGTGACTGCCACACACTGCTAATGTAATGTTCGCAGTGACTAAAAGAAAATAAGCATTCTTGGTAATGTACAAAACTTTCTGTCCACTCAGATTTGAACTAAAAACTATTAGCCAAATACTTATTTTTCATTTACAAACATGCGAAACATGTTATGTTAAACGCATTCTTTTATTCCCCAAAAGTACTTTAATAGAACTTCTGTTATTTAAAAATTGAGGTGCCTCCAAGGGGATTCGAACCCCTGCCGCCGCCGTGAAAGGGCGGTGTCCTGAACCCCTAGACGATGGAGGCAATATTTACAGTAGGCCGTGCAGGTTTCGAACCTGCGACCCTCTGATTAAGAGTCAGATGCTCTACCAACTGAGCTAACGGCCCGCATACTATAACTATTCGCTCATATACCATCAAAATCATTCTGATATATCATAACATCCAGTAAGCATATGAGAAATAAACAACGGTTTTTACATATTTTCAATAACCAGAAAAAAACACTTTCCCTACATTATTAAGTAAAAATACTTTGATTAATAAACTTAGAAGAAATAGTTTCTCTGTCACTATTCCTTTTGGATTGCTTTACAATGTTACTATGTTTTAAAAAAAGTGTCAACGAAATTTCAGGTAAATAGTGGTAAAAAATGTTTTTTGCCACTTCTTATTCGTATTCTTCCATATCTTCTGTGACCCGAGCTAAATTCTCAAAACGCGTATATTCCTTTAGAAAAGTTAATTCGAAGGTTCCGGTAGGACCATTTCTTTGTTTGCCCAGATTTATCTCAGCAATACCTTTTTTACTGCTTTTTGGTTTATAGTATTCTTCTCTATAGAGAATAAGTACTACATCGGCATCCTGTTCCAAAGCCCCGCTCTCTCTTAAATCAGAAAGGCGAGGTCGCTGATTAGTCCGTAGCTCTACTGCTCGGGATAGCTGGGATACAGCTACTACCGGAATATTTAATTCCCGTGCCAATCCTTTTAAGGAACGAGAAATTTGTGATATTTCCTGCTGACGGTTTTCCACTCTCTGCCCGGTCTGAATTAATTGCAGATAATCGATCAGTATCAGCCCTAAATCATGCTTTGCTTTTAATCGGCGAGCCTTTGCCTTAATTTCCAGTGGTGAAATGCCTGCTGTATCATCAATAAAAATAGGTGCTGCAGATAGTCTACCAGCTGCCAAAGATAATTTTGGCCAGTCATCCTCTGGCATTATCCCCCGGCGCAAGGCATGGGTATCAATACGAGCCTCAGAGCAGAGCATTCTCTGAACTATCTGAGATTTAGACATTTCCAGACTGAAAATAGCTACTGGTATTTTATGCTGCATAGCGGCATATTGAGCAATATTCATACAAAAAGCAGTTTTTCCCATTGATGGTCTGCCTGCTACAATTATCAGCTCCGAGGGCTGTAAACCCGTAGTCAGTTCATCCAATTTAATAAAACCGGTGGGTACTCCGGTAATAAAATTTCCACTGTGGTATAAATCTTCAATCTTTTCAAAGGTCTCTGTCAAAAGGTCCTTAATAGGAGAGAAAAAATCTTTAATTTTTTGTTGGGATACTTCAAAAATTAGATTTTCAGCCTTATCGAGCAATACTCTGGCTTCTTCCTGTTCTTCATAACCCATAGAAACAATCTGGGTAGCATGATTAATTAACTTTCTCAAAATAGCCTTTTCTTCCACAATCCTGGCATAATAAATTACATTGGCAGCAGTGGGAACGCTACCCATTAAAGTTGCCAGGTAGGAAGCTCCCCCTACCTCATCCAGCTGTTTTCTCTTTTTTAGCTCTTCAGTCAGGGTTACTAAATCTACAGCCTGGTTTTTCTCAAATAAATCCAGAGAGCATTGAAAAATATTCTGATGAGCGGTTTTATAAAAGTCGTCAGGTTTCAGTATTTCAATGCAATTTAGGATAGAATCCTTTTCTAAAAGAATAGAGCCCAGCGTTGCCTGTTCTGCACTTATATTCTGGGGAGCACTTCTGGTTATTTCCATCAAATTTTCTCCCATTTTTCATTCCTGTATTGAGAATATTATTATTATTTATTTTCTTCTATAGCTTTGTTTTCCTCTTCGGCTTTGTTTTCCTCTTTTTTATCTTCTGCGTGAATACCTTCTTTTTTAGTCTCCTCTTCCGGAATTATTCTAACCTTTAACTCAGCTTCCACATCTGTATACAGGCGCAGGCTTAACTGATAATTGCCAATTTTTTTAAGGGGTTCATTGGGTTCAATTTTCTTTCGGTCAATTTCTATCTGATAATTATCAGCCAATGATTGGGCAATATCTTTATTGGTTACCGAACCAAATAATTTCCCATCTTTTCCTGATTTTACGGTAAAGAGCAGCTCCAGATGGTTGATTCTCTCTGCTAATTCCTTAGCTTCCAGTGCTTCCCGGTTTCGTTTTTCCCATTCTTTTTTCTTAAGATGTTCTATTGATTTTAAATTACCACTGGTGTATTCCAGAGCTAACCCCCGGGGGAATAAATAATTACGGGCATATCCTCTGTTGACCTCAATTACATCACCAGTATATCCTAATGTTTCGACATTTTCTTTCAAAATTACCTTCATGACTGTACCCTCCTATGTTTTGGGCTAAAACACTTCCCTGAACTTTTCTTTTTCTTTTAAACTATTTAATCCGTTTTTTTACCCGGGCCAAAAGTGACCAATCTTCTAAAATCGAGCCAGATATCCAGTATTCCCATCCAGGTAACCACTAAAGAGAGAAAGGGCTGCATAAAGACAAGCACGCAGATTACCCAGAAAAAGAAAGATTTAATTTTATAATATTGTATAATATAAGCCACTAAAGCTAAACCCGTAACTAAAAAAATTATGGAGAACAGTAATTGAATATTGACGCCAATTCTTTGCAAGGCAGGATTGTTAAATCGTGAATTGATGATAAGTATAAAAATTCCCGCCATATAACTCCAAAAAAAGGAATGTCCCACCCTCCATTGCTGAAATGGTGTGAAAGGTGCCAGAATATATCCAAACCTCTTCAGTATTTTCCCTGCTACCCAGTAATTAATTATAGTATCAAATACAGAAGCAAGAACCAGCATAGCCGGAAAGGCTACTCTTATCAATTCCAGAGACTGTAACAGGGAATTTTTCACAATTTCCAATTGTGCCGGGTCAAAACCCATATTTTGATAAAAAGATAGACTTTGCTGGATACTCTGGTCAATCTGCTCCACTCCCAACATTAATGGATTAATACCCATCAGCCATAAGCCAAGTAACATTAATATTATCTTGGAGGCAAAAGAAGAGATACTGCCAATCAGCAGTATTTCCCACACGCTTAATTTTTCCTTTATAGCTATTCCTATAGCTATTCCCAGTATTCCAAATCCAAAAACGGCAATTAGACCCTGAAAGGGTCCGGCTAATAAAGTAACCAGCAGGAAAGAAATGAAAAGGGCGAGCAATGCTGTTTTTATATCATGCCGTAAACACAAAATTATTATGGGTAAAGGACATAAAAAACTAATTAAGGTCCCCAATAAAGGAATATAAAGACTGGCTAAAAATAATAATGCTGTAATCGCTGAAAGAAAGGCACCTTCTACAATTGATTTCGTCGGCATACGTTCTTTCAATTAATTAACAACCCCTTTTCTTACTCCTTTACTGTTAAAGTTTTTAGTTAAAGGTTTTTATATATTAGTATTAAAGGTTTTTAGTTCATAGCTTATTGTTTTTGGAAAACCTCAATAATACAACAAATTTCTATTGATAATTTGCTTTATATTTTTTTATTTTATTTAACAGTACACGTTATATTATAAACTATATATGCATCGGTACGGCGCATAACGAAAGTTTATTGGCTAACAAAGGGAAGCAGGGCAGCCTCTCTTGCTCTTTTTATGGCTGCAGCTAAAGATCTCTGGTGCTTGGCACAACTTCCGGTTATACGACGTGGCAGAATCTTACCCTGATCGCTTATAAAACGATTTAAAAGTTCTACATCTTTATAATTTGCTTCTTTTTTTTCGGCACAAAAGTAGCATATTTTTCTTCTTACACGTAATCCCCTATAATTACTTCTCCTAATCATTCACTAATTCCTTTCCGTCTTCAATATCTGTAAAATAAATAGAATTCATTGTTAGGTTTTATAGAAACAACATCATTAGAACCAACCAATTACTAATTATTCTTCTTCTTTTTCTTTTTTTGCTTGTTCCCGAGGAACAGAAACTTTTTCTGAGCCAAGAATTAGAAGATATCTGATTATTTTTTCTTCAAATTTGATACTGTTTTCCAGATTGGCAATATTTACTGGTTCAAGGTTAAAATCAATGATTACGTAAAAAGCTTCCTGGAATTTTTTTATCTGGTAAGCTAATTTTCTTTTTCCCCATTGATCTATTTTGGTTACTTTTCCTTGATTAGCAGTGATGGTCTCGCGGATTTTTTCCAGTAAAGTCTTCTTATCTTCTTCCTGCAGATTGGGATCAAATAGAATCATCAATTCGTAGTTACGCATTTGGTCACCTCCTTCTGGACATAATGGCCCCTACTCATAATCAGAGATAGGAGCAAGGAAAAATGCTTTATAATTATAACATCGTGTTTTTTATATAGCAAGATAAATTTGAGAACAAACTTTTTTAAAATCTAAAACTATCAACCAAAAACTTCTTAATCTCTTTTAATGATAAGCTTTATATTTCTTTCCACCTTTATTCTGGGTACTAAAACTTTTCTTCCACAGCAAAGGCATCTCAAACCAATATCTATCCCTGTCCTGCTAATCTCCCAGTGATACCCTCCACAGGGGTGCTTCTTTTTTAATTTAATTATATCTCCTACTCTTAAATCCAGGGGCATTTACTTTTACTTTTCCTCTCTTTAAATTGCCAGGATAGGAAGCAATTTAGACTTTTTTATCTTTAGATCATCGGGAGAAAAGACTGCCAGCTTTATTTTAGGGGTTTGAAAGATATTATTAGCAACCCTGCTTACATCTTCAGCCTGTACTTTTTCAACCCGGCCAATAATCTCCTGAAAGTTATACTCTTTATCATACAGGAGAGCATAACTACCCAACCGAAAAGCATAACTCATAGTATTTTCCAATCCCATCAATACACTTCCTTTGTATATCTCTTTAGCTATCTTTAATTCAGTACCAGTTACCCCGATCTCCTTAATCTTTCTTAATTCCTGCAATATCTTTTCTACACTATGTATCAATTTATCGGCAACTACGCCTGCATAGATATTGAAAGAACCTGCTTCGTTAAAATATTGAAGATAAGAGTGTATATCATAAGCAAGACCTTCTTTAACCCTTACTTGCTGAAACAAGCGAGAGCCCAGACCTCCCCCTAAAATTATATTCAGTAGATCCAGAACAAATTTATCGGGATGAAGACGGGAAATGCCCTCAAAGCCAAAACAGAGGTGTGCCTGGTTTACCTTTTTTGTAACAAGCTTCAATTCAGGTTCAGCATTTTCGGCGTGTTTAAGGGGTGGTAATATTTTTGGTATATTGTTCCTGTGCAGTATAGGAAATCTATTAAGGACATTAGGGATTACCTCAGGAGAGATATTACCAGTGATGCTGATTATCATATTTCCTGGTTGATATCTTTCCTGAAAATATTTTGTTATGGACTGCCGGGTAAAACTTTGCACTGTTCTTTTCTCCCCTAAAACATTTTGCCCCAGTACTGAATCTTTCCACATTAATCTGTTTATTAAAAAGGTGATCCAATCTTCTGGAATATCCTGGTATTTGTTAATTTCTTCCAGAACCACATTTTTTTCCTGGCCAATATCCTCTTTTCTGAAAAGTGAATTATTTAGAATATCGGTGCATACTTCAAAAGCAGCCTCAAAATTGTTATGCAGTACCTTACTGTAGAGAAAGGTGCATTCCTCAGAAGTGGAGGCATTTATCTCCCCACCTAACTGTTCTATCGCCTGTGATATTGCTAAAGTATCTTTCTTATTTTCAGTACCCTTAAAGAGCATGTGTTCGATAAAATGGGAGATACCCTGCTCCTGTTTTGTTTCATAGATAGAACCTGCTTTGATTCCTATAACAATAGAGACAGATTGCATATGCGGCATCTGAGAGGTGAACACCTTAAGATTATTACCCAACTTTATTGATTCAACCTTATCCACTGTAAAAAAATCTTTACCCATTACTTTTTATCCCCGACTGCTTCACCACAAAGACCTCTTCCAATTTACTGAAATCAACTTCTGGTTTAATTAAAATTTTTTGAAAAAGTTCATGCTTTTCTTTTCTAATAGCTACTACCCGACCAATAATTATCCCTTTCGGAACTGAGCTACCCATACCCGAGGTAACAACTATATCATTGATCTGGACATCTGCATCGTGTTCAATATAGTCAAGGTATGAGTAGACGTTTTCTGTTCCCCCTTTAATAACCCCAACTTCCCTGGTTCTTTGCACTAAGGCACCGATAGAGCAACCCTGATCTATCAATAAGAGAGCTTCTGAAGTATGTTGTTCTACCTCAATAATCTTGCCTACCAAGCCTTTGTGGGTAGCAACCCCCATATCTACTTCCACTCCATCTTTACTCCCCAGATCAATAATTACACTATGGAACCAGTTGCTGGGTTCCCGGCCAATTACCTGAGCAGAAAGCATCTCATAATTATAATACTCTTTAAATCGAATCATCTTATCAATCTGTTCATAAGAGGCAAGTTTTTCTTTTAGAATAGCATTCTCCCGGCTAAGCTCCCGATTTTCTAACTGTAATTGGGTGTTTTGCTGTTGTATTCCCTCAGTTTCTTTAAATATTTGAAAATAGTTGGAAAAAAAATGGGAAGTATTCTGAACAGTTTGATTAACCGGCTTCAAAATTAAAAAACCTAAACCCTTTAATACTCCAAAAATCCCCCTGCCGTGATAATCGACAGTCATGATTAAAGCCGATAACAGGGAGAGGCATAGAAATAAAGTAAATGCTCTTTTTTCTTTAGAAAACTTCTTCCAAAAAAACAATATTCTAATCCCCTTTTAACTGAATGAAGCAAATATGGCATTAATAAAAATAAGTTCCGATAGTTGCCTTCTATTGGTTATCATCTGTTCCTAGAAGTTTTCATCAGAACCCGGCTATACCGATCAAGATGTTCCAGGGCTTCTCCAGTTCCTTTCACCACACAATATAGCGGTTCTTTGGATATAAAGACAGGTATCTGTATCTGTTCCTGCAGGATCTGGTCTAAATCAGCCAACAATGAACCGCCCCCGGTCATGATCAGTCCTTTATTGATAATATCAGATACCAACTCGGGGGGTGTTTTCTCTAAAGCCATCTTCACAGTATTTGCTATAACTTCAACTGAACCACGAAGGGCTTCTTTTAATTGGTTTTTACTTAATTTTAAAATAATTGGTAATCCACTGATACGGTCCCGCCCTCTAACTTCAAAATGGGCCTCTTCATTCCCATTCTGGTTTTCTTTTTTAGAAAGGGCTATTTTTAAATCCTCAGCAGTTAAATCTCCAATATAAAGACCATGGGTTTCTTTAATATATTTGACTACCTGCTGATTCATATAATCACCGGCAACCTTGGTAATCATATTCACTACAATTCCTCCCAGAGAAATAACGGCAACCTCAGATGTTCCACCCCCGATATCAATAACAAAATTGCCCATAGGTTCAAAAACCGGTAATCCTGCGCCAATAGCTGCAGCAATCGGTTCTTCTATCAAAAAAACTTTTCGGGAACCACATTCATAGGCAACTTCAGAAACTGCTCTTTTTTCCACTTCAGTGACACCAGAAGGAACACAGATTGTGATAGAGGGTTTTATAAATTGATACCGTGTAAACACTTTTTTAAGGAAATAGCGCAACATTTCAGCAGTTGCTTCAAAATTAGCAATTACCCCATGCTGTAAAGGACAAATAGTGTATACACCTTTTGGGGATCTGCCAATCATTGCTTTTGCTTCATGCCCGACTGTTAATATGCGGTTACTGGTTTTTTTATAGGCAACTACAGAGGGTTCTTCCAGAATAATTCCTTTTCCCCTGACATAGATTAATGTATTACTGGTGCCAAGGTCAATACCAATATTACGGGAAATAGTAAGGAGCGAAGGAAGGTTAACTTTACTCAAGGCTTCTCTTATATTGAAAAATTCACCCGGGGTTCTCCGTTCTGTCATTTCTTTCACCATTAAAAAGATTTTCTTAAGGTAGCCATTGATCAATAATGATAAATCAGGCTAACTTAAAACAATAATAACATGTTTTTGATAATTTAAAAAAAAATTCTCATCATAGTAGATAATAACAATTTTAAGATTATAACCTATACTGGTCACTAATTATTTACTGGTTATTCGACTATTAAAAATCAAGATTTAGTAATATCTTTTTACTTCAAATTTTTCTATCTGAAAAGTTTCACCGGGTGAGATACCCGCCTTTTGTCTGGCGATGTCGAGCTGCTGAGCTACTGTGTCTACCCCTTCCAGATCGGGTAATAAAAGACCTCTCCTGTATCCGCTACTAACGATAACTCCATATTTCTTTGGGTTTAGCCGACTGGTATCTTTTACCTCTTCCGGTGTGGTAAGAATGTCTACCGATATGGTTAATTTTTCTACTTCTTCTAAAGTCACCGGAGAAAAACGGGGATCATGAATAGCTGCAGAGATGGCATTTTCAATAATCTCCAGAGCTATATTACTCCTGGTAGCAAGAGGGGTGCCAATACATCCCCTTAACCTTTCTCCTTTATGTAAAGAGACAAAGACTCCGGCTCGACTTTTAACCAGTTCCTGCGGTAAGTCATCTGGCAGAGCCAGCTTTTTTTTGCAGGTTAGATAGTGGGTTATACTTTCACGGGCCAACTGTACCGGATAGCTCTCCTTTTTTTTATTCATTATGGTTCAACTCCTTTCCCCCTGATTAGTTTTTCTCATCTCATATTATAATAATTTAACAAATTCTGGGAAGCTGTTCTCCACTGAGCATTCCAACTATTCTTTTACCACCAATATCTGTTTTCAGGGAAACCTCCGCCCTTCCACCAGAAATTACCTTACCAATAATAGCCGACTGTTTTCCATACTTGTTGGCTCTCATCTTCTGTAACACCTTTCCGGCAAATTGTGCGGGGAGAAAGGCAATCAATTTCCCTTCATTGGCTAAATAGAGTGGGTCATAACCTAAAATTTTACAGGTATCCTGAACCAGTTCATCAATAGGAATCATCTCCTCCACAATCTCTATCTCTACCTGAGAAGATTGAGCAATTTCATTCAAAGCAGTAGCCAACCCCCCACGGGTAGGGTCTCTCAAGATATGTATCTCTTTAGTAACCGAGAGCATCTCCTGGACCAGTTCAGCAAGCGGGGCAGTATCACTGAAAACATTCTCCTCCAGCTCTAAATTTTCCCGGGAGGCTAATATACTGATGCCATGGTTTCCAATGGGACCATTAATGATAATAACATCATTGGGCTGTGCGCTGGCAGGGTGAATATGAACATCATCAGCTATATAACCTATGCCGGTAGTATTAATAAAGATACCATCAATATCCCCCTTGTTGACCACTTTGGTATCCCCGGTAACAATTTCGATACCCGTTTGTTGTGCAGCCTCTGCCATGCTCGAGGTAATCTTCTCCAGTGTTTCTAAAGAGGTGCCCTCTTCAATCAGAAAAGAGACGCTGAAATAACGGGGAGTGGCTCCACACATAGCTAAATCATTGATGGTACCATGTATAGCCAGGTGTCCGATATTTCCTCCTTTAAAGAACATGGGGCTCACTGTGTAAGAATCGGTAGAAAAGGCTATTCTTTGATTATTGGGGGGCAAAGTCGCCCCATCATGCAGCTGATTTAAAATCGGGTTGTTGAAGTATTTTAAAAAGAGGGAACTGATCAGCTGATTGGTTAATTTTCCTCCACTGCCATAATCTAAAGTTATTATTCCATTTTTCATTTACATTTACTATCCTTCTAAATTTTAACTATAATTTTCATTTCTCAACAATACTTTAAAGCTAAGCTCGTTTTGCGTTGTGCGTTGTTCGTCATGCGTCGGAAAAGAATTCTCATATATCAGTATACCGTTAAAATACATAGTGGTCTAAATTAAAAATATCTATCCGATATTTATATTAAAAACAAAAGTAACCTGCTGTATTTAGCTAAAAACTTTAGACTAAAATCTAAAAACTTTACTTGGTCGTTGGAGACAGCCCCTAAGGAGGTATAACGTTAAAGAATTCGGGCTGCAGAGTATGAGACTGCCACGTCGCTGCGCTCCTCGCAGTGACAATCTCGTCGTAAGTCATGCGTTTTACGTTGTGCGTTATTCGTCATGCGTCTTACGTTGTACGTCATGCGTCTAATACATAAAGAAAAAGAAAGATATGGCGATGGCAAGCAAAAGTGTAACCTATGTCCTGTTTTAACTATTATTGACGTTATACGATATACAGTATACGTTATACGGTATTATATTTATAATATGCTGCACAGGTTCCTTCACTGGAAACCATACAGGCGCCTACCGGATTTTCCGGCGTGCAAACTGTTTGAAAAAGAGGGCAATCCGGGGGGATGGCTATACCTCGCAAGACCTCTCCGCATAGACATTGCTTGTTCTCCCTGGAAATTTCCAACTTAAGCGTGAAATTGTTAGCATCCCAGGCTGAATATTCCGGTCTCAGGGCTAATCCGCTTCCTTCTATCTTACCTATGCCCCTCCACTCGCTCTCCACAGGAATAAAAACCTGTTGCAGCAGATTAAGGGCTACCGGGTTACCTTCTTCCCTCACCGCTCTGCTGTACTTATTCTCCACCTGGGGGTTTTCCTTAATCTTCTGCAGGAGAAGATGATAGATAGCCAGGAGAATATCTACCGGTTCAAATCCCGCTATTACACAACCAATTTTGTAGCAATCTGGAATAAATTGATAGGGTTTTACGCCAATAATGGCACTGACATGTCCAGGACAGAGCATTCCATCTATTCTTACCTCGTGGCTCCCTAAAAGTGATCTGATAATGGGTGGCATCAGCTTGCCTAAACTTAAAAGAAAAAAATTGGTAATAGCTTTCTCTTTCGCCTCCAGCATTACACTAGCTAATAATGGGGTAGTGGTTTCAAAACCAATCCCAATCAGGATGACTTTCTTTTCTGGGAATTGCTGGGCAATCTCCAGTGCCTGTCTGGGGGAATATATAATTCTAACATCGGCTCCACTGGCTCTTTCTTTTTTAAGACTGGAGGAGCTACCGGGAACATTAATCATATCCCCGAAGGTAACTATGATAGTATTTTCCATTCTGGCAAGTGCTATGATGTGGTCAATCTCTGAAACAGGAGTCACACATACCGGACAACCAGGACCAGAAATTAAATGAATATTTTTTGGTAAAAGGCTTTTTATGCCAGAGCGAAAAATAGACACTGTATGGGTACCGCAGACTTCCATTAGATTAATCTCTTCTTCGGTTAGACCCTTGATTCTGTTTATTATTGATTGGCTGAGCTTTTTATCCCGGTATTCGTCATCATATTTCAAGGCTGAACTTCCTCCCAGGCTTCGATTATTTCCTTTGCCTCCCGAAAATTAACCTTAGTAATGGCAAATCCGGCATGCACCAGGACATAATCCCCCTCTTTTATTTCGGGTAAAAGGTCAATACTGATTATTTTCTTTATCTTTCCTATTAAAACCTCTGCTTCTGCAGGGTTGATTTTTTTTATTATCTTACCAGGAATAGCCAGACACATTTCGAATACCCCTATTATAATTTTTATAATTGTACAAATATACTACAAAATCAGCTTACTATCCTGATTCCTGATTTTATCTGTGTATCGGCAACTATTGCCTGCCCTAATGAGATGCAGGCATCATTGGGCGGGAGTTTTTTATGTATCAAAACCTTAAATCTGCTCTTTTTTAGTTTTTTTATAGTTTCAGTTAAAAGAACACTATTCTGAAATACTCCCCCACTTAATGCAACACCATTGATAGCAGAATCTTCTCTTATTTTAACACATATGGAAAGAATAAAATCAGCAATGGTGTTATGAAATTGAGTGGCAATTTTAGATAAGGGAGTATTGCTTTCCAGGTCTTTAATTATCTCCTGAAACATCTCTCTGCTATTGACTACCCAGCAACCAGCCTCTTTATCGAGATGATAGTTATAATTATCTTTATATTGAGGGCGGCAGATCGATTCCAGCTCTATAGCTGCTTGTCCTTCAAAATCCACCTCATCTTTCAAGCCAATTAAGGAGGCCACTGCATCAAACAGTCTGCCACAGCTGGAGGTTGGGGGTGAATTGATCTTTTTATCAATCATTTGTTTTAAAAGTAAAAAATCCTTTATTTTCTTCCTTTTTCTGAATAGTAATGGAATCGAATCAAGGTCAGGGCCAAAAAAAGAATAAAGGTAACTATAAGCCATTCTCCAGGGCTCTATGATAGCCTGCTCTCCACCAGGAAGTGCCATATATTTTAAGTAGCCAGCCCTCTGGAAATCCTTCGGTGAAACAACCAAAAATTCCCCTCCCCAAATTGTGCCATCTGAACCGAAACCGGTGCCATCAAAGGCTACCCCTATCACCTTTTCAGTTATGTGATTTTCAACCATACAACTCACGATATGGGCATGGTGATGCTGAACCTTTACCAGTGGTACCCTTTTTTGCCGGGCTAATTGCTCAGCATAATGAGTGGAAAGATAATCAGGATGCAGGTCGCAGGCTATGGCCTCAGGCTCAAATTGTAATACTTTAGAGAGTCGCTGGATAGCTTCCTGGTAGGCAGTGAAGTTTTCTTTATTTTTTAAGTCTCCTAAGTGCTGACTGGGGAAGGCATACCTGTCACGCATAAGACAGAATGTATTTTTTTCTTCAGCACCGAGAGCAAGTATTGATTTGGTTTTCCTGGATAGTATCACCGGATAAGGGGCATAACCCCTTGATCTCCTGATATAGATAGGTTGATGTGGCGTCATTTTCAAAACAGAATCATCACACCGATTGTAAATCTGTCGGTTATGGAGAAACATAAAGTCCACCTTTTGGCCAAATTCCTGAAAAGCCTTTTTATCTTCTATAATTATGGGCTCTTCACTAAAATTGGCACTGGTCATAACCAGAATGAGACCACTTTTCTGCATCAATAAAAAGTGTAAAGGAGTATAGGGAAGCATAAAACCTAAATAGGCATTGCCTGGGGCTATGTCGGGTGATAATCTACAAATCCTTTTCTTTTTTAAAAGAAGGATGGGTTTTTCTCTGCTTTCTAAATATCTCGACGCTAATGCTGATACAAAACAATAATTTTTTATGGTGGAAATATTTTCAGCCATTAAGGCAAAAGGCTTTTTGTCCCTTTTTTTAATTGCTCTTACCCTTAAAACAGCCTCCTCATTTCGAGCATCACAGGCTAAGTGAAAACCTCCCAACCCCTTAATAATCCCTATCTCCCCTTTTTGTAGCCTTTCTCGAACTTCCGGGATTGGCTCTGGTGTGTCAATTTTTTTATTTTTAATATAAAGAGAGACTTGCGGGCCGCAAACAGGGCAGGCATTGGGCTCTGCATGATAACGGCGGTTTTCAAGGTCATGGAATTCCCGGGCACAGTCTGTACACATGGGAAATTCCTGCATAGTAGTCTGCTTCCGATCATAAGGCATATCTTTAATAATAGTAAAACGTGGACCGCAATTGGTACAATTGATAAAAGGATAGTGATAACGACGATCTAAAGGATTATTGAGCTCCCGCAAGCAATCCTCACAAATGGAAATATCGGGGGGTATAAGAATAATGGGGTGCTGATATTGAGAATTACTCTCTTTTATGAAAAATTCAGAATACCCCGCAATGGGAAGATTCTTTATTTTGATATCAACAATAAGGGCCAACGAAGGGGGATGATTCTTTAAATCTTTTAAAAAATCCTGGTAAGCAGATTTCTCCCCCTCTACTTCCATCTCCACTCCCTGGTTGGAATTACAAATCCACCCATTGAGCTTATATTTTTTGACCAATCTATGAATGAAGGGACGGAATCCTACTCCCTGCACAATACCATATAAAGTAATTTTTTTTCGTACTAACATTATTTCTCCGCAATAAATTCGAGTATAATCGGTTTTTAATTAATATTTTTTAGTTCTGGTTAAAAATAAAATTATTGGCAATCATTTTTTCGGCCAGAACCTTTATCTGTAAAAAATCTACGGGCAATGACATAGGCTGCAAAGTCATCATAGGGTCGAGGCGGAATACGCAGAGAACCGGGCAAAAACCTTAACCAGCCCGTCGGCGGATTGTAATTAAAAAAATATCGTCTGGCTTCCATTGTGGTATCTTCTTCAGCAATTACTGTAATAGGTATCTCCAGAAAATTTTCTTTGATAATAGCCCTGATATTCTCTGAATTTGTACCACCACCTATCACCATCTTTTTAACCTGATATTTAATGAGATAACCTTTAATACCATCCACCAGCTCTTCATTATCTATAACTTTGCCTTCTAAATATATTAACCGGGAATCAACCAGCGCAATTCCACATTTTTTTCTGCCTGGATCAATAGCCAATACTAAATCGTCCATTTATAAAACCTTCGCTTCTTGAGTAAATTGTTCTTGCATCAAAAAACAGGTATCAGAACTGAGCTACCCGGTGATTCGTTCGGGATGGGTATAAATATTCATTCTCTCTCCCCGGGCAAATCCAATAAGGGTAACCCCATACCTTTCAGCCAGCTGGATTGCACAATCGGTAACGGCGGACCTGGAAATCACTATAGGAACATTTCCTTTGATAATTTTATGCATAATACCGGCAGTAATACGGCAGGAGGTCAACATTACCTTATTTTTAGTATCGATATCCTTTAAGATAGCCTCACCTAAGATCCTGTCTATTGTATTATATCGGCTGATATCTTCACAAAACAGCAGTAGGCGACCGGCATGGTTTGCCAAGCCACAACTATGTACTCCGCCGCTTATCTTAAAAAACTCTGCCTTTTCCTGCATAAGAACCAGGAGCGAGTATATGGTGCTTGTATCAAGTTTTAGAGTTTTATTTTTGGTATTACATTTTCTATACACTGGTGTTATTGGCCTGAACTGGCCGGTGAGGTCTAAGATACCGGCGGCAGATTCGGGATTATTAATCTGCAAATAAACCGCCTTTCCGATAGTTTTAAGGGAAATAATATCCCTTTTATCTTTCAGTAATCCTATACTATATAAAAACCCTGTCGCTAAATATTTTAAATTACCTGGGCTGGAATTTAAGTTAACAATCTTTTTCTGATTGACAAAGATACCTACAGCTATCTCTTTTGCTACTAAGTCTATAACTTTTTTTTGCTCACCATGGTTAATCTGAATTAATTCCTGCTCAACCCCTTTTTTATCTTTTAGCATTCTTTTCTTCTCCGGTTCTTAGCCATTTTTTTTGCCTTTAAAAAATCATTTTGAAAATTAATATTAAAAAAAGAACATAATTCCGGGTCAAATCTCCTGATTTCAGATTCGGTTATTTTGAGTGTTTTTAAAAAAGGAAGGATAGCCCTGACTGCCAGGATACCTTTTCCCAAATTCTCTTTAATTACCTTTAGACAGTTTTTACTATAAATGGCACATAATGGCTCCAGCAGTCCCTTACTATGTGTCGGAATAATGATATCATAGCCTTCCCTATTTTTTATCATATATTCCACTAACCCGGCTTCCACAAAGGGCATATCGTATCCGATAACCAGGTTGTAGAAGGTTTTAGAATATTGTAAACCAGAGAAGATGCCTCCCAGTGGTCCTTTTTGCGGGTAGAAATCCTCAACCGTGACCTTGTATTGTGGAAACCGGCCTTTAGGCCCTACAATAATAATATCTTCTTCAGTAATTCCTGTAACAGATAGGATATTTGAAATAACCTTTTCCATAAGACTACTACCCATAAAAGGCAGAAAACCTTTATCCTGATTTAAACCTATTCTGCTGCTTCTTCCGCCTGCCAGCACGATTACAGAGATGGAAGCATATTTTTCCCGATTAGTCATTTAATTGTCACCAGTATAGCCAATAATAAAAAAATATAAATCAGCAGGTAATTTCTCAATATGTAAAAAGAGAGGTTATACCTATTCTCACTAGTATAACCCCTCTGATTTTCTCTATTTTACTTAAATAAATTACTTATTCTCTCTTAAATAAACATACCAGTATAGCGTAGCTACAAAGAAGGCTCCACCTATTATATTGCCAATAGTGACCGGGAGTAGATTATTAAATATAAAACTACCCCAATTCAGCTTGCCCAGCTGATCGGCTAAACCAGCTGCTGAAACTACTGAGGCATTATTTTTTAACAAGATACCCATTGGTACAAAATACATATTGGCAATACTGTGTTCGAAACCACTTGCCACAAAAGCCATAATGGGGAAATAGATTGCAAAGATTTTTCCAATTATATCTTTAGCTGCTACAGCCATCCACACTGCTAAGCATACCAGCCAGTTACAGAGAATTCCTCTGGCAATTGCCGCACCCCAGGTTAAACCGACTTTGCCGTTAGCTATGGCTAACGCCTTTGCCCCTACCGCAAAATTGCCAGTCTTCCAGAGCTGGGCACTATACATAAGCCAAACTACCAGGAGAGAGCCAATAAAGTTTGCCACATAGACCCAGAACCAACTGTATAATAATCTTTCTACCGTCACATCCTTATTTAAGGTACCTACTACTATTAAATTATTACCAGTAAATAATTCTGCTCCAGCAATAACTACCATCATAAGACCTACCGAAAAAACGCTACCAAATAGTATTTTGGTAATTCCATCACCCACGAATTTAACTGAATCATAGGTAACCATAGTAGCCAGCTGTGCCCCAAAGCTGATATAAGCGCCAGCTAAAATTCCTAGAATAATCATTTTTACTAACGATAAACCGGCTTTGGCCTTTCCGATAGAGCAAAAAGCATTGGCAATAGCTGCCGGCGCATTACAGGGTGTTGCCACATCCTGTACCAATTGAATTTTTTCTTTTTCTTCCGGACTCAATTTAGCATCCTCCCTTTTTAATAATTTTAATTTTTAGGATATCTTCTTAACTTTAACAGCACATACTTTATATTCTGGTATCTTGGAAACCGGGTCAAGGGCAGCGTTGGTCAAAAGGTTGGCAGCAGCTTCATGGAAATGGAAGCTCATGAAAATCACACCCCGGTCCGATTTTTCGGTAACTTTGGTCTTTGCCTGAATTGTTCCTCTGCGGGAAGCAATTTCAATTATTTCATCATTTTCTATACCTAATTCCCGGGCATCATCAGGATTAATCTCTACCAATGCTTCTTTATACACTTCGTTTAAACCTCTGGATTTACGGGTAACTGTACCGGTATGGAAATGGTACAATACCCTTCCAGTAGTAAAGATGAAGGGATATTCTTCATCGGGAAGTTCTGCAGCTTCTCTGAATTCGATTCCGAAGAATTTTCCTTTCCCTCTGGTAAATTTATCCTTATGCAGGAATTTGGTACCAGGGTGGTTTACATCTGGACAGGGCCATTGCAAGCCACCTTTTTCCAGCCTATAGTAGAGCATCCCGCCATAGCTGGGAGTCAGCCGGGCAATCTCTTCCATAATTTCAGCCGGGCTTTCATAGCTCATATTATATCCCATGCTCTGGGCTATTTCACAGATTATCTGCCAATCTGGCTTTGAATCCCCAACAGGCTCGATTGCCTTATGGAATCTCTGTACCCTTCTTTCGGTATTGGTAATTGTTCCGTCCTTCTCTGCAAAACTTACTCCCGGTAGTACCACATCAGCAACCTCAGCCGTCTCAGTCATAAATATATCGGAAACTACCAGGAATTCTACTCTCTTTAAGGCTTCGCGGGCATGATTTAAATCGGGGTCTGACATAGCCGGGTTTTCAGCCATAATAAATAGCCCTCTGATTTTACCATCATAGGCTGCATTGAGTATTTCCACTACGGTTAGTCCCACCTTATTGGGAAGCTCAACTCCCCAGGCTTTAGAAAATTTTTCCTGTGCAACCGGATCTGTAACGGCTTGATAGCCAGAGAATACGTTTGGCAAGGCACCCATGTCACAGGCTCCCTGTACATTGCTCTGACCCCTCAAGGGGTTAACCCCTGAGCTTTCCTTCCCTACATTTCCGGTTAACATAGCTATGTTAGCAGTAGACAGGACATTGTCCACCCCGCTGGTATGCTGAGTAATTCCCATAGAGTAAATTAGAGCGGTATTGGGACCGGCGGCATATATTCTGGCTGCTTTTCTGATATCTTCGGCAGGAACTCCGGTAATCTTCTCTACAATCTCAGGTGTGTACTTCAGCACAACTTCCTTCATTTTTTCATAATCTTCAGTTCTTTCTTCGATAAATTTCTTATCTTCCAAACCCTCAGTAATGATAACATTCATCAGGCCATTAAACAGGGCAACATCCGTACCGGGCCTATGCCTTAACCAGAGGGTAGCATATTTTACCAATTCTATCTCTCTGGGGTCAGCTACAATCAATTTTGCTCCATTTTTAGTTACCGCTTTCTTTATCTCTAAGCCAATAATCGGATGGTTTTCAGTGGTATTGGAACCGGTTAAGTAGATAACTGAGGCATTGGCTAACTCGCTAATAGAATTGGTCATGGCTCCACTGCCGAAAGATTGTGCTAAACCAGCAACAGTGGCAGAATGGCAGAGGCGGGCACAGTGGTCTACATTACTGGTACCTAAAACCGCCCGGCCAAATTTCATGAGCAGAAAGTTCTCCTCATTGGTACATTTGGCTGAAGATAGAACAGCTAAGCTATCACCACCACTTTCTTTTTTAATCTCACTAAATTTTTCACTGATTAACTGAAGCGCCTCCTCCCAGGAAGCAGGTTCTAATTTCCCGTTCTTTCTGATTAAAGGTGTAGTCAGGCGGTCTTCTCTGTGTATATAATCATTACCAAAACGCCCTTTTACACAGAGGTTTATACCATTGACTATACTATTGGGATTAGAAGTAACCTTAACTACCTTACCGTCTTTAATATTTAAATCAAACCCACAGCCGACACCGCAATAATTACAGGTAGTATGTACTTTTTCAAATTCCCAGACTCTTCCCTTGCCTTGTGCCGCCTTGTCAGTTAAGGCCCCTACCGGGCATACTGCCACACACTGACCACAAGAAACACAATTGGAATAATCAGGGTTTTCTGCCGAACTGGCTGCTATTTTTGTTTCATGTCCCAATTTATGGCCTAACCCGGCAATTACCTCCGTCTTTTTTCCTCTGAATCCAAAACCAATTGCCCGAGATTGTTGAATTTCATTACATATCTCCACACATCTCCGGCAGAGAATACATTTATTCAAATCCCTCAAGATAAAGGGGTTACTTTCATCAAGCGGAAGGCTTCTCTCCACCCTCCCGTAACTGGTTTCTTTAATTCCCAACTCATAGGCTAAGTTTTGCAAATCACATTCTCCGTTTTTCTCACAGGTCATGCAATCTAAGGGGTGAGTAGTTAAAAGCAAATCCAGTACCACTTTACGGGCCTTGATTACCCTTTCGTTATGGGTATGTATTATCATTCCTTCTCTAACCGGGTAAACACAGGAGGCAACTAAGGTTGGCATCCCTTCCACCTCTACCACACACATGCGACAAGCTCCCGGATAATGATTGATTTCTGCCATAGCACAAAGAGTAGGAATTTTTATACCGGCTTTCTCTGCTGCATCAAGGATGGTTGTACCGGGCTCTACCATTATTTTTTGGCCATCTATAGTAACCTGTACCAGGGGTATGGTTTTTATTTCTTCTTTAATAGCTGTATCTTTCATTTTATCTTTTCAATCCTTTCTCTCGATATTAGTCCTCTCGGTATTCACAGCGCAGGCACCTGCTGCCTTCACGACAGGTGGTCTCTTTATCCCAGGTCTTTTCCACTTCATTGTAAATTCCTCTTTCCTGAACCGGGAGCAGGAATTCATGTGAACGTTGATAGTCTACCGGGTCTGCTTCTGGATCAAAATCAACATAGATAGGATCCTTTATTCTCCAGGGATAAGCTCTTTTCTTACCAGTTAGATAAAAATCAATAGCCTCCGCTGCATCCTGCGCCTCCCCTATTGCTTCAACTACGGTAGCAGGGCCTAATGCCACATCACCACCGGCAAAAACGTCTTTTATTCTAGTTTTTCCCTTTTCGGTTGGAATGGTCTGGTCACGATTAAGCTGAATCTCCTCATTACCTAATAAATCTGTAATAGCTGGTTTTTGACCGATTGACAGGATTAGGCAATCAATATTTTTAGTGAAATTGGAGTCTTTGATTTCCACAGGTCTGCGTCGTCCTGAGGTATCATAATCTCCCAATCTCATATTGATTAATTCAACTTCCAGGAAATCTTTATGAGGTTTTACTGATTTTATATTTTGCAGGAGAGATATTTTAATACCTTCTCTCTCCGCTTCATTAATTTCAGCTTCATCAGCGGGCATTTCTTCTCTGGTTCTACGGTAGACAATAGTAACATTGGCGCCAAGCCTTTTGGCAGTTCTGGCTGCATCTATAGCGGAATTACCGCCACCTACCACTATTACCTCCTTACCAATATCCAGTGGTTCTTCTCTGTTAAATTTAGACAGGAATTCTAATCCACTGTAAATTCTGGGGTCATCCAGATTATCCATCTCCGGCATAATAGAATCCCATGCTCCAGCAGAGATATAGAAAGCCTGATAACCTTCGTCTCTGAGCTGATCTAAGGTTATATCCTTTCCAATTCTGGCATTGGTTTGTATCTTAACTCCATAATCTACCAGGGCTTGAATCTCTTTCTCCACAATATTTTTAGGTAAACGATAGGAAGGAATGGCATAAGTCAGCATTCCCCCTGCCTTGGGTTGTGCTTCAAATACTGTTGTTTCATACCCTAACATAGTTAGAAAATAGGCATTGGATAGTCCGGATGGACCTCCACCTATGATGGCAACTCTTTTACCATTTTTAACATGTTTATCAGGATAGCAATCTAAATAATTAATATTCTGATCAGCCATAAATCTCTTGACAGCCCGGATGTTAATGGCGCTATCAATATCTTTTCTCCGGCAGCGGGATTCACAGAAAGCAGGGCAAACTCTACCACATACCGCCGGGAAAGGATTTGTTCTTAAATGAGCCTGCATTGCTCTCTCATATTGCCCTTCTTTAGTGTATGCTATATAAGCCGGGGCATTTACTGAAGCCGGGCAGGAATTGGTACAGGGAGCATATACTAATTCGGCACAAACTCCTGCTCTGCATTTCTTGTCTCTGATATGTTCAATATACTCATGTCTAAAGTATTTTAAGGTAGATAAAACCGGATTAGGAGCTGTTTGTCCTAACCCGCAAAGGGCTGTATCTCCAATTCTATGAGATAACTCTTCTAAGGTATCCAGATCTTCCATTTTGCCCTTGCCCTCACAAATCCTGGTCAATATCTCAAGCATTACCCTGGTCCCTTCTCGGCAAGGGGTACATTTGCCACAGGATTCATCCTGAATAAACTCCATGAAATAACGGGCAATATCAACCATACAGGTATCTTCATCCATTACGATCAACCCGCCTGAACCCATAATAGCACCAAGTGCCTTTAGTGACTCATAATCAACTACAGCATTGAGATGCTGTGCTGGTATACAGCCTCCGGATGGTCCACCAATCTGAACCGCCTTAAATTTCTTATTTCCTGGAATTCCTCCCCCGATATTATAGACAATTTCACCTAAGGTTATACCTATAGGGACTTCGATTAAACCGGTATTATTGATATTGCCAGCTAAGGCAAATACCTTGGTTCCTTTGCTCTTTTCGGTTCCAACTGAGGCAAAATTTTCAGCTCCATAAAGAATTATATAGGGAATATTGGCTAATGTTTCCACATTGTTTAGCACAGTAGGTACCTGGAATAACCCCTGATTAGCAGGGAAGGGTGGTCTTGGTCTGGGCTCTCCTCTTTTCCCTTCAATGGAGTGCATCAAGGCAGTCTCCTCACCACAGACAAAGGCACCTGCCCCCATTCTGATTTCTACATCAAAATTAAAGCCGGTTCCAAAGATATTTTCCCCCAATAGATTATGTTTCTTCATCTCTCTGATGGCAATATTCAACCTTTCGATAGCTAAGGGGTACTCAGCTCGTACATAAATATATCCCTGATTGGCTCCTATAGCATAACCACCAATCATCATAGCCTCCAAAACACTATAGGAGTCGCCTTCCAGCATACTGCGATCCATAAAGGCACCAGGGTCGCCCTCATCGGCATTACATAAAATGTATTTTTGTGTACCAGGAGCTTTAGCAGCAAATTCCCATTTCAATCCAGTGGGAAAACCTGCACCACCCCTGCCTCTTAATCCTGATTTTTTAATTTCATCAATTACCTGTTGAGGAGTCATCTCAGTTAAGACCTTGCCTAAAGCCATAAAGCCATCGGCACCAATATAATCATCAATGGTATCAACATCTATGATTCCACAGTTTCTGCGGGCAATTCTTTTCTGTAATTTGAAGAAGTCGATGTCTTCCATCATTGCTACTAATTCTTCTGTTTTAGGCTTTTTATAGAAAAGGCGTTCTACTACTCTACCTTTTAAAACATGCTCCTGCACAATTTCCCGAGCATCTTCCGGTTTTAATTGCTGGTAAAAAACTCCATCAGGATAAACTACCATAATGGGACCCAATTCACATATCCCCATACAACCGGTAGTAATAATTTCAACTTCTTTTTCCAGATTAGCCTCTTTTAATGCCTCTTCCAACGCTTCCCTTACTCTGACGGCACCATTAGACATACAGGAAGTACCATGGCATAGAAGAAGCTGGATTCTTATATTATTCATAATTAACTACTCCTTCTGAAACTATTTATATTTTTCTAATATTGCATCTAATTTACTGGCAGTCAAACGACCATGTACATCCTGGTCAATCATAATAACCGGAGCCATACCGCATGACCCAAAACAACGTTGTTCTCCCAAAGTAAACCTCAAATCTTCTGTTGTTTCTCCTATCTTTATGCCCAATTTATCTTCCAATGCCTCTAAAATCTTTTTGGCACCTCTGACATAGCAGGCGGTTCCCATACAGATGGTAATGGTATGGCGCCCCACTGGCTGTGTTTTAAAATAGGAATAAAAAGTGATTACTCCAAAAACTTCACTGGGAGAAACATTCATTTCTTCAGCTACAAAGTTTTGAACCTCTGCGGGCAGGTAACCAAATAGAGATTGTGCTTTATAGAGAACAGGAATTAAGTAACCCTTTTTCTCCTTATTTTCATGGATATAATCTCTCAATTCCTGGTATTTTTCTTCTAAAGCTATTTCATCATTTTTTAAGACAGTTGTTTCACTCATTATTTCTTCCCCTTTGAAAAAAGATATTGTTCTACTACTCTATTGTTTAAAATATGCTCATTAAAAATTAATCTTGCTGCATCAATATCAACATTACGATAGGTTACCGGCCTCTGGTCATCTACATACACATGTATCATAGGTTCCTGGGCACAAAAACCAAAACAGCCTGAGGCAGTGACCATAATATCAGTCCTATGGTTTTTTTCAATCAAATCCAGCAATTCATTCATAGTATCCCTGGCACCAGCTGCTATTCCACAACTACCCATTCCTACAACAATCTTAATACGATGCTGTCCTGTTCTAAGTGCTAAGTCCCTCTTTACCTTCTCTCTCATCATCCTTAGCTCTTCCAGATTTTTCATAGTTCCTCCTCTTGAACAGTAAATTATATTAAAATATTTTTTATACCCTTAAAAATGTTATCCGATATCTATTTTTTTTAGTTCTTCCCTGGCAACCTCATAAATATGCTTTCTCAGTTTTAGCAGATCGACTAACCCCTCTTCTGCTTCCTGCCGTAATCTTTGAAAATCTAAAACCAGCTCTTCGCTGCCTCTTGTTGATATATATAATTTAAAAACCATTTCCGGCCAGGCAAAAAAGATATCTGCAAATGTCTGTGCTAAATCACCAAAGGGTTTAGCATCAATATGAGAGGTGTCCATTTCGAATTGTAATGTAGTACCCCTCATCTCTTCTCTTTTTTTTATCTTTAGGTATCCCCCGGTATCCTCTGCTGCCTTTTTTAATAAAGGAAGTCCCAATCCCACCCTTCTGGTTTTCCGGGAAGTTACAAAGGGATCCAGTACTTCAGGTCCGCTAATTCCTGTTCCATTGTCGGTGATGCTGCAAAAAAAATGATTTTCAGTATTAGCAATTCTTACTATAACTTCACTTGCCCCAGCATTGACTGAATTTTCAAAGATATCAAAAAGATGGTCTGCTATGTCTTTCAATCCTGATTTCCTTTAAAAAATTTTTCAATGAATCAAAATCCATTATTTTTCTCTCATCATCCACTTCCCAGTAAAAAGTGCCAATATCTTCCAAAAAATGGCTATCTGAGCCACTTACTACCGGAAATCCTTCCAGTAAATCACCTATTTTATATTGCTTTTTTATCCACTCAAATCGTGATATTTCTACTGCATCAAAATCACTATTTGGATCTAAAAACCCTATCTGGCTTTTTATACTGCAATAATCTCTGTGAATATGGGCCGGCACTGCTATACCACCCAGATAGTGTATGAAATTAACCAATTCCTCCATACTTGCCTGTAATGCATTCTGCCTTAGCCGGTAATCAATCTCGTTTACTTCTTCCTGCTCATTATAGATTAACTGGTAACCAAAGAAAGATGGTCTATTTTCTAATTTCGGCAGATATTCATCTATTTTTTCCCCCATCTCTTTCAGGCTCAATTCATCCGGGAAATAACCCAATAAATGCACTTCTTCCCTGGTTGTCAACTCTACTCCTAAAATAACATTCACTGAGTTAGCTTTTTTTAGTTCATTAATCAAAATGGAATGGGCAATTGCATTATGGTCAGTAATAGCAATTAAGTTCAATCCACTTTGTTCTGCCCTTTTTAATATTCTTTGCGGGGACATAATGTCTTCGCCGCAAGCCGAAAGAGCAGAATGGATATGCAAATCAATCCTGATGGTTACTGCCCTCCAATAATTTATATAATAATCCGCATAATTGGAAAGAATTATTTTCAGTGCTGAACAGATTAATATCTTCTTCTTTAGCTTTATCAATTAATTCCTGGCTTATGGCAACATTATTAGTGAAAATAATTGCCCGTATCTCTTTAATTAAGGCTACCGCAATGCTATTTTTATGAGCCTGGACCGTAACCCAGACGCTATCGGTCTTAGCGTGCGCGATAACATCAGACATTAAATCACCACAATAACCATTCTTAATTTCATCATCAGAACAGAAAACTATTTTCTTCAGTTTACATTCTTCTATAATCTGACTTAACTTCATTTTAACCTCCTAACTTAAATAGACTACTGCTTTTAAAATGGTACCTGTTTCCATAGAAGACTCCAATTCTAAGCGATCAGCACATTTTTTTATATTGGGTAAGCCCATACCGGCACCAAACCCTAAAGCCCTTATCTGTTCAGAAGCAGTTGTGAACCCGGGTTTCATTGCCTCTTCAATATCCGGGATCCCTGGCCCATAATCAACAGCAGTTATGGTAATACCGTTTTGCTCAACCTCTATCGATATATACCCCCCTAAAGAATGTATGCTGATATTCATCTCTGCTTCATAGCATACAATTGCTACTCTTCTCAGTAATTTTTTATCAATATTTAATTTTTGTAAATAATTTCTGATAATACTGGCTACCCTGCCCGCATTATCAAAATCAGCTTTTTTTACTTCAAAACGTAATGGTCTTTGTTGTACTTTTCTGACTAATTCATCTGACAACTGGGAATTTTTATCTTCATCTTTTTCAACTTTCTCGGCAATGGTCTGTATACTAACCAGCAATCGATTTAAGATATCACCCATAGTCAGAATACCTACCATTTTGCAGGAATGGGCTTTATCAGTTACCGGTAATCGTCCAAACTGATATTTTTCAAATTTTTTAATAGCTGAAACCAGAGAATAATTTTGAGGGATAGTTATAACCTCTTTAGCCATGTAGTTTTCTACTTTTTCATTCACATAGCCTTTATCCAGAGCAGTAATTACATTATCAATACTAACAATACCAATAATATTTTTCTGTTCATCTAAAATTGGTACACCCGAAATTCTATTTTCTTTTAAAGCCATTTGAACTTCACGAAAGGTAGCATTTTTATCGAAAAAAATTACCTCTCTGGTCATGGCATCTTTTACTTTTAATTCATAAATTAACTCATTGGCTAAGGTTAATTTTTCTCTGGAATGTAAAACAGTCATTTTTCCTTCTGTTTAATAATTTCTTCAACAATTGCTTTACAGGCATCAAACATTGTTTTCGAGGTCATTAAAAGTGGAATATGATGCGAATGAGCCAATCCGATTGCTTCCTGCTCAGGAGCCTTACCTCTCACAAAAATTACCCCCACTCCTCCGGCAATCTCAGCAGTTCTGACTACCTGTTGTGTGGTCAATCCGGTTAGTAGCAAGAAATTATCTTTGGATAAAGCAAGGACATCACTTAACAGATCACTGGCGGCAAACTCTTCAATTTCCCGATCCAGCAAATCTTCCCCGCTCAATACTTCAGCATCCAATATATTGACAATATCTTTGATTTTCATAATAAACTCTCTTTTAAAATAAAGTTTTAACAGTAAAAAAATATGGTACTAAATACTAGTAAATGAAATCTTTTCCCTCAAAATAAATTTGTGAAAAATATCACAAAACATACCAAAATATTTTAACATTGCTCATTAGATATGTCAAATTTATTCTTAATTTTTATGTATTTTATAGTAATCTGACAAACTTAAAAAATGATAGTTTTAAATAGAAAACTAAAACAAATAATAAACCAACTTTTCCAGCTCAATCGCAATATCAATGTGTTTAATTGATACCCCCTGTGAATGCCTGATACTGACCGGAGCAAAATTTAATATAGACCGCACTCCACCGGCAATCATCTTATCAGCCACTTCCTGAGCCGATTGAGCAGGAACTGCGATAATACCAATTTTTATTTTCTGTTTTTTTAAGTGTTCTTCCATTTCTTGAATGGGCAGTATTTTAATATTATCTATTTCAGTACCAATTTTTAAAATATCATTATCAAAAACTAATCTAATAGTAAAGCCTCTTTTGGAAAAACCTTTGTAGCGAAGAAAAGCAGTTCCTATATTACCGGCACCTGCCAGAGCAATATCCCATTTTTTATTTGATTTCATTATTTTTTTTAATTTTTTAGCTAATTCGGAAACTGGATAACCGATGCCTCTTTTCCCGAATTCACCAAAATATGAAAAATCTTTTCTAATCTGATAGGAATTGATACCGGTTATCTCTGACAGCTTAGAAGATGATATGGTAGATAGTTTATTTCTATCCCTTGTTTCAAGCAAAGATTCTAAGGTTCTGTGGTAAATTGGCAGTCGATCAATAGTCGCCTGTGGAATACGCTTTTTTCTAATCTTGATAAGTCATAACCCTTTCTAAAAAATATAACATCTTGGAGAAGGTATTAGTATAATACTCTTCCTATTTTTGGGTAAGCCAGGTCTCATAACCCATATTCTTTAATTGCTGCAAGGCCTTCTCTGCCTGTTCCCGCAAAGGATATTGGCCTACCTGTACTTTAAAGTAATTATTCTGCTTTATAACAAAAGTCTGAAATCCCCGATTCTCTATCTCTTTAGCCAAATTTCTGGCATTACTCTCAATAGAAAAAAATCCTACCTGTACAGTATAGGCTGCCCCTGTTGCAGGTTTGATTTCAGCAGGTGGAGCTGGTGTTTCCGGTTTTGGCTGGGCAGGAACAGTTACCGCGGGCTTAGCTGGTATCTCACTTTCTCTGGAAGGTGTTTGCACTATTACCGGGGCAGAATTCCCTTCTTCAACCGGTTTTTGTGGTGCCATTGTTACAGATTCAGCAATCTTTTCACTCTGGATAATTATTTCACCAATTGCTTTTTGCTCATCCTCACTCACTTTGGCTACCTCTTCCTTAACTTCTGCTTCCTCTTCTACTTTAAATTCTTTTGGTGGCAAAAAACTTTTTTCCCGGGCCATATAAAAAGCAACAGATAAGATTATAATCGCTCCAATCAAAATAATGAGAGTTTCCAGATTACTCCTGGTTTGCCTTTTATAAATACGTCTGGTTCTTCTCAAGAGCTTTACCCTCCTTTTAAAGGATAATTAATTGATTGCTATAACTTTGTATTATATTATAATATTACAATCCTTTGAACTTTACTGCAACTTTTTATAATATATTAAAGAGAGTATGTACCATGGTAAAAAATTTGCTTATGGGAATAGGTAATCCTTTACGATCCGATGATGGAGCAGGCTCTTACATTGCTCAGCATTTCAAGGCAAACAACTGGACTGTAATAGACGGCAAATCTGCCCCTGAAAATTTTACTTCAGTTATAAAAAAAATTCATCCCGAGCTCCTGGTTATTGTTGATACTGTGGAAATGGAACTTGAAGCAGGCAGTATCAGGGTTATCCCACCCGAAAAGATTGTATCTCTACAGCTTTCCACTCATTACCTGTCTATATCCTATTTGATAGGATATCTAACTCCCTATTGCCAGAAAATCATACTAATTGGCATACAACCACTTTCTACTAAAATAGGGGAGGGATTAAGTGAGCCGATCTTAAAGGCATGTCATCTGTTTATCAACCTGCTACAAGAAGATAAACTAAACACTATTCCCCTCCTGATCTGATTTCTGATCTATCTTGAACCTTCTCTCTGTACCCTGGATAGCAAAAAGGTATGTTTTTACAATAAAAAAGATGAATACTAGGACACTGTTCTAAAAAATCAGTCTCATAGTATTCATCTTATCTGCACTCACCATTAAAATAATAACACATTTTTGTTACTAAGTTTTCTTACTGGACAATCAATTCCTGGGCAAAACGATCTTCATTAGCCAATAGGAAATCCTCAGACATTTTGAGTACATTGACCGGGCAAATATCATTACATTGTGAACAAAAGATGCAGCGGTCAATTCTAATTTTTATCTTTTTATCTTCGGGAAGGAATTCAATCGCCCGGGAGGGGCAGACCCGAATACATAAACGGCATCCAATGCAATTTTCTCTATCATAGGATATCTTCCCTCTGAATTTTTCCGGTATCTCTACAGGTGAATTAATCTGGGCTTCACCATCCTGAACTTTCTTTATCAACTCGGTAACTGTTGTTTTTCCTGGATGGTACTTTACCGGAAAACAATTAGTGGCAGGTTTATGTAAAAGCTGCTTGATTAACTCAAACACCATTGGTGTCGGCATTCTGAATCACCTCTTTCATTAAAATTACATTTCGACAGGGGAAGTATCCCCTTCAAAACCTTCAAGCAAATAGTATAACGTATAACGTATATAGTATACCGTATAAACATAATAATAATTAACAAATAATGCATTAAGCTAATAATAATATAATTCAAAAAAGAGAAACCCTGGTTAAAGCTAAGTTATAGTCAGGGGAAGTATCCCCTTAAAACCCCTATTTCGTAATGCGTCGTGCGTTAAAAAGAGGTATACCTGCATAGCATATACCTGCATATTGTTAAATACAAACTTGTAAGAAAATATTTTCTTTTCCTGATCATTACGAAACAGTCCTTAAGCTAAAATACTGGGTGCCGTGGCAATCGCATGCATTTATTCTAAAGAGCTTTTATTTTATTACTTTAGTTTTTAACAAAATTATCTCAAGCTACAAAGCATGATATTACCTAAATTTGATTTAAATCATTAAGCGGTCGATTGCTATTAATAACAAGCCGGTAAGGCCAATTGTCGATAAAAAGAATAAATAAGCTGCCGAAGCCTGATTAATTTTTAAACGTGCTACAGCAACTCTAATAAAGGTTGCTTCAAAAAATATCACGATAAATAATTTTACAAAAAAGAATAAGAGGTCAATAATATAAGCTAAAAAACCACTTAAAGAAAGTAAATGTGCTATATTATACGGGAAAAAAAGTGCTATAGTTAGAGAACCCATCACCAGCATCTTAACTGCATTTGCCAGTTCGAATAAGGCTAAATTCCGGCCGGAATACTCCACTAAGACACCCCCGGCTAACTCTGTTTCTGCCTCTGGTATGTCGAAAGGTACAATTGACAACTCAGCCGGAGTTACCAGCACCAGAGTAAAAAGTAACAACAGGACTCCCAGGAAACCTAATGGTCCCACTAATCCCCAGATAGGATTAGCACTCAGAGCAGCCAGAGAGAATACCTTCAATCCCGGAAATGCAATGTTCAAACGCCAGCCTAAAACGATTATGGAGGTAACCAGGGGCAACTCATAACTCATTAACAATACCATCTCTCTTTGTGCTCCAATACTGGCATAAGTTGAACCTGAGGAAAATCCTCCGGTGACTAGAGCGATAGCTGGTATAGCCAACAGATAAACAATTAATATCAGATCACCGGAATTCCCAAAAAGTGCCGGTATAGGACCAAAGGGAAGATAAAGCAAAATAGTAATGTTAGAGACTAAAGCCAGAACTGGCGCCCCATTAAAGATCCAGGGAACGGCGTTTTCAGGAACAATATTCTCCTTTATCATGAGTTTAAAGAAATCCAAAAAAGGCTGCCTGACTGGGGGCCCGACCCGGGATTGCATCATAGCTGCTAATTTACGGTCAACACCTTTATAGAATAAGCCTATTATTATTCCCAGAACAGCAATTAGCAAGGTACCAAAAATTTTAAGAATAAAAATTAAGATACTGCTCCCACTCATTTTAATATCCTCCTGGTCTTAGCGACACTTAACTTGATCAGTTCTTCTCTGGTTAACACCTCTTTTTTATTGGTCTGGGAATCAACCAGTGTAACTCTATCCATACAACCAATGCAGGGGTCAATAGAAGCAATGACGATGGGGATATCCGCCACCTCCTGATTTTCCAGCATTGGCATCCAGGGCATTAAATTATTATAGGTTGGGGCTCTCGCCTTCCACACCTCCGGATTTTCTGATTCATTTAATTTTACATAATGAATAACTTCACCACGTGGGGCTTCGTGTCTGCCCACACCTTCACCTTTTGCTTTTTTTAAAGTGCCCAGCAATTTGGCAAGTTTTGGTTCTGATACTATATCTCCTTCTGGTAAGTTATTGATACATTGTTCTATAATCTGGACTGATTGAAAAACCTCGAGTACCCGTACAATGATACGGTCATAAACATCACCATTAACTTCACCAGAAAATACATCAGGGGTAATCGCCTTAATATCCAGATCAGCATAAGCCGAATAGGGCTGATCCTGCCTGACATCTTTTTTAACCCCGGAAGCTCTGGCAGTAGGTCCAACACTGGCTAACTTAAGGGCATGTTCATAAGTCAAAATACCAACCCCTTTAGTTCTCAGTGCAATACTGGGGTCTTTTAAAAATACATCTTCCAGGGTTTGGTAAGCATCTTTATAGTATTCCAGCGTTTTTCTGATACGGGGAATATGTTCTTCAGTGATATCTCTCCTTACTCCACCAATCATAAATATGCCATAGTTAATACGATTACCGGTAAGTAATTCTAAGAGATCAAGGACCTCTTCTCGCACCTTCCAGGAAAGGTATAATAAGGAAGAGAATCCTAACTCAAGAGCAGCCACCCCTGCCCACAGGATATGTGAATGGATTCTTTCCAATTCAGCAATAATAACCCTGATATATTCTGCCCGAGGAGGTACCTCTATCCCGGCTGCATTTTCAACAGCACGGCAAAAAGCAAAAGGATGGGAAGCAGAGCAGATACCGCATATTCTTTCAGCTAAATATATAATTTGCACAATATTTCTATTTCTTCCCATAAATTCGATACCACGATGATTATCACCAGGCAATAGGTCTACCGATTGAATTCTTTCACCGGCGATCTCGAAATTAAAAGTCATTGGTTCTTCCAATGAAGGATGAATGGGTCCAATGGGTATCTTGTAAGTAGTCTTACTCAAATGTATTCACCTCAACTTTCCTTTTGAACAAGTTCGTCCAAACCCTTTTGATCTTTGCGAAAGGGAAAAATATTTTTGGGAAAATCTTCCGGTAAAAAGATATTGCGCATTTCCGGAAGTCCTACAAACTCTACTCCAAACATCTCTTTGATTTCTCTTTCAGTGGTCTGGGCTCCGGGGATTAGATCGGTTATACTTTCAATCGAAGGCTTTTCCCTATCTAAACTAACCTTGATGTTTAGTGAAATTTCTTTAAATTTTTCTCCATAGAAAATGGAAAAAAGATATGTTAAATCAACACTCTCCCCGGTATCATTGCCGGCAATAATTGCAATATGGGGAAATTGTAAACTCATCAACATTTTTACCGTATCCCTGAATCTTTCTTTTTTTACTTCTAACCAGATTTGATGAAATTCTTCCTGCTTAACACCTGCCTTTCTGGTTAGAATATTACTATCTAAGATAGTTTCCGGTAAATTTTCTTTTAAGAATGATAATAACTCTTCGGGATTAAAATATTTCATATTATCACCTGAACTTTCTCATTTTTTAAGCATTAACCTCTGCTATTTTCTTTTCAATTTCTGCCCCGGAGAAACCTCTCAATCTCTCTAATTTTAACCAGGCTTTTAAGACTCCATTGATGATAGCCTCTGGTCTTATCGGGCAGCCGGGGACATAAACATCAACCGGAATATGTTTGTCAACCGGTCCAACTACATTATAGGAATCATAGAACACTCCCCCACTGGTTCCACAGGTTCCCACCACGATGACCGCTTTAGGATCAGGAGTCTGTTCATAGATCAGTTTCAATCTGGGCAACATTTTCCGGTTTACCGGGCCAGTTACCAATAAGACGTCAGCATGCTTGGGAGTACCCACTAATTTTATTCCAAATCTTTCTACATCATATCTGGGTGTTAATAAGGCTACTATTTCGATATCGCATCCGTTACATGAACCTGTATTTAAGTGAAACACCCATAAAGAACGATCAAAATATTTATCTAATTTCATTACGTTAACTCACCCCAACTATAATAAAAATAATTGCCATAACTAAAATAATCCAGCTACTGTAATCATTAATACTACCGGTATGCATCTTGACCAGAGGTTCATAATAATTCTTTAAAGCTTCAGTAAAGCCCCAATAAATATGACTTGCTCCAACATGGGAGTCTTCTTTACTTATTTCCGGGTTACCGGATAGAAAGGGTTTAGTCTGATTGGTATCTTTCTTGTATTTATCCTCACCTTTATTTCGTAAGAACAAAACACCTGTCCCGATTACCAGAACAGCAATTATCCAGACCAGCGCATTCCAGTAGCCACTTCCTGTTTCCAATAAACCTATATTCATATTACATCCCTCCCAGTATTGTTGAGGTATAGCGAGATTGATTAATCAAAGCCATTACAGCCGGATGCACAAGGTTTTTGACAATGATGTCAGGAAATAATCCGAAAAATACAATGATAACCGCCAGGACACCCATAGCAAGAACCATACTCTTAGGAACTTCCTGTACTGTCTTATATTCTTCCAGCTGAGGCCCTAAAAACGCGCTATGAAACACTTTCACAAAAGAAGCCAGTGTTAAAATACTGACTAACATGGCAATAATGGACAATAGTGGATTAAATTGAAAAACCGACTCATAGATAATTAACTTGGAAGCAAAACCATTAAAGGGTGGAATACCGGCAATTGCAGCAGCCCCTATTATGAAAAATATAGTAGTATAATTCATCTTATTAGCTAAACCACCCATTTTGCTTAAATCCCTGGTACCGGTCCTGTAAAATAGTGCACCTGCAGTTAAAAACAAAAGACCCTTATACATGGCGTGATTCATAATATGGAAGATTCCGCCTTCCATAGCGCTTATGCCGAAACTTTCCAGGGCTTGCGGATCGGCTAAAACAGCCATCCCTACTCCAACACCTAACAGCATGTAACCGGTTTGGGAGATGGCGTGATAAGCCATTAAACGTTTGATATCCTTCTGAATGATTGCCATGGTAACACCGATAAACATGGAGAGTACCCCTAAAATAATAATAATCCAGCCCACTGTAACTGTATTCAAGGTAATATTATAAATAGTAAAAGTAATCCTGAACAGAGCGTACAGACTGGCTTGACTTGCTGCCACCAATACCATAGTAATTGCCGCAGGCGCCTCAGAGTAAGCATCAGGAGTCCACATATGCATGGGTACCGCACCGGATTTCATAGCTAAAACGGTAACAAAGAGTATTAAAGCTATCTTATCGAGTTGTGTATATTGCATAAAACTGGCAATAGCTGCTATATTCAAAGCATCATACTGACCATAAAATAGCCCTATGGCAAAGAGGACCATCAGGGCGGATATGGAGCTAACCACCATATATTTTAATCCAGCTTCTGCCGGCTCACCAGAGATAGTACTGCGAAAACTGATCAGTGCCACTGAGGAAATAGATGCAATCTCAAAAAAGACAAAGAAGTTAAAGATATCACCGGTAATTTCCATACCAAACATACTGGTAGCCAATAAGAGTAGGAGGGTATAGTATTTGTCCAGACCGGTGTGTTCTTCCATATAGGTAATGGAATAGATAGCAGCAAGAAAGGAGACCACTGCTGTTATCAAGGCCATAAATATACCCATAGCATCAATCTGGAAAATTATACGAATGGGAAAGTTATAACCAGATGGCAAGGTTAGTCCTGCCTCAGTTCCGCCAAAAACATAGATTAGCGGACCATCGATTAGAATATGTCCAGCCATATAAAGAGTTAACAACAAGGTTATTCCCAATACAGCCGACACAAACCAGCTTATTTTCTTACCATTAAAACGACTCAGGATAGGGGTAAGAAAAGCTGCTAACAATGGCAGGGCAATTATTAAAGCAGGTGCATGCATCAATATGCTGCTCATCCTCTCAGCCTCCTTATTTCATCTGTATTTAAAGTGCCATATTTTTTATAAATAATCATGATAATGGAGAGAACCAGGGCAGTGGTAGCTACACCTATTACGATGCTGGTCAAGCACAGAGCCTGAGGTGTAGGAAGAGCCATTTTAGCTCCCTCTGGCGCCATAGTATAGATAGGTGCTACAGAACCTTTGCGGTATCCCAAAGCAATCAGAAATAAATTGGCACCGCTTTCAATCAGTGTTAAACCTATGGCAATTTTAATAAGATTTTTCTTAAACATAAGGGAATAGATGCCTAATCCCAGCATTATCACTACTGCTACAAAGGGGAAATTTCCTATCATATTACGGTTTCTCCTTCTTGTTAAGAATTTCAGCAGCAGCTGACATGGTCATAATAATCACTCCAAAGGCAGCTAATACCTCTAAGCCTACTGCCATATTCATCAAGGCTATGGTACCGCCGGTATTCAGATTGCCTGAATTTATGCCGATTACAGTAGGTGACCCGAATACACCGCCAGAATTGGATACACAATTGTAGAAATAAGTTGCACCTATACCTAAAAAACCAAAGGCATTAAAGAGAACCAATCCGGTGCTTTCTATCAAAGAAAATAGATCCTTTGATAAAAAGTTCTGGATCTGATTGGTACCATAAGTAACCAATAAAAGGGCAAAGGCGGATGCCACTATTGCACCACCTTGGAACCCACCACCAGGAGAGAGGTGTCCATGGGCAATTACGTAAAATCCGTAAACCATGATAAAACCAAAAATAAGGGTAGTCATGGTCCTCACAATACGGGACATTTCTTCTATCATTTTGCCACCTCCCTGAATAAGGCTACAACACCCACTACTGCAGTAAATAATACAGTTCCCTCTCCCAATGTATCAAAACCACGGTAATCGAAAACTATTGTAGTGACAACATTGTTGGCGGCTGTTTCTCTCTGGGCATTTTCTATGAAATAGTCATCCATCTCGCTGGCAGTTGGTTCCCCAAAAGGTCTCATACCGATAGCAGCCATTACCATAAAAGCCACAAAAAATACAAAAGAGATGATAAAGATTGATTTTTTCATTATTTCACCCTACCTTCTGGTCGCTCTGAGGGCAAAGATGTAAATTGCCATAGTCAAAGCAGCCCCTATACCGGCTTCAGCTATTGCTACATCCGGTGCATGCAGCAGATAATACTCTAAGGCAAGCAGTAAACTGGCTGCAGCTAAAGCAATAATCGACGAGAGTAAATCACGTAAGGTAACAGCTAAAATAGCTGCAATAATCATAATCACCAGTACCACAATATGAGCAATACTAATTAATGGACTCATTTTAAGTTAGCCTCCTTTAATTCATCTATCACTGCTTGTTTGGGCATAACCCCACTACGGTGCGCAGCCCGGGCAATCGCATGAGAACCAGTAGGGTTAGTTATAATCAGACAAACCAGGGCTACAAAGGTGTGTATAGTAAGCACTCCAAATTTAGGATTACCGCTGGTTTTCCAGAAATAAATACTAAAAATAATGACTGATAGTGAGGTAAATATGGAGCCAAAAGTAGTACATTTGGTGGTGGCATGCAATCTGGTGTAAACATCAGGAAATCTGAGCAGGCCAACAGAACCCAATCCATTGAAAAACACTCCAATCAATAGAAACACAAATAAAACAATGGTCAAAATTATCACTTATCCTTTGCCCTCCTCTCGATGAATTTAGCAATATAGAGAGTAGCAATATATGATAATAAGGCGTACACTATAGCTATATCGATATAGATAATCTCCTCGAAAGCCGCGCCATATAAAATCATAGCTGCCACAATATAAGTATTTATAGTATCCAGAGCCACCACCCTATCTGGTATGGTAGGACCCAAAATCAAACGAAACAATGGCAGTATCATAAAAGCTGTAATCAATACTCCGGTAAATAAAAATAAGTTCATCAAGTGAGTCATTCTGCAATCCTCCTTGCCCATTCGGGGAACGTACCGCATATGTCTTCAATAGAAGGTTTTAAATTTGTGACATTTATCCAGTGAATATAAAGATCATTATTCCTCTCATCTATATCCACACTCAATGTTCCTGGAGTGAGGGTAATTGAATTAGCAAGTAAGGTTATAGCGGCATCACTCTTTAAATTGGGAGATATCTTTACAATCCCGGGATTAATTTTATTGGTGAGAACCCGGTAGGCAACATCAATATTTGCTATAACCAGTGCAGGCAGAAAGGTACCGACTAAATAATACAAAAAAAGAACCCATTTTACTGGGTTTAAAAGACGATAATTTTTTTTCTGAAATAATACCCGGGAAGCTAAAGAAGAAGTAATCAGTGCAATTATTATGCCAGCGATTACCTCGTATTGGCTCCATAAGGTTAAGATTTCTCCTTCGCTGGCGGTCAAAAATAGATAAGCAACAAAAGTGAACAAAAAAGTGACAAAAAACGATATCATTACATCACCTCTCTATAGGTCTGTATTTATTGATTAACTCTACTGGGTAAGAGAAACCGATAAACTTTGCAAGTAGACTGGTACTTTGTTATTCCTGACTTGCTAAATAAGTTTGTGAAAGACCAGAATATAATAAAGGGGATTCTTCCCCTTAAAATACCTTACAAAAACACCGGCAAAATTATAACATATTTACTATTGTAATGCAATGTTTTTCGAAAAGAATCTGCAGTTTTTTAAACAAGATTTAAAAACAATGGTGTATTCATCTTTGGATAATAATGGTGCCGGGAGGGGGATTTGAACCCCCACAAGCAGTGTGCTCACCAGCCCCTCAAGCTGGCGCGTCTACCTATTCCGCCATCCCGGCAAAAAAAAGCTGATAGTTAGTGGTTTTTAGCTAATAGTTTTAAAAATTCTATAAATAGAAAATAAATAAACTTAAATCTATGAACTTTTTAAATAAAATTAACTTCTTAATCTCAGATCAATCTAATAAGTTTTTTATTTTCAATCTTTCCCGGAATCCGTCCTCTTTTAGCAATGGGTTTTCCTTTTACTTCTTTGATATCCAGAGTCATATCAATAGGAGAGGCATCACTTATATAACTGCCTACTCCAAAGGCGTCAACTGCTTCTCTGCTTAACAGGGCTATTCTTTCCGGCGTCACACCCCCGGAAACATAAATCTTAACATGGGAATGTCCTGCCTGGTCCAGCCGCACCCTCACTTCTTTCACGAGATCAGGGGAAACTCCTCCTCTTTCACTGGGTGTATCGAGGCGAACTCCCAACAAGTCTTTTCCCAGTGCTTCTGCCACCCTGATAGATTCCTCAGCTTCATCCTTAAAGGTATCTATTAAAATTACCCGGGGAATATCGGAAGCAAAGCATTCGTGGTATGCCTTTGCCGCTTTCACGGTATCGCCGGAAATAATAATTACAGTATGGGGAATGGTACCCTGGGGTTCCAGCCCCATCAATTTTGCTCCTAAAACGCAGCTGGCTCCATCCAATCCTCCGATTAGGGCAGCCCGTTCCATAACAGGAGCAACTGCAGGATGAATGTGCCGGGAACCAAAACAGATTATTTTTTTACCCCGAGCAACCTCACAACATTTCCGTGCTGCTGTTGCCCAGGCTGAACTACTGGCTAATATACCAAGAATAATCGTTTCATATACTCCAAATTCATGGTAAGGACCTTGAATTCTCATCACTGTTTCTTTGGGTTGGAAGGATTCTCCTTCAGGCAGTGACCAGAGCTTTATTTTTTTATCTTTAAGAAGATTAAATACTTCCTGTGCACCAACTAACATTCCACTTCCCCTGGAAAATATCTCTGCTGTAACTTCAGTGGTATCTAATTTTAAAAAATTAAGAAGTTCTAAAGCCCTGATAAAATAAATATCGGTAGTAAGTCCACTTTCAATCTCTTCATGGTTAGCAGAAAAAAATTTTCTACCAGGGTCAACCTGATAGCTTCTTACCTGGTCAGTAGTATACATTTTCTTATTTAATACCATTTGTTCCCTTTTTACTAATCTATTTTAAAATACTGATCAGGACAGAAGATACTATAAATAAAGTGGCAATAGCGGTGGTTAATTTTAACAAAAGTACCTCTTTTCCTTTTCTGCCCCTATGATCAGCAAAGGTACCTCCTCCAAAGATGCCACCCCCTGCCCCTTCTTTTCTGGTTTGAAATAATACTACAATAATAAGTAATAGGCTTATAATAATCTGAATCACCATTAGCCATATAGGCATCGCTTGCTTTCTCCTTCTTCTGCTACTTTTAGTTTTTAATTATCAGTCTGAATGCTGATTATTTGTGAATATATAATTATCAATTATTATGCTTAAGCATAATAACATATTTAGATTATCGCTTCAAGGTAGTTAAAATAATTATTTCTGAAATAGGTCTTTTTATTGTTTAAATTCTTTTTGCTTTTAATGGGTTTTGAGTATTCTTTCTATAATGCTATTCTTTTTCCTTAAACTTTACTATTCTGGCAAAGGATTCCGCCTGCAGGCTGGCTCCACCCACCAATGCACCATCTATATCAGATTCAGCCATCAACGCTTTTATATTTTCCGGATTAACACTGCCCCCATACAGAATCCTGGTATCCTCAGCTACTCTTTCCCCATATTTATGTACTAATAAACTGCGTAAGTATTGAATCATTTCATTAGCATCCCGGGGAGTTGCTGCCTTACCAGTGCCAATAGCCCAGATTGGTTCATAGGCAAATACTACTCTGTCCACCTCTGCTGGCTTCAAAACAGTAAAGATCGCCTCTGTTTCTTCTCTCACTATATCCTGTGCTTTTCCTGCTTCTCTTTCTCTTAGTTTTTCTCCCACACAGATAATCGGTTTAAGGTTAAAAATAAGAGCCTCCTGCACTTTTTGAGCAACCTCCGCTGAACTTTCCTGGAAATATCCCCTTCTTTCTGAATGACCTAATATTACATAGCTGCAGCCAATATTTTGCAGCATTCTTGCTGATATCTCTCCAGTATAGGCACCTTCCTTTTGAAAATAAAGATTCTGAGCACCCAAAAGTATATTGGTATCTTGAATCAATTCCCGTGCCACCCATAAGGAAGTAAATGGCGGACAGATAACCGTCTCAGTATCCTGATAAGTTCCCACTAAATTAATTAACTCTTTTATCAAGGGAATACTTTCGGTCAGGGTCTTATTCATTTTCCAATTTCCTGCCATCAATGGTTTGCGCATTAAAATCCTCCTCCAAAAATCTAACTGAATATGGATCCTGTTATGGTAAATAGGTAGAAAAAATATTTAGCAGTATCATATAAAATATTTTAGTCTATAATACTGCTAAAAATTTCTATTTATTATTTTGATTTTGTAATATATTTGACTAACTCTACCAATCTGCAGGAATAACCCCATTCATTATCATACCAGGATATTACTTTAACCATATTGCCGTCTACTACCATAGTGGATAAACCATCAACGATTGAGGAATAGGGATTGTCATTATAGTCACAGGAGACTAAGGGGAGTTCATTATAATCCAGAATGCCCTTAAGATGCCCCTGGGATGCTGCTTTTAAGGCCTGATTAATCTGCTCCACAGTTACCTCCTGTTTAAGCCAGGCTACCAGATCCACCACTGAGACGTTTGGAGTAGGAACCCTGAAAGCCATTCCATTTAATTTTCCTTTCAGCTCAGGAATAACCAGGGAAACTGCCTTAGCTGCTCCGGTGGTAGTGGGCACAACGGATAGAGCTGCGGCCCTGGCACGCCGTAAGTCGCTCTTATGGGGGGCATCCAGCAGTACTTGATCAGGAGTATAGGCATGAATGGTAGTCATTATTCCTTTTTCTATGCCGAAGGTGTCATGAAGCACTTTGGCAACAGGGGCTAAACAATTGGTAGTACAAGAAGCGTTGGATATAATATGGTGTTCGGAATCGAGATAATCTTTCTCGTTTACACCCATCACAATAGTAATATCTTCTCCCTTGGCCGGGGCAGCTATAACAACTTTCCGGGCACCTGCTGATAAATGTTTACTGGCATTTTCCCTATCTCTGAATAGACCGGTTGCCTCAATAACTATATCCACTCCTAAATCTTTCCAGGGCAAGTCTGCCGGGTCTTTAATCTTTAGAACTCTTATTTCTCTTCCGGCAACCTTGATTAAATCATCACTACTCTCCACCTCTTCTTCCAAAATTCGATGTACCGAATCATATTTTAAGAGGTGTGCCAGGGTTTTGGCATCAGAGATATCATTTACTGCAATAAAATCGATATCTCCGTCATTTAAGGCAGCTCGTAATACATTTCTGCCAATTCTTCCAAATCCATTAATTCCAACTTTAATACTCATATTTCCTCCTTTTTATTTCAGGTTGGTGTTTTTTGTATTCTTCATTTATACCTTCTGCGTAATTTTGCAGAAGGTATATCCATTAATTTGCGATACTTGGTTACAGTTCTGCGTGCTATGACAATATTTTCCTTTTGTTTTAATAGTTCAGTCAATCTCTGATCTGAATAAGGGTAATAAATATCTTCTTCTGTAATATATCCTTTAATTAAATTCTTTATCTTTTCATTGGAAATTATCTCATCATTGGATTGAGATAGACCTTTGGAAAAAAAATACTTCAATTCATAAGTTCCTTTTGGTAATTGAACCTTTTTGGCCTTGATAGCCCTGGAAACAGTAGATTTATTGAAGCCCAGTTCCTCGGCGACCTGCTCTAAGGATAAGGGCTTGAAATAAGTTATTCCTTTTTCCAGAAAATCCTGCTGATAACTGATTATAAACCTGGTTATATTAAAAATAGTATCCCTTCTCTGCTCTAAACACCTTAAAATCCAGCGGGCAGAGCCAATTTTACCTTGCAGGTACTCCACTGTTTTCTGAGATTCCAGCAGTTTTTCCTGAGAGAATACTTCCTGTCCTCTCAGTTTCTCCATCCTTCGGTATTCTAACAGCATCTGATCATAAAAAGAATTAATTCTGATATCGATAGAATTACCTCTATTTTCAAAAATCTCGTATCGATTGTCAATCTTTTTTACTATAATATCGGGAACCAATAATTTAATATCATTATCCTGGGAAAAAACCCTCCCCGGTTTAGGGTCAAAATTCTTCTTTAAAACATCCAGTAAATGCTGTACTTCAGAATAAGTGAGATTTAGTTCATGGCTAATATCCTTAAAATCTTTTTTAGATAGTTCTTCTAAGTAAAATAGTATTAGCTTTTTTAGTAATTCTTTTTCAGGTAGTTCCAGGTGTTTTAATTGTAGCAAGAGGCATTCTTTCAGGTTTCTGGCTCCCAGTCCGGGTAGGGAACAATTCTGAATCAGAGCCAGTATTTGCTTCACTTTTTTTACTGGTATCTTCAAATCGAGAGCCACTTCCTCACAGCTAATGGTTAAATAACCATTATAATTTATATTTCCTATCAGGTATTCTCCAACTTTATAATCAAGCCCATCTCTAACCATAACCCCAAAATTTTGCAGGAGATGCTCACTTAAAGATATCTTTTTATAACCAAGATTCTGTACATTTGTATCTGGTCCAAATTCTGTTATTGAGATATCTTTGTTTCCAGACTTCCCCTCCCGGCTGGAAAAATAATCTGACAGGGCACGAGCTTCCTGTTCTTCATGATCGTGATCCAGGGCTTTTTCGTCATTATCTTCTTCCGGGACAACCCCTTGATTGAGCACTATCTCTAAAACCGGGTTTTCTTGTACTTCTTTTTCCAACCATCTGTTTAACTCAATTATATTCATCTGTAATATATTTATAGATTGGTACATCTGCGGAGAAAGTTGTAATCTCTGTCTCTGTTCCAAAAACAGGTTTTGTTCCATCACATTTCCTCGTTTTTTCCAAATACGGATTGGTAAATAAATTATATTATACCACCTTTTGACTATTCTTTTTAGTCGATCGACAAGCCCTGTGGATTTGCTTATTTTGCACTAAACAATTCTGTTTATAGATGGTATTCTGCCAATTGTTTGATTTTTTTAAGGCGGTGAAAAACCCCTGATTTAGTGATACCCCCTCCTAAAGCATTGGCTAATTCCTGAATATTGGCATAGGGGTTTTCCAGACGAACTTTAATAACCTCTCTCAGGCTGGGGGGTAAATTTTCTAAGCCAATGGTTTTTTGTAATGTTTCAATATGGCTTAATTGCTGTGAAGCTGAAGAGATTGTTTTATCGAGGTTGGCAGTTTCACAATTAACCATTCTATTAACCGTATTTAACAGGTCTTTACGAGCTATAATGTCCTGTAGATTTAATAGGGCTCTTTGTACTCCAATAAAACGTAAAAATTCGAAAATTTGTTCATTCTTCTTAATATAAACAGCCCATTCCTTCTGCCAGAAGCTTATTTTGGCAGAAAAGGAAGACTTGTTTAAAATTTTTTCTACCATGAGGGCTACCTCTTTAGATGGACAGGCAATCTCCAAGTGATACATTCTCTCCGGGTCATTTATAAACCCGCCAGCCAAAAAAGCGCCTCGCAAGAAAGCCTGCTCAGTAAAATCTGGAATAATCTCGTTATCCTTACTGCGGATCTTTCCTTTTCTTATTATTTTTCCCCGGATATTGCCGGTTAGATTGAATTGGTCTAAAATTGACTCTGTAATATGGTTATCTGTTATAGACAATTCGTAAAATTTTCTATTCCTGCCTTTCCTCGCTATGCCAATTTTTGCTTCATAGTGAAAAGTTTTCTTCAATAGAAAATAAACAACTTTAATCATAACCGGATTATCAAGAACAATGGAAAGATGGTTATTGCCGGGATTTATTGAGCCATTTATAATGATAAAAGCCAGTAATTCGCTTTTTTGTTCATCATTTTGCTGAGGAATAATACGGGCTAATTCTTGTTTTACTAAAGGTGAGAAATACAATTATTCTTACTTTTTCTCCTTATGAAAGATATCTAAGATAAGTTTTGCCAATTTTTCCGAATGGTGCCGGGCAAAATTATATTCTGATAATAATCCCTGTCTTATGATTTTAGTCTTTTTGTCTAAATCGGGTGGCAAATCGTCTTTTACCATAAAGGCATCTTCCTGCTGGTATTTTGCCGCCACCTTTTTGCTTAATCTCTGACTGTTAAGCACCACATAATCGAGACAGTTTTCGGGTAAATATTTAATGATTTCCCGAACATGCATAGCCGCTGTATAATTATCTGTTTCTCCGGGCTGAGTCATGACATTACAGATATATATTTTAAGCGCCGGAGATTGACACATCTTCTCCGGTATATCTTTAACCAGCAGGTTACAGATAACACTGGTATAGAGGCTCCCTGGACCAAGTATGATGAGGTCGGCCTCCTGAATGGCCTGAATCGTCTCAGGCAAGGGTAAAACAGGAGAGGGCTCCAGAAAAATACTTTCGATTTCACTTTTGTGCTGGGGAATTTTGTCCTCTCCTTTGATGAGTTCTTTATTCTTTAATCTGGCACAGAGGGTAACATCCTCTATGGAAGAGGGTAGCACCTTACCTCTGATAGCCAGTATCTCGCTCGATTTTTCCACAGCTTTAGAGAATTCACCGCTTACCTCTGACATAGCGGTAATAAAGAGGTTTCCGAAACTATGCCCCTTTAAACTACCATTGCTGAATCTATACTGGAACAGTTTTTTCATCAACAATTCCTCTGTAGAGAGAGCTACCAGGCAGTTTCGGATATCACCAGGCGGGAGAACTCCCAATTCATCCCGTAATATACCTGAGCTACCCCCGCTATCAAAAGCAGTCACCACCGCAGTTATATTGCTGGTAAATTGTTTTAGCCCTCTTAATAAAGTATAGAGCCCGGTTCCTCCGCCAATCACCACGATGCGCGGTCCTTTTTCTAATTTCCTCTGTTCATAAATAATTTCAGGTAAAAGATCAACCTGTTTGGGAATGATAATTTTTAAAATAGAACGATTTATATTGGAAATTCCCAAAATTATAAATAAGGAACCGATAAACATTAAGATTAAACCGGAAAAGAAAGGGGCAATTTGATAATAAATAAATAGATTTTTTATCTGGTTTTTAATCCATAAAAAACCGGTGAGGTCAATAACGTAAATGAGGCCCACTGCCATAAATACTATACCCACTAAGACAATGAGCAGAAAACGTTTTACTCTCATTCCGGGATAAAACCACTTTAACAGCGATTTTAAATTATAATTTCTTTTTATCATTTTGCATTATATTTTATAAATTTTATTGAGATATTTTTTCTTCCTTTCTGATATCCCTATGCCTTAAAAAAACAGGATAATCCTCCTGCCTCAGGTGTTGGTCTAATTCATTGACCAGAAATACTGAACGGTGGCGGCCACCGGTACAGCCAATGGCAATAGAAAGATAATTTTTCCCCTCTTTTATATAGTATGGTATTAAAAAATCAATCAGGGAAAAGAATCGTTTAGTAGATTCCCGGGTAACCAGGAATTGCCGCAAATAGTCCTTCACTTTTTCATCATTTCCAGTCAGCTCGCTTAAACCATTGACATAAAAGGGGTTGGGAAGAAACCGAACATCCCATATTTGATCCACATCAATTGGTAAGCCATATTTATAGCCAAAAGATATTAAATAGATTTGCATTTTATCAAGCATATCTTTTTGAAAATATTTTCTGATCTCAATATTTAGCTGTTTGGGGGTTAGGTTGGAGGTATCTATAATGATGCTTGCCCGTGATTTCAGCTCATTTAATTTTTTTCTTTCTTCCTGAATACTTTCTAAAATACTATTAGAAACTTGCAGCGGGTGCTTTCTTCTGGTCTCACCAAAACGGTGCAACAGTATCTCATCCCTGGCTTCTAAAAATAGTATTTCCGGGTTAATGTTCATGTTGTTCAATTCCTGCAGGGATTGTACTAACTCTGGTAAAAATATGGCTCCTCTGATATCAACCACAAAGGCAATTTTAGTAAGTTTCTCCTGGGATTTCAGGCACAGTTCAGAAAATTTTGGAATTAGCTGGGGCGGCATATTATCTATGCAAAAATAATTCATATCTTCAAAAACTTTAATAGCAACACTTTTCCCTGCTCCAGACAACCCGCTGATAATCACAAATTGTAAATTTTTCATAGCAACCTCAATGGTGTTATTACATTTTTTCAGGAGCCTGTATTCCTAACAAGTTAAGAGAATTGGCTAATACAATCTTGACTGAGGAGATAAGGTAAAGACGGGCTTCTGATAATCTCTTATCTTCACCAAGAACTTTATATTCGGTATAATATTTATGAAATAGACTGGCTAACTCATGCAAATAGCTGGTAATTAAATAAGGCTTACGTTGTAAGGCACACCTTTCCACTACCTTTTTAAAATAGGCTAATTTTTTTATTATTTCCAGTTCTTCTTTCTTATCAAGCAGAGTGAGATCTATTTCCTGGTTCATCTTATCATCTAAAACAATATTATGCAGTTTTCCTTTTTCTATTATACTCGAAATCCGGGCATAGGCATACTGTATATAAAAAACGGGATTTTCCAGGGATTGCGATTTGGCAATATCCAGATCAAATTCGGTATGGCTATCATGACTAAACATCAGAAAGAAATATCTCGCTACATCCCGACCTACCTCTTTCAGTAATTCCTTTAGGGTAACAAACTGTCCTTCACGGGTACTCATGCCGACTATTTCACCAGCCCGCACTAAGGTAACAAACTGCACCAGAAGCACCTGAAAAGAATCTTTGGGATAACCCAATGCTACTATAGCTGCTTTCATCCGATTGATATAGCCATGGTGGTCAGAACCCCATATATCAATTAAAGTGTTGAACCCTCTCTCATACTTGTTATCATGGTATGCTATATCTGAAGCGAAATATGTTTCCTCACCATTATCCCTGGTTATTACCCGGTCTTTTTCATCACCAAAATCGGTGGACTTAAACCATAGGGCACCATCCTCATAAAATGCCAGTCCTTTCTGAATCAATTTGTCAATAACTGGCTGTATTTTATGCTCAGAGTAAAGCGATTCTTCACTAAACCAATTATCAAATTCTACTCCAAAGGCGATCAAATCTTCTTTGATATCTGCTAAAATCCTCTCTTTAGCATATTTTTTAAAAAAACGGATAGTTACCAGATCATCTTTGCCCTTAAACTGCTCCTGATATTTATCCAGGAGTTCTTTTGCTATGGTAACAATATAGTCACCCTGGTATCCTTTTTCAGGGAATATGATATCCTCACCCAGTAATTGTCTGTAACGTAGCAAAACAGACTCACCAAGCATATCCATCTGTTTGCCATGGTCATTAATATAATATTCAGTGGAAACCTGATAACCGGCAGCCCGTAAAACTCTGGATAATGCATCACCAACTGCGGCACATTTTCCATGACCTATATGCAGTGGGCCGGTGGGATTTACACTGACATATTCAACCAGTACTTTTTCACCCTTTCCTATACTGGAATAACCAAACCTGTCTTTTTCGTTCATAATTTCATGCAATAAATCATAGAACAGGTCATGCTTAAAATAAAAATTTATAAAGCCTGGTCCGGCTATTTCAATTTTATCAAACAATTCCCCATGGCGCGACTCTGCTTCCTGAACTATAAACTGGGCAATTTTACGGGCAGGTTCTGGTATCATACCTGACAGCTGTAAGGCAATATTAGTAGATAGATGGCCATGAGTAGGATTTTTAGGTGTAGTTAAAACAATAGTAGGAATGGACGATAACTTAATTTTATTATTTTTCAGGTATTGCACCACTGATTCAGTGATGATTTGTTTTACATTTTCATCGTTAGCTTTATCCAGCAATTATTTTCTCCCAGAAGATATTTTTTAATAATTGATTAAATCTATTATTTATTAAACTTAATAATAATGGAGCGCCCGAGAAGAGTCGAACTTCCAACACGGGGCTTAGGAAGCCCCTGCTCTATCCATTGAGCTACGGGCGCGTATTCGTAATGCGTCATGCGTCTTACGTTTTACGTAAAAAATCAAGATAAGATGCGGACTATAGAGTATGAGACTGCCACAACCCGCTTTCAGCAGGTTTCGCAGTGACAAAGAGGAGAATTGTCTCTCTTCATGGTCATCGCGAGGAGCACGGCTACGTGGTAATCACACCCATTTTTACCCACACTCTTTTAAAGAGATATATGTTAAATTAGTCATGCGTTTTACGTCTTACGTTTTGCATAAAAAATCAAAGAAAAGATGCAGGCTATAGGGTATGAGACTGCCACAACCCGCTTTCAGCAGGTTTCGCAGTGACAAAGAGAAGAATTGTCTCTCTTCCTGGTCATCGCGAGGAGCGCAGCGACGTGGCGATCACATTCACTTATACCCACAACCTTTAAATAAGTATAAAAAAGTATAGCGTTAAATTCGTAATGCATCTTACGTCTTACGTAAAAATGAAACTAAAAACAATAAATTATGAACCAAAAACCTCTTATTAAAAACTATGAGCTGCAAGAATTATGCCGCAAACTATTTTAACACAAAAAAAATCGATTAACAATTTCAAAATCTGATTTGTCTGTGTCAAACTTTTGTGGGTAGTTTTTTCTGTTGCCAAAATCTTCTTTTTTTAGGTAGACCTACCTTACGGGTTAGAAAAGACTATAGTGGTTTTAAATACGCATCAAATTCCCTGATTTTATTTGATTGACACTC
>JAKPKS010000081.1 GCA_029553585.1 Candidatus Atribacteria bacterium | reverse complement strand
ATCATCTTAATCTGCCTCACCTGCTTACATTTTTTCTAACTTTCACTAATCTCATTAATATCTTCACACCCCCTTTGTTAAAAAATAAAAATAAAATAAAAAAACCACGGATGTACAATACACCCGTGGTTCAACTAAAATTAAAAAACACCCCGGGCGTCTACCTGCTAGAGGTAAATGCCTGTGGTGTTTACTGAAAAACCGATAGCTTCTTACTATCTATCCCCTAAAGGCATTCACCTCCGGAATAAAGTAGAAGCTAAAGAAGAAGTTATAATCGCTATTCTGTTTTACTTTTAAAATACTGCTGTTTGCTAACATAACCTGTTCTTTGGAAAATTAAATTAGTACTATCTTAGTCAATACTATTATCAATGTCAAGAAGAAAACCAATTTTTTTATATTTCTTATTATTTAGATTAAGCCAAAATACTTTTCGAAGAATTTGAGCAGTCTCTCGATAATAGTAAGTTTGCGAGCTGCCCTTTTTCCATTATCAAAGCGTGAAGCGGCCGGCATAATCCTATCAATTGCTGTACCGGTTGTTTTCAGAGTACCATCACGAAAGGCGTTATCTATTAAACGTCTGGTTTGCTGTTCTTTTAATTTTTCCTCTTTTATGATAGTTGTGAGATCTTCTTCCTTGCGCCGGTGCAAAAATTTACGCCAATCCTCATCGACTATGGTTGAGATATTTACCTGTCCGATAAAATCTTCAATAAGTTCTTTTTTACTGCGTAGAACTATACTGGAATTGATAGCCTTATCGATAGTGACAAGAATATTTTTATCCTGACAATCGGAATCCCGATATTTCGCTACCAGCATAAGAATATAATCGATATTGACTTCTACCTGCAGAATAAGCTCAATCTCAAAGATAATATCATCATTGATAACCTCTTTATCGGCATCGGCACCCTTTCTGAATTCCTGATAAAGATCAATATAAATACTCTGATAATCCTGAAAATCCCTCTCTGATAGAATTTCATTACCTTCAAATTCATCAAAAGAGGTAAGGATATTCTGTATCCTTAAAATTGCGCCATACAGCTGAATAAAACTTTTTTTCGTTTTCTCGCCAATGATAGGTTGACCTAAGGGAAATTGCGTAGTAAGGTCAGTAATAAGGTCCCGGTAACCTGGTTTGTATTCTCCGTTTTCATAGTATCCATTATAATAATCATCATAGGCTTTTAAAAGTACAATCCCGCCAGCATCTTTATCTCCAAAAAGAGCAATAGCCTTATCTGTCTCCTCCTTTAAATCACGAAAACAGATGATATTTCCGAAGGTTTTGATACTGTTCAGGATTCGATTAGTCCTCGAATACGCCTGAACCAGTCCGTGCTGTCTTAAGTTTTTATCCACCCAGAGCGTGTTTAAAGTGGTGGCATCAAAACCGGTCAGAAACATATTGACCACGATCAATAGATCTACTTCGCGATTCTTTACTCTGAGGGAAAGGTCTTTATAATAATTCTGAAATTTTTCAGATGAGGTATCAAAATTGGTACTGTACATAGCATTATAATCTTCGATAGCTGACTCAAGAAAATCCCGATAACTCTGGTCCAGGTTCTCCACATTGAAATCCTCATCGGGTAGCAGACCTTCCGGCTCCTCTTCATTGGCACTAAAGCTGAAGATAGTTGCAATTTTTAAATTACGATTCTTTTCCCGGCACTGTTTTTTGAATTCCTGATAATATTTCATTGCCAGCGGGATAGATGCTACAGTAAAGATAGAGTTAAAACCAGCCACCCATCTGGTTTGGTATGTACCAATAATATTTTGGGAGCTTGCCATGACCCTTTCATACCATTCGGCAGTAAGAGTATAAGGATGGCTGCGCTTCGTTTTCTGGTCAAAATGCTCCAAAATATAAGAGACCACTTCATTTATCCGTCTGGGATCAGCTAAGGCTCTTTCTTTATCAATTCCTACCACCTCTTTATCATTGATATGCTCAGGCAATTTCAGAGTGTTGATAAAATCTATCCTGAAAGGGAGCACATTATCATCATTGATAGCATCTACTATGGTATAGGTATGCAGTTTATCTCCAAAAACCTGTTCACTGGTACGCAAGAGCGGATTACCACCTGGTATAGCATTTACTGCAAATATGGGTGTACCGGTAAACCCGAAAATATGATAATTTTTAAAATTCTTTTTGATAGCCTGGTGCATAGAGCCAAACTGGGAACGATGGCACTCATCAAAAATCAGCACAATGTGTTTTTTATAAATCTCATGCTGCTTATTCTTGCGGATAAAGATGTCCAGCTTCTGAATAGTGGTGACGATTATCTTATATTCATGAGGATTACCCTTCTCATTCTTATTCTCCAGCTGCCGGGTTAAAACTCTGGTAGAGGTGTTGCCATTGGCTGCACCTTTTTCAAAACGATCATATTCCCTCATGGTCTGGTAGTCCAGATCTTTCCTATCCACCACAAAGAGGACTTTATCTATATAGGGCAAGGTTGTTGCCAGTTGAGCGGCCTTGAAGCTGGTCAGAGTTTTTCCGCTGCCGGTGGTGTGCCAGATATACCCTCCCGCATCTCTGGTTCCCATCTTTTTATAGTTATTTGATATTACTATGTGGTTTAAAATGCGCTCGGTAGCTGCTATTTGATATGGCCGCATAACCAGCAGCATCTCCTCAGAGGTAAATACACAATACTTTACCAGAATATTAAGCAGGGTGTGTTTGGCAAAAAAGGTCCTGGTAAAATCCACCAGATCGGGAATAACCTTATTGGTTGCATCTGCCCAGTAGCTGGTAAACTTGAAAATATTGCTGGTCTTTTTGCTTCGAGGGCGTTCGCTCAATTTTTGCTCTTTAACATGAGCGTCACGAGTAGTATTACTGTAATATTTGGTATGGGTACCGTTTGAGATGACAAAAATCTGCACGTACTGATACAATCCTGAAGATGCCCAGAAGCTGTCTCTCTGGTAACGGTTAATTTGGTTAAATGCCTCCCTGATAGCTACCCCTCGCCGTTTTAGCTCCACATACACCAGGGGGAATCCATTAACCAGAATGGTTACATCATAGCGGGCACTATGGATACCGCCGGATTCTCCATATTGGTTGGTCACCTGCAGGCGGTTATTGTGGATACTCCTCTTATCGAGGAGATAAATGTTTTTGGTACTGCCATCGTCCCGTTTCAGAACCTGAATATAGTCATCCTGAATTTTACGGGTCTTCTCTACAATGCCCTCTCTGGCATTGGCAATACACTCCTTAAAAAATTGCTCCCATTCCTTATCAGAAAAACAGTAATCGTTAAGCTGTTCCAGCTGTGTGCGCAGATTGGCACACAAAGAAGTCTCATCTGGAAGATTAATATATTGGTACCCCTGTGTGGACAGGAGGTCAATAAATTCCTTTTCCAGCTCGGCTTCACTTTGAAATTTTTCAGGCCGGGTACTATATTCGGGCTGATATTCAGCCACAACAGTGGCCTTATCGGTGGAGGTAATAATATTGTATTTCACAATTCAATCTGTATAATGTCTAATCTCATCATACGCCTCCTCTCTTTTTAATTCAGGTTGCTGAATTAAAGTGGCTGCCTAAAAGTACTTAACCGGTGTAATATTGGTCATCAATCCATCTTAAGGGGTTTTCCTCTATATAATTCCAGATTTTCTGATATTCCTGCTCATTTCTAATTATATGGTCAAAAAAAGATTTTTGCCACAATGAAAACCCTAATTGTTTAGAAATTGATCCTTTAAATTGTTTTACAATACGGCTGATTGCAGGCTTATTTTGTATATTTTCATTTTGATTGTTTATTTTGATTACATTTCGTAAATATTCATCATATTCAGTAGGGGCGTTCTCTGAACGCCCGCCATCGTTGCTTGTAGGGAATCTATGTTCGGATGTTTTTGTATGTGCAGGTTTCATCTGATGTAGCACAATAATCATATGTAAATGATTGGGCATAATAATATATTTATCAATTTCTACATTTTCGTAAATAGAGCTGATTGTATTTATTTCTCTGTCCACCAGTTTTCCAAATTCTGATAATATAGGGTTTTGAAATTGGCTATCCATATTTGTCGGTATATTTTCCCAAAAATAATTTTGTTTATTCTTGGTACATATGGTGATGAAAAAATATCCGGCATTGGAATAATCATAGTTTTTTAACCTGATATTTTTTCTGGTTGGTAATTTATTTATATTTTTGTTGGCCATTTTTCCCCGAACCAGTTATTTTATTAATTTCATTCAATTTCGTATGACACAATATATATATAATTGTACATTTGATTATTGTATTTAAAATTTTCGTTACACCAGAATTTGTCCGGTATCGTATTTTCTATGGCATTTTTTAAACGCCCGCCACCATGATTACCCCCGAATAATGTTGGGTTTTCAATGCACAATTGTATTATTAATAATAATATCGTCTGGCTGTTTGTTATGTTAGCGGGCGACCACAGGTCGCCCCTACATTCATACAATTATTTTATTTTTCCAATTAACGTATGATAACGGATTTTATACAGGCGGT
>JAKPKS010000069.1 GCA_029553585.1 Candidatus Atribacteria bacterium | reverse complement strand
TCCATTTCAAATCCCACGAAATTGTTATTGGCATCTACCCATTCAAAGGGCGGCCAGTCCGCTGAGGTGCCTACCACTAATTTGGCGGGAGCAGCTGAGGCAGACAGAATACCGGCTGCCATCAAGGTAATCAGAACAAATAAGATGTTGAATACTTTTTTTATTGATTGTTTTATCATTTTTTTATTTCCTCCTTAAGAAATATTTTTGAAATTATTTAAAGTAAACGAACGTTTTGTAATTCTTAATAGTTATCCCTTGTTTTCACCTCCAATTTAACAATAGAAAATATAGAAATATAGTAAAATTTACAGACCGGGAATATGAACTTTCTTTTCCATCAGGTCCAGAATTTTGGAAATTACCAGCACTAAAATAAGATAAATTAGAGCAACAACTATAAAGACCTCAAAGGTTCTGAAATTTCGGGAGGCGATTAATCGTCCCTGAGACATAATCTCCGGAGCCTGTATCATATAAGCCATAGAAGAGTATTTTAGTAAATAGATGAGTTCATTGGACCAGGAAGGAATAACGATTCGGAACATCTGGGGTAAGACAATATGACGGATAGTCTGAACCTGCTTCATTCCCAAAGAATAGGCTGCTATCAATTGTTCCTTTTTTACAGACTGAATTGCCCCTCTGAAATATTCCGCCTGATAGGCAGCGCTATTGATACCCATACCGAGCATTGCCGCTACAAATGGTGAGAGCATAATACCCACAGAGGGCAGACCAAAATAGAGAATAAAGAGCTGGGTGAGCAAAGGTGTACCCCGAATAATTTCCACAAAAAAAGTGCAAATTATATAGACCGGCTTGTTACCATACACCCTTCCCAGTGCTACCGGTATACCGAGCAGGACTCCCATAGTAATGGCAATAATGGTGAGCTCTATGGTAACCAGGGTACCTTCCAATAATTTAGGTAAAATATTCCAGGCTAATTCCAGGAAATTCACTCTTCTTTTCCTCCATAAAGTTCAGTGATTTTATGTAAAAATTCTTGCGTTCGGGGATTTTGGGGAAAATTAAACATCATATCTGGTTCCCCTTCTTCCACAATAACCCCATTTTCCATAAAGATAATATCGTTAGCAACCGCCCGGGCAAAGCCCATTTCATGAGATACCACTACCATAGTCATGCCGCTCTCGGCTAATTTAATCATTACATTTAATACCTCTCCGATTAATTCAGGGTCAAGGGCAGAGGTTGGTTCATCAAAAAGAATAAGCTTAGGATTCATTGCCAGAGCCCGGGCAATGGAGACACGCTGTTGCTGTCCACCCGATAATTCAGCCGGATAGGCATTCAGTTTGTCAGCCAATCCCACCAGATTAAGTTTTTCTTTGGCAATCAGGGTAGCCTCTTCCTTAGCTACTTTTTTCACCACAGTCAGCCCTAACCGCACATTGTCCAGAACACTGAGGTGGGTAAAAAGGTTGAAATGCTGAAAAACCATGCCAATAGAAGAACGAATCATGTTAATGTCAATATGAGGATCGGTAATCTCGATATCTTCCAGCCAGACACGGCCCTTATCAGGTGGAGTGATCTGATTAATACAGGTTAGCAGGGTACTCTTACCGGTACCGGAAGAGCCAATAATAACAGTGGTTTCCCCCTGGTATACCTGAAAAGAAATACCCTTTATTACCGATAAGCTACCATAACTCTTATATAAATTTTCTACCTTTAGAATAACTTTTTCGTTCAAACCATGCTTGTCCTTAGCCATTTTAAATCCTTTCCAAGACAGATTGGCCTCTGCTTTCTTTTATGGCATAGCCGGGAATTTTATATTTTTCTTCCAGGAATTTTAAAAGCTGATTACCCAGAAAAACTAGAATAAAATAGATTAAAGCACAGACAGTATAAACCAGCAAAGCATTACCGAAGGTGCGAGCTACAATATATCGCCCTTGTCTTAATAATTCTGTTACTCCTACCGCATAGGCTAAAGAGCTGTCCTTTAATACCACCGCATACTCATTTGCCCAGGAAGGAATGGAAAGTCTCAAGGCCTGGGGGAGTATGACGTATCTGATTGCCTGTATAGTACTCATTCCCAGGGAACGGGCTGCCTTCATCTGGTCTTCTCCGATGGATTGAATTGCGCCCCGGAATATCTGTGCCTGATAGGCAGCAGAACGCAAACCCATAGCTACTATCGCAGCTAAAAAGGCACTAATATTAATATGAAAGTAG
>JAKPKS010000035.1 GCA_029553585.1 Candidatus Atribacteria bacterium | reverse complement strand
TTTGTGGGTCCCGGCCACTATCTGTATCGGGACTCTGGCATTGGCAGACATAACCAGAGCTGGTATTAAGCAGATATAGGCAGCCTGAATATCCCCTCTGGCCACAGCTGCTGCCAGTGCCATTCCGGTAATATAGCTTTCGTAGGATATGACCTCTATATCGTTCTCTTTAAACCAGTCTTTTGCTAAACTGACATAAGCGCTGGCAGCATGAATATTAAATTCCACTGCCATCTTAATGGGAAAGGGCGGGGTAGTAGAAATGGTTGTAGCTGTGTCTGGAGCCATATCTTCTATATTATTTACTGTATTAACTGTATTTGCCGCAAAATAATTGAGTTGTAAACTCACTACCATAAATATTATCATAATAGCTATCAATATTTTTTTATTTATCATTTTTTTGTTATCAACTTTCCTTTTTTTAATGACTGCAATAACAAAACTGCTGGTAATTTAAGAGATAAGCCACACCACTGATGGTTACCCCATAAAAAATAACCGGTTTTTTGCCTAAGAGAGAACCTATGGTATTATTGACCACTGTGGTGCCGGTAGCTAAAAGAAGGTCAGCCCAGGAGATTATATCCTTGGTATGAGAGGCATCTTCAATCAGAACACCATTCTTTCTCTGACCAATAATGTCTTTATCCAAATCAGCTACCCTGATCTGATAGGTGCCAGCGAGCGCCTCTACTATGGCTGGCTGTAAACCAAAAAACCCTATCTTGGGATTTCCGAATTGTTCTTTAATATAATCTTTAAAATGGCGGGCGCAATCGGCTGGTTCTTTATCCCGGCAATGAATGGTCTGAGAGATGTAGCCTAAATAGCGTAATACCGCATTTACGCTGGCAATGAAGATCGCTCTTTGAAAATTATCGGTAAGTGGTAATTGAAAGACCTCTTCCAAGGTTCCCTTAAAATTGCCAGGCTTATCGGTATAGGCTTGTCCTAAGCTTCCTCTAAAATCTGCCTGCACCATTACCTCTTTCCCTTTTAGTAAGGGGAAATCGTCTCTTTCCGGGTTGCCAATCGTCTCCTTTGGGGTAAGTGGTCTTACCCTTACTACATCTACCTGAGAAGACCAGAGATATTGGTCTGAAATCAAGTCGCTAAATTTTTCTTTAATATTCTGATAAAAATCCAATTTTACAATTCCTTCCTTTTTTGTTCTCTTTTTTTATTCTTAAGTAATCTTTTTTTATGGGATAATATTATTATCGCCCAAAATAGCAGCAAGGGTAGTGGCAGGAAGCACAAGTAGAGCAAAATCCTCCTTCCCCCATCAGAATAAATTCTTTTTTAGTTAAAATTTCGCCGGCAAATATTCTGGGTAAGACGATATCCAGGATGGTGTTTTCATAAAATAGAGAGGCGCCAGGTATACCGAGCAGGGCAGTTTTTTCAAAATAAGCGAGTAGAAACATATTGCCGGGCTGTACCGGGACCCCGTAGGTAACCACCTTTGCTCCACTCTCTTTGATTGCTCCTGGAGTCAGGTCATCAGGGTCCACCGACATCCCTCCGCTTAACGCAATAAGGTCTACTTTCTTTTCCAGAAAATATCTGATGGCCTCTACAATCTTTTGTTTCTCATCAATACAGAAAATTTGTTCCAGAACTTCCCCTTTAAAATAAGAAAATTTCTTTTTTAAAAGCGGTCCAAACCCATCTTTAACCAATCCTTTCTGCACCTCATTGCCGGTAGTAATAATACCCACTTTTAAGGGTTGATATGCTTTTACCTGAAAAACAGGCCCTTCCTGTGCAGAGAACGATTCGACTTTTTGAATACTACTTTCCGGTATAGTAAGTGGTACAATGCGCACACCGGCTAAACCCTGATTTTTTTCGACTTTATAATTGTTAGGCAGGCTGGCTATAGTTATATCGGTCTGGGAATTAATTTTATAGAGCAGCCTGCTTTTCACTTTAAATAATCCTCTGAGTTCGGCTTTTAAAGTGATTTTTCCTTCCACCGGTTCGTCGAAGGAAATATTTTCACCAGCAATAACCTGAGACATTCTAAGAGCTGCTTCATTTTCATGGATTTCCCCTGGTTTAAGTTCTCCCACAAAGATGTGTTCCTTGCCAATCTTCTTTAACTCAGCAATATCTTCTTCCTTGATGGTATGGCCTTTACGGAAAAGAGGTCCTT
>JAKPKS010000269.1 GCA_029553585.1 Candidatus Atribacteria bacterium | reverse complement strand
TAACCTTTTTAAGGCAGTAACCATTCGTCCTTTGACCAAAGTGCCTGCTGGCAGGTCAAAACATTCACCCAATGCTGCACGGATAGCCGGGGCAGTTTGCACTACAACATATTTGGCAGGGTCTTCCAGGGCTTCCCAGACCTTATCAATATCATTATGTTCCGTGATGGCACCTACCGGGCAAACAGCTACACATTGTCCACATTGCACACAAACAGCTTCAGATAGTGAATCAAAATTTCCTGGACCTATAATAGTTTTAAATCCACGATAGCGGGGACCCAGGGTAGACACTGCCTGTACTTCCTGACAGACAGTAACACAGCGACGGCATAAGATACATTTATTGGGGTCTCTGATAATGCCAGGGGTGCTGGTATCTAAAGGTAATTTTATCTTATCAGATTTGAATCTAGCCTCTCTGAGACCGTATTCTTCAACCAAAGTCTGTAATTCACAATCCTGATTCCTGTCACAGGTATTGCATTCCCAGGGATGAGAGCTCAAAAGAAGCTCTAACAAAAGCTTTCTGGTGCTTCTTACTCTCTTACTATTGGTCTTTATTCTCATACCCTCAGCTACTTCTGTGATACAGGAGGGAAGCAGGGTATTGGCACCTTCTACTTCTACCACACACAGACGGCAGGAGCCAGGACTTTGAAGCCCTTCCAGATAGCAAAGAGTGGGAATCTTCACACCTATCTTTTTAGCAGCATCCAGGATGGTAGTTCCTTTTTCTACTTCCAATGGTATGTTATTTATTTCAATTTTTACCGGCATATATGCTCCTTACTATATTCCTATTTTTCTTAGTTTATTTTTTTATTAACATATAATATTGTAATAACTATTTCGTTCAGGATCAGGATACAAAGTTCTTGTGACGATATCGAATAATAATAGAATTTCTTGGTAATCCGTTATATACTCTATCAGTTAATTTACCCCTCAACATCTTACTTACATACTATCTGTTTATAAATAAATATAGCTAAATAATATTTGTTATTTTACAAAAGGTAGAAATTTGGTTTGGGTAAATTAATAAAAAAATGGTGTTATTTATGTGGTTATATAAAAGTGCAGTCTAATCTCCCTCCTTTCCAAACATGGGAGGCATGGGCATTTCTACCCATACCCTTGAGATTTTTTCATCTGCCGGTTGCCTGCCATGGATAGCTCTTTAGGCAAAACAACTCGAAGAGATAATATTTTAAGTAGTTATTTTTAATACCCCCTAAATTTATCATAGTATTAATCATAAATCAAGTATTTGTAATAAATTCTTTAGCCAGTATAAAGTATTTACAGTAGAACCCAAAGTAACATTTATAAAAAACTCATTTTAAAAAACATATTCT
>JAKPKS010000259.1 GCA_029553585.1 Candidatus Atribacteria bacterium | reverse complement strand
TCAGGAATCAGGTCAACCGGTTATAGAGGTCAGGGCTGCCAGTGGTGGAGATAAAGTTCCGGCTGAGTTAGCTGATTTAGTAAAATAAGATTAGCCCTTTACCTGCTTAATCAGGGTAAAGTAATATGAGTAAATGATAATCCGAGTCCGAAGTTTTTATAGTATAATCAACATAAATTATATTGTATTGGCTTCGGACTCTCTTAGAGTTATAAGACTGTAGATTATTGGCATGAAACGAGGAAGGTAAATATGGGGAAACGTTTTGAGTTTATTTATGTATTGGCTGCTATAACCGGATTTCTAATCCTCCTTTTTAATATTTATCCTATACTTAATACCTTCTACTGGACTGATTGGGAAACAATAAAGATGACCTTGGTTGATAAAAAAGTAATGGCCAGTATCTGGACCAGTGTCAAATGTGCCTCTATTACCACCATAATCTCTTTCTTTTTAGGCATTCCTCTGGCTTATTATTTAGCCAGACATGAATTTAAGCTAAAAAATTTAATCGAAAGTCTGGTCGATATACCGATGGTTATTCCTCATACTGTGGCAGGGATTTGCCTGCTTACCGTATTGAGTCCCCGCAGTCCCTTTGGTCAATTTTTAAGAAAAAATAATATTGAGGCATTGGGAACTGAAGTGGGTATTGTCGTAGCTATGCTTTTTGTAAGTATGCCTCTCCTGGTTGATTCTGCCCGGGATGCCTTTAAATGGGTACCGGTACGTATGGAAAATGTTTCCCGCAGTTTAGGAGCCACCCAGATGCAGACCTTTTTGGGGGTTACTTTTATTCTCTCCTGGAGAGGCATTTTGAGTGGAATGATTGTTACCTGGGCTCGGGCAATAAGTGAGTTTGGGGCGGTAATCATTCTCGCTTACCATCCTATGATTGCTCCTACCCTGATCTATGAAAGATTTAGCACTTATGGAATGAAGTATGCAGTACCGGCTAATATAATTTTAGTAATCATCAGCATCATTATTTTTATAGCTTTACGGCTGGTATCTCTGGGAGGGAAGGAAAAGCATGATTTACGTTAAAAATCTTAATATCAAATTAGGGTTATTTCAGATCAAAAATGTGGAACTAAAAATAAAAAAGGGTGAGTTTTTGATTCTGCTGGGCCCCACTGCTGCCGGTAAAAGTGTTATCATTGAAGCTATTGCCGGATTAGTGCCTATTCAGAGTGGCAAGATCATAGTAAATAATCATGATATTACCAATTTAAGACCAGAACATAGAAATATCTCTATCTGTTATCAGGATTACAATCTCTTTCCCCATATGAATGTCAGGAATAATATCTGTTATGGCTTACGATTTAAAAAAGATAAGGATAATCCCAAATACCAGAAGAATTTTAAGGATTTGGTGAAATTATTAAAGATAGGGAACATTCTGGAACGCATGCCACTTAATCTCAGCGGGGGAGAGCAACAGAGAGTATCTTTAGCCAGAGGTTTAATCGGCAACCCCGACGTACTGCTGCTGGATGAGCCCCTGTCTGCCCTGGATCCCAATATTAAGACAACCATTCAGGAAGAACTGAAGAATATTCACCAGACTCTTCATACTACAATTGTTATGGTAACTCATGATTTTATTGAAGCTAATTATCTGGCAGAAAGGGTTGCTATTATCAGAGAAGGTGAGATAGTTCAACAGGGTTATCCGGATGAGATATTCCAGAAGCCCAGTTCTGTTTTTGCCGCTCAGTTTATTGGGGTGAAGAATATTTTTTGGATTGAAAACCCCGAAGAATTGGCTTTTTTTGGCCTGGCTAACCCGGCTTATATCGGTATACGTCCCGAAAATATCTATATCTCACTAAAGCCAATTAAGGCAGATTATCTTTTTCAAGGTAAAGTGGGAGATATACAGAATAACCAGATTTACATGGAAATCCAGTGCTGTAACACACAACGAAATTACCTCTCTTATCTCACCATAAACCGCTTTTTTGAATTAGGGCTGACTAAAGGAATGCCGGTTTACTTTGGTTTCCATAAAAAAAATCTAATCTATATCGAAGAACAAATATCAGAGTTAGAGAGGGACTTGGGAATTAAGATTCCTGACTAACAATGCGGTTTTTACCTCTTTTTTTAGCTAAATATAAGAGATGGTCCAGCCTATCGGTAAAGCTTACCACACTATCTTCTTCCTGCCAGGAAGTAACCCCAAAACTACAGGTTAACTTGTGAACAGGAGAAAAATCAGTATTCTCAAGATAGCTTTTTACACGGTTTGCTAATTCAGTAGCTGATTCCTGGTCTGTATTGGGCAATATAATGATAAACTCCTCTCCTCCCCAGCGGTAAAGCTCATCATTTTCCCTTATTACCTCTTTGACCTGTGAGCTAATTTTCTTTAGTACTTCATCCCCCATCAGATGCCCATAATTATCATTAACCTCTTTGAAATTATCCAGGTCAAATATGATTCCTGAAAAAATAATTTTGTACCTCTGGGAGCGGGATATCTCTTTCTCCAGGTCCTGGTCATACTTCCTTCTATTATAAGCTTTAGTCAGAGTGTCGGTAGTGGATAACCTCTCCAATGCCAGGGAATCCTGGAACTGTATTCTCTGTAGCCGATTGATAAAACGGGCACTGAAGGCGCAAAAAAATATCACTACTATGGTAAAAATTATCAAGCTCCCGGAATGGATATAGGAAGAGATCAATTTTTTCGAGATAGCTATATAGAAAAAACTGCCGGTCAGGAAGGTTGATAGAATTATCTTATTAATAAAGCGATTGGGGAGAATTAAAAAAATAACAAATATAAATACAATAAGCCCCTGCTGGTGAACTACTATATCCTGATGTTCACATAACAAGAATAGTATTATGAAAAAAAGTATAGCGACTATTTCATAGATGGAAGAAAAAAGATAAAGGGAAGATGACATATTAGGTATACGTAGGTAATAGAGAATCGAAATGAGTAAAAATAGCACCCCCATTAGGAAGATAACATAAAGCAACCCCCTTTCTTTAAAGAAGGGATAGTCTGGCAAAACAAATATCTGGAATAAAATACCTAAAGCTAAAATATAACGGCGGGAGTACCTGGTAGTTTCCTGCAGCAGATAGGAATAAAAGCTTTGCTCTAAGGCAGAGTCTTTAAATTCGCCGGTAATATAAGAAATATTCTTGATGCTATGTATCAATGTTTCCATCTTTTTCAAACTACCCTATTTATAGTATTAAATTCAAATAATACAGAGTAGTTATACAATAATTCATTTAAAATGGCAAGCTATTCCTATAATAAAATAGGTATTAAAAAAATTTTTAGTTTATAGTTTTTTGAAAAAGTATTTAGTTCTGAATAGTTTCGTAATATGTAAAATCCAATTGATTGAACCCTGTAAAATGTTGATTGTTTTAAAGCACGCAGTTATACCACCATCTTAGTCATTCGAACCATTTTTCCAGCTCTCTGTCATCGCGAGGAGCGCAGCGACGTGGCGATCACATCCATTTATACCCACAATCTTTTTATCTTCATTTGTATTTAAGGTATACATTATACGGGTATGCGCGTCAGAATGACGCTCGACGCAATACGCGCAACGAATTTGACAGTATACTTTATATGGTAACGATATATTGTTTTTATTCCATCCATTTCAACGGAACCTCAGCATCAAGCAGTAATCCCCTGCCTGGCAGTACCTTTAATAATCTTTTTTTCAGATAATTATCAGTTATTTCAGGCCAGTTTTCCTCCTGCTTTCGGATAACTGCCAGCATACTTTTACGTAATTTTGCTAAATGATACCAGAGCCGATGGTAGGTGGCATCCTCATCGAGAGGCCACAGATTATCAATAATCTCCTCATAGGAGAGCACTCTCCCTTTATTTTTAGCTAAAAGAAGTAAAAGCTCAAAACTGGTTTTATTTACCGGTATCTCTTCATCCAGAAAGAGAATATGGTCAGGCCTATCCAGATTAATGGTCATCACAGTGTCTGATTCTTTTTGTTCTTTTTGCTGCTGGTTATGGTCATCCCAAGGTTGTAACCCCGGGTTCACATTCTTAGTATTGAGTGCAAATTCAGAATGCATGCTTTGCACCTGTTTTGAATCCGGATTTAAATTGATTTTCTGCTTTATCTTTCTAACCAACAGTTCTGGCAGAAGCAGGCTTAGTTGTTTTTCAGATAATTCATGCAAGCATTGTTCATTGTTATACCCTTCCTGTATCAATCTATCAATATAACTTCGGGTTAAGTCAGGAATCTGTAGCTTTGCCAGGGCAAGACCTTCTGGTGTAATTCCGTTTAATAATCGGGTTGAAAGCTGTTTTATTTTCTCTAAATCATAGGCTCTCCCCTCTTTCCAGCCAATTTTAACGGTTATTTCTGCTAAGGTATCAGCCAGCCAGGAAAAGCCCTCTCCTATTCTTTGGATATTGCCCCCC
>JAKPKS010000230.1 GCA_029553585.1 Candidatus Atribacteria bacterium | reverse complement strand
TTAATAATTTGGTTTCTATTTCAGAAGCTAATCAAAATTTCTCCAAAGTAGCCAGAATGGTGGATAAAAATGGTATTGCCGTAATTTTAAAGAACAATGTACCCCGTTATGTACTGATGAAATACAGTCAGTTAGAGAAAGGGGAGGCAGTTATAGATGAGGAAGTAGAAAAAGTTGCCAAAAGGTTTTTAGTAAAGCATCATAAAGCCTTTGAGGCTTTATCCAGATGAAAAGACTTATCAGATCTCAGGTTATAAAGTTGCATGACCTTCTTATTCAGGAGACAGGCGGGAGTGAAGGCATTAGAGATTATGGTTTGTTAGATTCAGCTCTAAATGTCCCATTTCAGACCTTTAATGGAGAAGATGTATACAAGTCTATTCAAGCTAAAGCAACCAGGTTATGTTTTTTTCTCATCAGAAATCATCCTTTTATGGATGGTAATAAGAGGATTGGCTTGTTAACTATGTCAACTTTTCTTGAGATTAATGGTATAAAAATTAAGTGTACCGATGATGGACTAATTAAACTGGGCCTGGGTTTAGCAGATGGGACAATCAAAGAAGAGGATTTATTGGGATGGATAATAAACCATAGCTAAGATATTCATACTGTTAGAAAACGAAAGAAAAGGAATTTTTAGTTTATAATTTTTTAAATTAGATTCTCTTTTCTTTTCCGCAAGACGCATGAATCACAACGAAAAACGAATTTAATGGTATAATTATTAATAATAAGCCTCAGAAAAGAATGAGATAGATAATTATGATTAGCAATAAAAAAAGAAGATTAGCTATTCTTACCGGGGGAGGAGACTGTCCTGGAATTAATGCCGTAATACGAGCCGTCACCAAAAAAGCCATTCTGGAATATGGTATGGAAGTTATTGGTATTTTAGATGGGTATGAGGGGCTGATTCACAATAAATACCGTGAGCTGAATTTTGATGATGTTTCTGGTATCCTGACCTTAGGTGGTACCATATTGGGAACCACCAATAAAGCCAATCCCTTTCACTATGCCGTGCAAGATGGTAGTAGTCTAAGATTTGAGAACCGCTCGGCTGATGTATTGAAAAACATCGAGGCGCTAAAAATTGAGGGCCTGGTTTGTGTTGGGGGTGATGGTACTCTCTGGATTTCACATCAACTGCACCAATTGGGAGTTCCCTTAGTTGGAGTGCCCAAAACCATTGATAATGATGTCAAGGGTACCGATATAAGTTTTGGTTTTGACTCAGCAATTACTATAGCTACTGAGGGGATAGACCGTATTCACACCACTGCACAGTCCCATCATCGTATTATGCTAGTAGAGGTAATGGGACGCAAAGCAGGCTGGATTGCCCTTTATGCCGGTATAGCTGGCGGGGGAGATGTAATTTTAATTCCCGAAATCCCTTATAATCTTGAAAAAATCGTAGCCTGTATTAATAAGAGAAGAGAACAAGGCCGCCTTTTCAGTATAATCGTGGTGGCAGAGGGAGCTATGCCTTCAGGTGGAGAAGCTGCGATAAAAAGGATTGTACCAGACAGTGCTGAGCAAATACGTTTAGGGGGAATCAGTCTTATTTTGGGTAACCAACTAGAGAAACTATTAGGATTGGAGACCCGTTCGGTAGTGATGGGACACCTGCAGCGTGGTGGAACACCAACTCCCTTTGACCGTATTTTAGCTACTCGTTTAGGTTCCAAGGCTGTTGATTTAATAAAAGATAAGCATTATGGACAAATGGTTAGTGTGGCAGGAGACCACCTAACAGAATTTCCTTTAGAACAGGTTGCCACAGGTCCTCGTTTAGTTCCTGCCGGCTATGAGCTTTTAGAGGCAGGAAGGGCCATAGGGACCTGTTTTGGCAATTAATACTGTCTTCCACATATAAGCCCAAAAAAGATTATCAGCTATAACTAATTATAGAGTGTAAAGTGAAATTATAATATTTTGAAAACAATCTGAATGCGGAAATATTTTGCCCATAAAATTATGGTATATGATTAAAAATGTATTATAATATAAGATTAATATAAGGAGTCTGGGATTGAAAGACCGGACAAACAACCGGATGATAAGTTAAAAATAAAAATGTTGACTCTTTAATATTAATACTTAAAAGAAACAAGGTGGTTCTTAAGGAGAATAATTGAGATGGTTATACGCAGAGTTTATCTGGATAATAATGCCACTACCCCCCTACATCCAATGGTAAAAGAAGAAATAATCAAAGCCATGGATGTCTTTGGCAATCCTTCCAGTCTTCATCAGTTTGGGCGGGCTGCTAAAGTAATGATGGTAGAGGCAAGAGAAGCGGTAGCTTCATTTATTGGTGCCAGTCCTGAGGAGATTGTTTTTACCGGTTCGGGTTCAGAGGCTAACAATACAGTCCTTTCTATCTTGGCCTGTCCCTCCAAACAATGCAGCTATTTTGAGTCAATTAAATTTAACAAGGTTATTACTTCAGTTATTGAGCACCCCTGTGTGATGGAAACAGTAAAATGTTTAGCCGGGAGAAATACAGTGGTAAAATATATTAACGTAGACAGATACGGCAAGATTATTATGGACGAGCTGGAGGAGGAACTCAAAAGGGGTCCGGCATTGGTATCCATCATGACTGCCAATAATGAGATAGGCACTATTCAGGATATTAAGAAAATTGCACAGCTTGCCCATCGGTATGAGAGTTTAATACATACTGATGCGGTACAGGCGGTGGGTAAAATACCGGTTAAAGTCAATGATTGGGGAGTGGACTTTTTAACCCTTTCTGCCCATAAACTATATGGGCCCAAGGGAATAGGTGCTCTCTATATCCATAAAAATACACCTTTTTGCCCTTTGATAAGAGGAGGACATCAGGAAAATGGTCGCAGGGCAGGAACTGAAAATACTTTAGGCATAGTAGGTTTTGGTAAAGCAGTGGAGCTGCGCAAAGCTGAGATGACAGCAGAGCATGAAAGATTGCTATCTTATAAAGAAAAGCTTAAAGAAGGATTACAGAGTAAAATTGAACACATTCATTTTAATGGTCATCCCGAGGATTGCCTGGCTAATACCTTAAATGTCTCTTTTCCAGGGGCAGAAGGTGAGGCAATTCTGCTTTACCTTGACCTGGCCGGGATAGCAGTATCTACCGGTTCTGCCTGTGCCTCTGGTTCACTGGATCCGTCCCATGTTCTCCTGGGCATTGGTGTCCCTATTGAATATGCCCATGGCTCCATCAGGATAAGTATGGGCCGGGATACGGCAGAAGAAGATATTGATTATATGATTGAGGTATTGCCGGGTATTATTAAAAGAATAAGAAGTATGTCCACAGTTGATGCAGGAGGAATAAAGAATGAGTGAAACAGGAAGTAAGGTAGAATGGGTTTATTCTGAAAAGTTAAAAGAGCATTTTATGAATCCCCGTAATATCTTAGAGGATGAGGAAACCTATCAGGATGATGGTAAAGGAATAGTAGGTAATATGAAATGCGGGGACGAGATGATGATAGTGATAAAGGTTGATAAGGAAAAGGGAACTATCACAGATTGTAAATGGAAGACCTATGGGTGTGCCAGTGCCATTGCCAGTACCTCGATACTATCAGAGATGGTCATTGGGATGACCTTGGAAGATGCCTATAACATCTCACCAAAGGATGTAGCTAAGGAGCTGGGCGGATTACCGGTACATAAGGTCCATTGCTCAGTATTGGGAGATAAAGCCCTTAAGGCAGCAATTAACGATTATTATAAGCGTAATGGGCTGCAGCATAAGGTTAAAGAAGAAGAGACTCGCGTGGTTTGCCATTGTATGAATGTAACCGATAAAGAGATTGAAGAGGCAGTGTTGGATGGTGCCAAGACCTTTTTAGAAATTCAGGAAAAAACCAAAGCGGGAACTGTATGCAGTGAATGTAAGGAAGATATTTTAAATCTGATAGAGAAATACCGTAAAGAACATTTTGACTGATTGGAATAGAAGATATAGAGAATAAAAAACTTAAAGAATTAAGGGATAGGAGGTGAGAGATATGGCAGTTGATCCTGTTTGTAAGATGGAAATTGATGAAAAGACCTGCAAGTACAAGAGTGAATATAAGGGTAAAACGTATTATTTCTGTGCTCCAGGATGTCAGGTAGATTTTGAGGAAGACCCCGAAAAGTATTTGAGTGAGCCAGCAGGTGGAGAAGAGAGAAAAGAACCGCCACCATACGGACCTTGTTAGTTGTAACATAAGATCAGGGTTGGGTTTTGTCGGGTTTAACGAACAGTTAACAGGAAAATACCCAACCCTGATAATCCTTCTGATAATTTTTATTTTTTAAAGAAGGGATGAGAGTGAGATATTTTTGAAAAGCAAAAGTTTTGCAATAATTGTCTTTATTTTTTATATTTTTTTATTTTTCTTGTTGGTTTATTGTCCAATATCAGCCCAGGAAGGCCGCAGTTTCCACATAACTGATTATGAGGCCCAGGTACTGATACTGGAAAACGGAAATGCGCAGGTCAGGGAATTATTTACCTATAGTTTTAAAGGAAACTTCAATGGCATCATCCGTGATATTGGGTTAAAGGGTTCAGATGGATTGAATTATTTTCGTGCTTCAGAGTATTCTCCTCAGAGAAAACCCTTAGAGATAACCCAATCCAGTGAAAGTGAAATGGTCTCCTTCCGAATCTACGATCAAGCCAGCAATGAAACCAAGATCTTTTTACTGGAATATGAACTGGAGAATGTTATTACTAAATATAATGATATTGCTGAATTCTACTGGAAATTTTTTGATAAGACCAATACCTCACCTATTGATAGAATTACCATTGAAGTCTTCTTCCCCAACCAGACTATCTCAGTGGATAACATAAAAGTCTTTGGTCATGGTCCGGCACAAGGTGAGGTCTCCATCGATGAGAAAGGTTTTATACTGTACCAGGTAGCTGGTTTCCCTGCCGGTGAGATGGTAGAGGCAAGAATCCTGTTTCCCACTTCCTTTGTCCCATCTGCCACCCGCACGGTTAACCAGGAGCGCTTTGACCAGATTATGAAGGAAGAATTGAACTGGGCTAAAAAGGCTGAACGACAGAGTAGCTTTATGGTCTTTGGCCTGGCACTAATCCCGGTAATCCTTATTTTGAATATTTTCATAGCTATACGGCTTTATTTTAAATATGACCGTGAACTTAAACCAGAAATAAAATACGATTATTATCGAGAGCTGCCCGATGATATTACTCCTGCGGTATTGAGCTACTTAATAAACTTACAGGGAACCACACCCAGAGATATCATGGCCACTTTAATGGACTTAACACGTAAGAAATATTTAAAAATTGAAGAGATAGAAAGTGGCTGGATGAAAAAGAAGGATTATCGGTTTATTATTGTAAACAAAGATACTGCCTCCTTAAAAAAGCACGAGATTAACTTGATTGACTGGCTCTTCTATACTATAGGTAATGGTGAATCAGTCTCTTTAAAAGAAATAGAAAAATATGCTAAAACAACTGCCCGATCATCCTGGACTAAAGAATCCTTTCTTAAGCAGTATCAGCGGTGGCAGAAAATGGTAAAATCAGAATTTGATAGATTTGACTATTTCAATAAGGATAAGCCGGCTTTAAGGGCTGCCCTTAAGATAATTCTGCAGGAATTAATCGTGGTATTTATTTTAATAGCGATTGCGTTTTTATTAAAAGTAAACGGGCTAGTATTAATACCATTACTGTTTACAGTGATTTTAACCGGTATCGGATTGGTTGTTTATGGGGCAGTGATTAGAAAAAAGACTCAAAATGGAGTCAATAAATATGAGAAGTGGACTGCCTTTAAACGATTTTTGTTGCATTTCAGTAATATTAAGGATTACGAAATACCATCTTTAGTAGTCTGGGAGCACTACTTAGTCTATGCTATTACTTTAGGTGTAGCTGAGAAGGTGATTGCCAAACTTAAACCGGTGTTGGCTGAGCAAAACATCACTATGAGTAACTCAGCACTCTTATACCATATGACCAGCGGGAGCGGTCAGCTGAATGCGGCTACTTTTCGCTCCTTTGACCGGGCATTTGCGAGTGCCTTTGTCACCTCAACTCCCTCTAAAGGCTCAGGTGGAGGATTCTCCTCCGGAGGAGGCGGCGGTGGCGGTGGCGGCGGTGGTGGTGGAGCCGGTGCTTTCTGATAAACAGGTTTCATTATTACTATTTTTTATAGATTTATATAAGGAGTAACAGTAGAAAAAGGAGGAATAATATGAACTTTGCGGTAATATTTTTAGTATTAATAGCTTTGTGGGCGTTAGTAACTTACAATGGTTTTGTTACTTTAAGGGGAAGGGTGGATAATGCCTGGTCTCAGATAGATGTTCAATTAAAGAGGAGGTTTGACCTGATACCCAATCTGGTGAACACGGTCAAAGGATATGCAGAACACGAAAAAGGGACCTTAGAGGCAGTGACTGAGGCTAGAACCAGATATATGTCTGCGCAAACCCCTGATGAGAAGTTAAAAGCCAACACAGAATTAGGAGGGGCGTTAGGGCGTCTCTTTGCGGTAGCAGAAAGCTATCCTGATTTAAAAGCCAATACCAGCTTTTTGGATTTGCAGGGACAGCTCAAGGAGACTGAAGACAAAATCGGATTTTCACGACAATTTTATAATGATACAGCTATGAAGTACAATATCGGAATTGCCAAAGCCCCGGCTTCTATTATTGCCAGCATCTTTGGCTTTAAAGGAAGACCTTATTTTGAAGCAGAGGAAGAAAGCAGGAAGGGTGTGGAGGTTAAGTTTTAAATAAGCTATGTTAAACTAAACTATTTCTGGCTATTGCTGGAAAAAATTATTTCAACGCATTGTAGCAGATAAGGAGAAAGGTGGATGACTATTAAAAATACCAGATATGAGCCAGGAATGAAACAGCACCCAGAATCAGAAGAGAAAACCTTTTTGACTATTTCAACCATAAAAAGAGCATCAATGGTTTTATTTGTTGTTCTTTTTATGGTTTTTTTGTTCCTTTCGGGTGCTATTTATGCCAAATCAGTGCCAGAACCAAAACCAAAGTTTCTCATT
>JAKPKS010000201.1 GCA_029553585.1 Candidatus Atribacteria bacterium | reverse complement strand
GGTAGTAAATACGGAGTCAAATTAAGTATCAGTAAAGAAGAAAAACCCTTAGGAACTGCTGGTCCGGTAAAACTACTGCAGAATCAATTAAATAATGAGCCATTTTTAGTGATGAATGGTGATATTCTTACTTTGTTGTCTTATAGGAAACTTTATGAATTTGCCTGCAGTAAAGAGACATTATTAACTATTGCTACTAAGGATATATATACTCCTTTCCAGTTTGGAAATATTCATACTGAAGGTGATTTTGTTACTGGAATAGAGGAAAAGCCCAATATTAAAACCACTATTCTTGCTGGAATTTATATTTTCAAACCGGAAATACTTAATTTAATACCTGATAATACAATGTATGGGATGGATAAATTAATAATTGATATGCTTGAAAGGCGCTTACCAATTTCTCATTATCCTATTCAGGAATATTGGCTGGATATTGGACAAGTTGGTGATTATGAAAAGGCACAGGAAATCTATAAAGAACATTTTAAGTAGAGCCCAGGCCACTAATTCAGTCCACAAATTTAGTCCACAAGTTTACACGAATTAACACGAATAGAAGGTTGAAAGGGTTGAGATGGTTGAGAAGGTTGAGAGGGTTGAGTTATTTTAATAGCGAATTATATTATAAACTTAGCAATTATAAAATAAATAATTCGTGATAATTTGTGAAAATTTGTGGACAATATTCGTGGATAAAGAAAAGGGAAAATATGAAAGTTCTTGTAACCGGGGCTGATGGTTTTATCGGCTCTCATCTTACAGAAGCATTATTGAAAGAGGGATATAAGATAAGAGCTTTGTCTCAATACAATTCTTTCAATTATTGGGGTTGGTTGGAAGATATTAAACCAAGTTCAGGTTTGGAAATTGTATGTGGAGATGTCCGAGACCCTGATTTTTGCAGAGAAATAAGCAAAGATATAGATGTTATTTTTCATTTAGCTGCTTTAATAGCTATTCCGTATTCTTATATTGCACCGGAAAGTTATATTGAGACAAATGTAAAGGGGACTTTAAATATTTGCCAGGCAGCCAAAGATTATGGAGTGAAAAGAATTTTAGTTACTTCCACCAGTGAGGTTTATGGTACAGCACAATATGTCCCTATTGATGAAGAACATCCTTTACAACCTCAATCACCTTATAGTGCCAGTAAAATTGGGGCTGATGCAATTGCAATGAGTTTTTATAATGCCTTTGAACTTCCGTTAACTATTGTGCGTCCTTTTAATACTTATGGTCCCAGACAATCTGCCAGAGCAGTAATTCCGACAATAATAACTCAAATTGCGAGTGGTGTAAAAGAAATTAAATTGGGAGATACATTTCCAACTCGTGATTTCAACTATGTAGAAGATATTTGCCGGGGTTTTATTTTATTAGCCCAATGTGATAAAGCAATTGGCGAAACAGTGAATATTGGTTCCAACTATGAGATATCTATAAAAGAGACCTTTGAATTGATAAAGGATATTATGCAAAGTGATGTTAAACTTATTACTGAGGAACAGCGTATCAGGCCTGAAAAATCAGAGGTCTTTCGTCT
>JAKPKS010000184.1 GCA_029553585.1 Candidatus Atribacteria bacterium | reverse complement strand
CATTAAGTTACAAGGGGAGCAATAAGGATGAATTCTTCAAGGCAATAGAGGAAGGGGAGAAAATAAAAAATGCTAGACCCACAGCGGTAAATCTCACGTGGGCAGTTAGGCGCATGATGAATCATTTTAATTCCATAAAAGATAAATCAATTCCGGAAATTAAAAAAGAGCTAATTTTAGAGGCGGAAAGGATAAGAGAGGAAGATGCAGAAATTAATAGGAAAATGGGGCAATACGGACACCCCTTAATTTCTACTGGAGATGGGGTGCTTACGCACTGCAATGCAGGCGCACTTGCAACTTCTGAATATGGGACAGCGCTTGGTGTAATTAGGGCCGCAGTTGAAGCTGGAAAGAAAGTTAGGGTCTACTCTGATGAGACAAGACCGCTTCTCCAAGGCGCTAGACTCACAACATGGGAGTTAAAAGAAGATGGCATACCTGTGACATTGATATGTGACGGCATGGCAGGCATTTCAATGAGAAGGGGATTGATCCAAAAGGTAGTAGTTGGCGCAGATAGAATAGCGCTAAATGGGGATACTGCAAATAAGATTGGGACATATCAGGTGGCTGTATTGGCAAAAGAGAATAACATACCTTTCTATGTTGCAGCACCCATTTCAACATTTGATCCAAAGGCAAAAACGGGCGAGGATATTCCTATCGAGGAAAGGGACAAAGATGAGGTCACCCATATTGGCGGAAAAAGAATCGCAACTGAAGGAATAGATGTTTTTAATCCTGCATTTGACGTGACACCTGCCAAATACATCTCAGGCATAATAACTGAAAAAGGGGTATTAAGGGCACCTTATGAGAAGAGCATCAAGAAGTTGCTTGATTAATAACGGTCAAGGATTGTTTTTATTTTTTCTATAATTTTATTAAAATCACCTAGATTTTCGTGTATCAATTCAAAGGATAATTTGTCATCGATTTTCCCGTATCTATGAACTATAATATCTCTAAATTCTTTAAGCTCTTTGATTTTATTTCCCATAGATTGTGACAATATCTCTTTTTTGACTAGATTGTTGATAATGTCATCTTCTTCTCCTGGGGAGGTAAATTTTAAGTCAGAATTAATTATTGCACAAATATCAAGAATATTTTCAATCATATATTGTATTCTTTTATAGATGCCATCCTTCAATAATCCTAAATTTTCAAATTCTTCAAAATCTTTTGGGATATTTTCTGCTATCAATGAAAGACTTTCTTCAATTTCACTTATTTTGGATAGGATAATCTCTTTTCTCATGTTATCATTTCTAGCCCTATATAGTCATAATAATATCTCTTAAAATAATCAAACTCTTTTATAGTATTAATTGCAGTTTCATGAACAAAATTAAAATCATCTGCATAGACCAATATTCCTTTC
>JAKPKS010000177.1 GCA_029553585.1 Candidatus Atribacteria bacterium | reverse complement strand
AGTAATCTGTTTCAGTCCGGCAGACCTGATATCTAGTTTTTCCACTGCCTCTTTTACCACAGCAAATTCTTTTTGGGAAGAAATTACCCCGTTATCCGCAAACTGCTTTAAGGTAGGAAGAGTAATATTTTTATATAATTCCAACATCAGGATAAGGGAATCCTTTTTTCGATCTTCCGGTACCAGGGCAATACCACTCTCTACTGCCCCTAAAGGCGAGTTAAATTTAGCTGGTTTTCCTTCCACAAAGATTCCCCCGCTTCCCATCGGGTCAGCCCCGAAAATAAGGCGGGATAATTCGGTTTTACCGGCACCCCTCAGCCCGGTAATACCCACCACCTCACCGGCGCTGGCGGTAAAGGAGATGCCATTTACCCTGGGTTTTCTCATCAGGTTTTCCACTTTTAAGACCTCTTTCTGCTCTTTTCGGGCAGAGGCAAGGGAAGTGGTATAGGCATTTTTGAGGCTCTCTCCCACCATCAGGGTAATGACTTTATCCTGGTCCACCTCTTTGGTTAAAACTGTGTCAATCTTTTTGCCATCCCTCAATACAGTGATGCGATCGGCAATTTTAAATACCTCTCTCAAAATATGGGTGATGTACAGGACACTGACCCGCTGCGTTTTTAGTTCGGAAATTATTTTAAAGAGGTGTTCTATCTCGTTTTCAGACAGAGAGGCAGTCGGTTCATCCATAATAATAAATTTGGCTTTATGGATTAGTGCCTTTAAAATCTCTACCAGTTTTTGTTCTGCTACACCTAAATTTTTTACCTTTTCATGGGGAGGAAGGTTAAATCCTAACTGTTTGGTAATCTCCTGATAGTGCTGGTAAATTTTCCTTTCATCGAGGAAACCCAGTTTGGAAAAGTATTCCACTCCCAGAAAAATATTTTGAATGACGGTTAACTGGGGAATAAGACTATTCTCCTGATAAATAACACTCAATCCACTCTGGAAGGCCTGGGCAGGTGAGACAAACTCTACCGGCTGATTGTCAAAGTAGATCTCTCCGGAATCCCGCTGATAGGCACCTACCACCAATTTTATCAGGGTAGATTTACCTGCTCCATTTTCCCCTACCAGGGCATGTATTTCGCCTTCAGCTATATCTAAATCTATTTCATCAAGGGCAATCACTCCGGGAAAAGATTTTTTTAATTTTACTACCCTCAAAAGGGGGTTAGAATTATTCTGTTCCTGTGCCAGGACTGTATTGGTATGGATTGTATTTATAAGAGATCACCTACCACTCTTAAATTTTGGTCAGGAATCTTCAGTAAATTCCAAGATAAAAGGATACCATCTAAGTCAGTTTCTGAAACTGCGCTTAAATATTTTTTTAAGACAGGGCCATCAATGTGGGCTAATTCACCTGCCTGCACTGCTTCCAGCCCTATATAAATCTTCCGGTTTTCGTTTTCCGTCAGATTGAAATCTTTTAATCTTTCTGCCTCCTGAATAATAATATCTTCAGGAACACCTTCCTTCAGGAGAGCAGAAAGGCTGCAGGGTAATTCTGCCTTTACTATGCGGCTTGCCTCACTGATGAGCTGCTTTTCATTCAAGCCAGGATTGAAAGCTAAAAGCCCTTGTAATAAACAGCCATACTCTAACGGAAGCCCGGCTGGTGAAGCTGTATGGCAATAGACCATAGGCTTTAACCAATCACTTATTGTGGCGAGTTCCCGATAATCCTGGGCTACTAAAGAAGAAAGGGAGGGGGCAAATAAATCTAAACCAACTGTCTTATTTCTCTTTTTTGCTTCCTCAGCAAACCTTCTGGTGAGCTGAAAGATGCTTTGTGCGCGAAAATCAAAAAATCTCTGTAGATGGCCAGGTCTTAAAATATCTGAAAGGGAACGGTAATATGCTAAATCACTCAATTCCACAACACGTAATTGCTGGAAAAAATCTTTGACTAAAGGGCGATATCTATTAAGGTCTTCCTGATAATAGTCTGAGAACTTCCGCTGACACCAGGGACAGAAACAGGTATAGAGGGACTCTAAGCCATTGCCCGGTGAGGGAAAGCGAATTCGGTCTAAAAAAACCCCGTCATAATCATCTATTTTTAGCTGGTTCTCAAAGTGCTGAAAGATTTTATCCAGTGCTTGTTCATTGTTCGGGCAAAGAAAGAGAAAATCTTCCTCTCCCTGCCCCAATTGAGGCCAGCGACCGTGTTTGCCATACCCTCGCTGCCCTTCAAAGGTCTCAACTGCCTCTTCAGGTCTGATTTTAAAAAGAGCAATATCGGCTAACAGGGGATACCAGAGATAGGTTTTTATTTGAAAATCAGAACATATTTTTTGTGTTAATTCCAGATTTTTTTTATCCCGGTCAGGCCAAATGAGCAAGGTATCCAGAGCAAGTGCCTCTTTGGCTAAAGCCAATTTTCTTTTCAGGAAATCATTTCCCGTTAAAAGACTATGTTCTACCTTATTTAAAACTATCTGGCTGCCGAACCATTTTATTTTCATCTATTATGCTAATTCCCCTTAGATATTTTTAAGATATCCTGACTGCACAAAGTTAAGAAAAGTGAATTGCCCCCTCCGTTTTTAGTTCAAGTGTTTAGTTTAAGCTAAAACCATGTGCTATTGTACTGTACTTAAACTAACGTTAAATTATCTTACATCTCAGGTTCAAAGTCGTCCACATTGTCTTTGGTTACAATGATGTGTTTAATTTCCACAAATGCCGGAACTTCTTCTCCTTTTAAGTATTTGGCGGTTGCTTCCACTGCCTTGTAGCCCTCATCTACCACTGAGAAATAAGTACTGGCAGTTACCTCTCCATCCTGGATATAGGGTACCAGTTCTTTGGCATATTCCAGGCCGGTCACATAGACACCGGTGATGCCGGCATTCTTTAAAGCCATAGCGGCAGCAATAGCGCCACTCCACCACTGACAGCTTACTAAGTCAACTTTCTTACCACTCTGCAGGAATGCTTCCATAAAGGCTAATGCCCCTTCCTTAGTCCACCCTTCGATAGGTCTTTTTTCCACTATGGTCCAATTGGGATGTTTGTCAGCAACCTGGAAGAATCCTTCTGATCTCAATCTTTGAGGAGCAGTACCGGGCTGACCTTCGATGAGAACAATATTAGCCGGTTTATCACCTAACAGCTGTTCAGCCATTTCGGCCTGAATAATCCCTGCTCCAATCTCAGAGCGGCCAATGAAGGAGACAACCCCCTCATATTTGCCAAAAGGATCGGTGCCTAAACTATTGGTAAAGGTGATCAGAGGAATTTTGGCATCATTACAGAGTTTTACAGCTGGCAATAAGGCAATATTATCGGCAGCGCAGAGCATGATAGCATCAACTTTTTTCAGAATAAAGTTTTCCACCTGGGAAAGCTGTTTTCCGGCATCCCATTCTGCATCAGCATAGGTTATGTTCAAGTCAAATTCTTTGCCAGCTTTGTCAATTCCAATACGTTCAACACTGAAGAACTCTACAGCTCCAGGCAGTAAAACCGCTACATTTTTGGCAGCAAAAGATGCGGAGATACTGACCAGAATAAAACTCAGCACTAGTAAGGTGAGTAGAAAAGATTTGAAATACTTACTCATAGTAAAAAACCTCCTTAATTTTTAATTAACTGATTGACTGATTAACTAATTAACGGTAGTTAAATATGCGGGAAACAAATAAAAACAACAGATTTATTTTGTGAACATCACCACCTTTTTTATTTTTCTAACTCCATCAGGCATTGATTCAATTCTGTGAACTTAATTGCTTTTAGGGCCAGTACTTGCATCGGGATTCGATTTCTAGTTCAAAACTATGGAGTAGTGTTATGGCATTGTTTTAATACGATTTTGATATGGTCAATAAAAATTAAGAAAATAATATTTCTTTTTTGAGCTTATTGGCTTATTAATTAATAAGCGATAAACCCCTCTTCTTTAAAGGTTCAAAGACCTGTACAGCTGCTCCGATAAGTACTCCATCTTCACCCAAGGCAGAAAATTCGATTCTGGGAACAAAGGGAATGATCTTCTGGAGCGTGTTTCTGATTTCTGATAAAAAACTGGTGGGAAGAATGGAAATACCACCGCCAATGATAATTGACTCTGGGTCTAAGACAGAAGAAATGTTGGCAATACCATAGGCTAAGTAGATTAGGGCTTCCCGCACGATCTTCTCGACAATTTCATTACCCTCAGCGGCCAGTTTAAATATTTCCATAATTCTAAGCTCTTTACCCAATCTCTCTTTGGCTTTTTCGGTAATCACCTTGTAACTGGCTAATCTCTCCAAACAGCCATAGTCTTTAGGATTTTCAGGGGCGTATTTAGGGTCTATAAAGAGATGTCCAATCTCACCGGCGGCATTATTGGTACCCTGGTAGATTTTGCCATTGATGATAATACCGGCACCTATACCGGTCCTTTCCCCCACAAAGACAAAGTTATTGAAATTCTGGGCTATACCCTTAAACTTCTCCCCCAGAGCCATGAGGTTTACATCGTTTTCTAAAATAAAGGGAATGCCTAATTTGCTGATATTTAAATCATCCAGAGATATTTCCCAATTCAGATAAGGAGCTGCTGTTACTCTCTTTGCTTTATAATCTATAATCCCCGGAACCCCAATACAGATTTGCAGTATCTTCTCTTTGGGGATATTCAGTTCTGACAAAAAATCGGATAGAAAGGAATTCAGTTGGTTTTTAAAATTTGTACTATTATGGTGGTAAGTTTCCCTTTTGGTGCTGCTTTTTTCGCGGACAATGTTGTAGGATAGGTCAATCAAAGCCGCCCTGATGCCATTTTCTCCACCCAAATCTAC
>JAKPKS010000151.1 GCA_029553585.1 Candidatus Atribacteria bacterium | reverse complement strand
TTTCTATAAAAATTATAACAGAAATGTGTTAGATTTGTACCTTTTCTCTGGAAATAGTTGAAAATTATTTGTGAAAATCAGGGTCAGACCAGCCTTTGCAAAACCACGAGCCAGAAAGAAACAGCTAATTTACAAATAAAGGTAGAACTTGGTTTTATTTCTGTGTAGAATAAAGACAAAATATAAAAAATAAAGCTGTTAAAAAGTAATACAATAAAAGGAGAACAAAAATGGAGATTAAGACAATCAAGTTGGATTACCCGGAGGAAGCAAATATTATTCTGGGGCAATCTCATTTTATCAAAACAGCAGAAGACCTCTATGAAATAATGGTTTCCTCTGTACCGGGGATTAAATTCGGATTGGCTTTCAATGAAGCTTCCGGTCCCTGCCTGGTCAGGGCTGAAGGAAATGATGAAAAGCTGAAAAGAATAGCGATTTCCAATATACAGGAGATAGGGGCAGGCCATACCTTTTTAATTATCATGGAGAATGCCTTTCCCATAAATGTTCTAAATGCAGTGAAACAATGCCCTGAGGTCTGCCGTATCTTCTGTGCCACTGCCAATCCAGTGGAGGTTATTGTATCAGAAACAGAGCAGGGGCGAGGCATACTGGGTGTTATTGATGGTGCTGTGCCACAGGGAGTGGAAAAAGAGGAAGATGTGGAAAAAAGAAAAAAATTTTTAAGAACTATCAGTTACAAGCTTTAAAAAAAGGACCAGGGAAAATTATTCTCAAATAAATTACTACCATTAAAGAAAGGTCTGAGATTGTGATCAGGGTTAGCCATCTAAAAAAGGTGTTTTTTGATAAGAAACGGGGAAAAATTGAGGCAGTTAATGGTATCGAATTCCATTGCCGGAAAGGTCAGATATTTGGCTTATTAGGGCCCAATGGCGCAGGTAAAACCACTACTCTGCGTATCTTGGCTACCATACTGCAACCTACCGCTGGTGAGGTATTAGTCAACGGTTTTGATGTGGTGAAAGAGGCGCATCAGGTAAGGCAGAGCATCGGCTTTCTTTCCGGCGAAACAGGACTGTATGACCGCTTCACACCACGGGAGACCATTCTATTTTTCGGCCGGATCAATAATCTGCCTGATGAGGAAATCAGTAGCAGAATGAAGGAGATATTTCATATTCTGGGAATGGAAAGTTTCCAGGAGCTCAGGGTAGATAAACTTTCCACCGGTATGAAACAGAAATTATCCATAGCCAGAGCGCTTATTCACAATCCTCGGGTCTTAATCTTTGATGAGCCTACCGTGGGGCTGGATGTTATCACTGCCCGGATAGTTCTGGATTATATTAAAGAATTTAAGAACCAGGGAAAATGTATTATCTTTTCTACCCATCAGATGCGGGAAGCAGAGAAATTATGTGACCAGATTGCCATTATTCACGAAGGAAAAATTCTCTCTACAGGCAGTCTGGCAGATTTACAGCAAAAGTTCCAGGAAAATGATTTAGAAGAAATATTTTTCAAACTGGTGCCGGTGAAAGTAGAGGATAAATTATGAACTGGAATAATATTCGTTTGATATACCTGAAAGAAATACAGGGTGCCATTCGAGACCGCAGAACCCTGATCAGTATGATTGTAATACCACTTATTTTCTATCCTCTCCTTTTCCTGGTTATTGGTTATTTTTCAGTATTAGGGCAGAAAAACTCAGAGGCCCAGCCCTCAGCTATCAATATCATAGGGGAAGCGAACGCAACACAGCTGGTTACCTTATTAAAGCAAGATAAGGATATTGAAATAATCTCTTCTGAGTCTGAGGCAAATCCGGAACATGAGCTGATGGAAGGTAGTATCCATCTGACTATTCAGATTCCTGACATGGTGGAGGAAAATTATACCGGCGAAAGTAAAACCACCCCTAAACCTATTATTATTGAATATGATTCTACCGCCCAACGTTCCCAGACAGCCAGAAAGAGGGTATTGGCTCTTCTGGAACATTATCGGGAGGGTTTAATACGGGTGAGGTTAAACAAAATCGGTCTTGAGAGTGATTTTCTGGAGCCTTTCCAGGAGCAATGGCTGGATTTAGCCCCACAGGAGAAAAAGGTGGGTTTTCTGTTAGGGTCCATCCTGCCTCATTTTATAATTATACTTATCTTTGTGGGAGCTATGCATTCCGCAGTTGACATTACCGCCGGGGAGAAAGAACGGGGTACTATGGCAACTCTGCTGGTCAGTCAGCTCAGCCGGTTGGAGATTGTTTTAGGAAAATATTTTTCGGTTATGACTATCTCTGCTGTAAGTATGTTTTTGGGGCTGACAGGACTCAGTATTGCACTTTTAGTCCCTGCCCTTCTACTGGGTGAAACTTTCCTGGCAGGGCTACATTTCTCAACTACAATATTTTTTCTATTTTTGCTTACTTTGATTCCACTGGTGGGATTAGCCAGTTCAATTCTCATACTTATTGGGATATTTGCCCGTAACAACAGGGAGGCCTCTACCTACATTACTCCTATTTATATGATTGCCATTTTTTTAGCTATGATATCTTTGAGCCAGGGCATAGAATTAGCCAAACCATTATTTTTAATCCCTATTTTGAACAATAGCTTTGTCTTTAAGGAGTTATTAATTGGGACTATCGATAAAACCCATCTGTTTAATACGGTAGTCAGCAATCTATTACTGGCTTTACTGGCACTCAGAGCTGCCACCAGGATGTTTCAGCAAGAAAATGTTTTATTCCGCAGTTAAAAGAGAGCCAGACCTGCCAGCTAACCCTATAATTCATTAATAATAAATGATAATATTGTGATATATGACATTATGACATTTGCGAAAAGGATTAATTATATCTGAATGAGGAAATCTTCCGTTCAACAGAAGAAAGATAATAAAGCAAACAATCACTTTGAAGTTGCAGTACTGGGAGGAGGTCCTGCCGGGATGATGGCAGCCGGGAGAGCAGCCGAATTAGGGGCTAAGGTAATTCTGCTGGAAAAGAATGATTCTCTGGGAAAGAAACTATTGATTACCGGCAAGGGACGTTGCAATCTTACCCATTATGAATTTGACAGAGTTAAGTTTGCGGAAAAATTTGGTAAAAATGGCCGTTTCTTATATGGAGCACTGGAACGCTTTGGGGTAAGGGATACCTTGAATTTTTTCCAATCCCGTGGATTAAACTGGCAGGTGGAGCGGGGTAACCGCGTTTTCCCCAGAGAGGGTGATGCCGAGAATATTGTACAAATATTGCTCGGATACCTACAGGAGGGAAGAGTCATGATTTTGACCGGTAGCAGGGTTATTGATATTAACCTCGTTCAGGAAGGAACAGAGCAATTTAAAATAAGGTTTAGTGGGGGAGTGGTATCTGCTCAAAAAGTAATCATCTGCACAGGCGGTAAATCATATCCCCAGACCGGTTCCAGTGGTGATGGCTATAGCTGGGCTGAAAATTTAGGACATACGATAATAGAACCCACCCCGGCCTTAAACCCGGTAGAGACCTCTGAAGGATGGGTGCAGGAAGCCCAGGGCTTAACCTTAAAGAATGTTTCCCTGCAACTGTATCAGAACGGGAGGAAATGTGATGAACGTTTTGGTGAATTATTATTCACCCATTTTGGAATAAGCGGGCCAATTGTGATGGATATGAGCAAAAGTATCGATAATCACTTAAGAAAAGGAAAGGTTAAACTGTTGCTGGATTTAAAACCAGCACTCGAGTTTAAGCAGTTAGAAGAACGAATACAGAGGGATTTTCAGGATTTTAGAGGCAGAATGCTTAAAAATTCATTAGCCAAATTGCTGCCCGCCTCTTTAATACCGGTAATAGTTAAATTATCCGGTATCGAAGGCGAGAAGAAGGTCGACTATATTACCAAACCAGAAAGAAGGCAGCTGGTACACCTCTTAAAAGAATTAGAATTGACGCCGATCAGGTTGCTGGGATTTTCCTGGGCAGTGATTACCTCAGGGGGAGTTTCCTTAAAAGAGGTAAATCCGGATACTATGGCTTCCCGTAAAATAAAAAACCTCTATTTCGCCGGAGAAATTCTAGATCTGGATGGTCCCTCAGGAGGGTATAATCTGCAGGAGTGCTGGAGCACCGGCTATTTAGCTGGAGAGGGCGCAGCAAAGAGCCTTAAAAGAATTTAGTTTAAAAAAATTAAAGGTTGGGAAAGGAGCATATTATGTCAGCCAATGAAAAGCAGAGTAAAAGATGGTCTGTCAATCGTTCTCTTTTCTATCTTCTTTTTGCAATTCTTTATCTCATTCCTATTACCATTTTTTTTATAGATAGTTTCAAAGATGTTCTACACTTTTTCCGTCGTATTACCGGCTTAACCGCGGTAGTCTCCCTTTTTATAGCCATAATGTTAACTTTACTGGTAAAGGAGAGTAAAAAATTATTTGGGGTTTATTTCCTGAAAATACACCACTTTTTTGCCTTTATTGGTTTATTATTAATCAGTCTGCATCCTGTTTTTATGGCACTCGACTTTGGTACGACAGAAATATTCATTCCTGATTTTAGTTCCTGGCAAACCTTTTTTAAAAATGGAGGTCCCCTGGCTTTATACCTGATCTATATCGCCGTTATTGCTGCTCTGCTCAATAAGAAAATAACCAAATCCTGGAAATATATACATGCCTTGATGTACCCTGCCTTTCTGCTGGGAACTGTACATGGCATCTGGAAGGGAAGCGATATGGGCAATCCTATGCTATCCTTTCTGTATACCGGCTTGATTGTTGCAGTTTTCATCACCTTTTTTTATAAGCGATATCAGAAAAAGTAACTGAGGCAGGGGAGGGAGGCTTTTAATGTTTACCTTAAAACCGATCTATTTATTGCTCATTGTACCTGCCCTTTTAGGATGGTTTGCCCAGTGGCGTCTGAAACAGGTTTTTGATTACTATCTGGACATACCGAATAAAAAAGGTATAAATGGAATAGAAGCCACCCGTGAATTGCTCTCTTTTTATAAGATAGATATACCAATACTACCGACTGCCAAACAGATGCTCAATTATTATAATCCTCAGGATAAGACCTTGCACATATATCGAAATATTGCTGAATCCTCATCCCTTGCCTCTCTTGGCATT
>JAKPKS010000143.1 GCA_029553585.1 Candidatus Atribacteria bacterium | reverse complement strand
GTAGCCCCATTCGTCACAGATTAAAAGGTCAAGTTTGCTGAGCTTTTTCAACAGCTGTACCAGCAAGCCATTGGCTTTTGCTACTACTAGCTCATTGACCAGTGTAGCGGTTTTGTAGAAACGAACATGTTTACCTTGCATACAGGCCTCTACGCCGATTGCAGTTGCCATGTGACTTTTGCCGGCTCCGTTTCTGCCATAGAGGATTAGGTTCTCCTGACGTGACAGGAATTCAGCCTGTTTCAATAAATCAATAGTTATTCCTGAAGGTAGCGTTATGTCTTCGAAATCATAGCCATTAAAGGTTTTAACATTATCAAAACCGGCTTTCTTTAAGTAAAGGTTCCGGCGTTTGGTGTTCCGGTATATGATTTCGGCTTTTAGGACCTCAAGCATATATTCCTGATTCGTTGCACCGGTTGCACTCACTGCATTTTCCGCAAATGTTGCACTGAGCCTTAGTTGTTTACAGCATTCAAGCAGTTGTTCTTTCATCGGTTCACCTCCTTGTTAAACAGACTGTCATATCTTGAATTATCTGTTTTGAAGGATGGTACCTTTATGTAGGGATTTGTGAATTGCATCGGTTGCATCTGTTGCACCTTGTTTGTCAGCCGGTAGTAGCTTGCCAGGATGCTATCGGAGTCTTTGACTCCACTATCCAGTGCGACTTCGAGTGCATCTGCTGCAGCTGCAATATCATGCTTCTGAAGCATTGTATTCAGAGTTAAGAGAGCTTCCCGTTTCTTCTCCGGTGGCAGATCTGCTAGGTAGTTCTGCCATATCTCAGGCAGCTCATGGTAAAAACCTGTGTACTTAAGTGCATTTGGTCGTTTAGCCATTAATGATATATATGGAAGCCAGTCCATTGACTCCCCATCCTTATCATATAGTCTGCAATGGGTGACAACAGGATTGTACTTAATATCCATTATTGTGACAGTGTCACTTGTGATTTCTAGGTAGACATGTTCTTGTGCCAGCTTCGGTGATGATGAATACAGATTGGTTTCAAACATTACCTTTCCATATTTATCAGCCTTTGCAGTTTGGAATCTGGATACTTTAAAATCAACCGGATTCAAAGGCAGCATGGCTTGCCTGTCTGCTTCGAATAGGTCTGCAATTAACTGCCCCTTGCGGTAGTGCTCCCGCTGCATATCCTTTTCACAGCATTCAAGGAGCTTCCTGTTGAACTGGTCAAAGTCCAGTATTGTGGGAACCGGGACAAACATATTCCTGCGTTCATAACCTACTTTGTTTTCGACATTGCCCTTTTCCCAGCCGGCAGAGGTATTGCAGAAAACCGGCTCAATACCGTAGTGTTCAACAAACCGCTTGAAGCCTTCGGTCAGGATTCGATCCTTACCGCTGCCGATATGGGCAACAGCTGCTGACAGATTATCAAAGACCATACGGAATGGAACCTTGTTCATATGCTTCATAATGTTTTTTAACCCTTGCAGCAGACATTCCTGATTCTCACCACGGAATGCTTGGCAATATGCTCCGTTACTTTGCGGAAAGGAAACCGTCAGCTTTCGTCCTTCTTTTAAAGTATTGGAGTTATCGTAGTAGAAGAACTGGCAGAAATCTACCTGAGCCTCACCAGCAGGGTGTTCCAGAGGGATGTACCCCTTAGATTTTTCCGTATATAGCTCCTTCTTCTTCTTTGATACATAATATTGAACGGTCCTGAGCTTTACTTCAACCTGGTCTGGATATTCATCTAGCAAACGCTCATAAACGCGTTTTGCAGTATGGCGCTGTTTACGCGGTGCTTTTTGATCACTCTCAAGCCATTCATCAATAATTGGCTTAAGTGGATCAAGCAGGGATGGAACTTCTTTGGGTGGTAGTGGTGGATTATTGAAATCCTCCATATCCAAGTATTTCTTAACGGTTTCGTAATGGTAACCGGAGCGTCGCATGATTTCACGGATTGAACACCCTTCCACATCATGCATTCTTCTGATATACTTTATATCGTCCATTGATAGCATCCTTTCTGTTCCTCCTTCAGTTCGTCAGACAAACTAAAGGATAACTTAAATTGAAGGGTGTTACAATGGACTTTTTGCATCGCAGACCGTTACACTTTTTGACTGCGCTTTGTTACACTTTTAGATTACACTAAACATATCATTAATATTCTTATTTAATTTTTTATTATATTTATCTATAAAATGTGATGTCAGTATCTCTATATCATCCAACCTTTCATTTAATGGGGGTAAATGTATTGGTATTACGTTTAATCTATAAAACAAATCGTTTCTAAATTTATCTTGATCTATTAATGATTCTAAATTTTGATTAGTTGCTGCTATTACTCTGGTATTAATTGGAATTGACACGATGCTGCCCAATCTTTGTATAGTATTTTCTTGAAGTACTCTAAGTAGCTTAGCTTGTAAATGCTGAGGAAGTTCACCTATTTCATCCAAAAAGATAGTACCACCATTAGCCATTTCAAATATACCTAATTTACCACCTTTTCTGGCACCAGTGAATGCTCCTTCTTCGTATCCGAAAAGCTCACTTTCAAAGAGCGATTCAGGTATATTAGCACAGTTTATTGGGACAAAAGGATGATTAGATCTGTTACTTATGTTATGGATAGCTTTTGCAACCATTTCTTTTCCAGTACCTGTACATCCTGTTATTAAAACTGAAGATGAGGAATTAGCTATTCTTTTGATCATTTCTTTGATAGTATTCATTTTTCTATTATTAGAAATAATGTACCCTAAATAATCTTGTTGTAAGGAGCTACTTAATATTTTCTTATCTTTTTCCAGTTTCAATATATATCCTACTATTTCTCCTTCCATTTTCAAAGGTGTTGAGTATATAGTTCCTTGAAATCCTTCAAAAATACAGTATTTTTTACTTGGGTTTATGGAGTGAATTATCCAATTTGAAATATCTTTAGGAAACATAAGATCTATAGTTTGGGTATAGAAGTCACAATAGGAAAATAGATATTGAATTCCTTTATTGCAATGTGTAAAGAAACCTTTTTTATCAACAATAAGGCAATCGTTTGGTACATCTTCAATAAGTTCATCAATTACCTTACGCAATATATGAGTATGTTTCTTTGAATTTTCATTGAGTGCAAACATTGAGATAAGGCTGGATATATTTTCTAATATATCCATGTAAATACGAATATTTTCTTCAATCATATTATGTCCTTCCAGCGAGAATGAGGTAAGACTTACTACGCCTATGGGATCTCCGTTTAATTTTATACAAGATAACATTTCTATAGTAGAAGGGCAATTATTAACAAATCTACAACCAATACATGATTTCATATGACCTGGTTTATTTACAATTACATTACCTTGATTTAATACTTCTTCTATTGAAGCTGAATGAACATTTTTCCCTTTCATTTTTAAATAAATTTGCGTACTGCTCACCAATTCTGCTTTTGTATTAAATACAGCATATTCCATGTTGGTTAAACTTGACATAGTGGATATGATATTTACTAGATTAGGTTTCAAGTCATATAAATTAATCATAACTATCCTCCCCGACATAATTGACAACCAATTTGACAATTTTGCCAATTAAAATAATTCAATTATATCATATTGGCTTAATAAAATAATCAAAAAATACCCAAAACCAAGAAAAATAGAGAACTAAACAAAAATAGAAAAAACATTTCTGGGTATAATTATTGGCATAGTTCATGCAGTACGGTATTAAAGAATATGTTTTTAAGTGATTTATCCACAAAAATTATTAAAACTGCATTAGCTGTAGATAGTGGAGGAATAACAATAATAAAATCTAGGAGGTATAGAGAATGACAATGCGTGGGTTCAAAAATCATCCTTACATTCCCAATTCTAATTTGAAAACCCAACAAAAAATGCTAGAAGAAGTAGGGCTTAAGAGTCTAGAGGATTTGCATTTTGAAATTCCTGAGGAACTAAAGTTTAAAGGGGAAATGAATTTACCAAAGCCTTATGGTTCTGAATTTGAATTAAATAGAGCTATAGGCAAAATATTAAATAAAAATACTTCATCTAATGAATATTTGAATTTTTTGGGTGCAGGTTGTTGGCAGCATTATGTACCTTCTATTTGTGATGAAGTAAATAGCCGTGCTGAATTTTTAACCGGATATGCAGGAGAACCTTATAATGATCATGGTAGATTTCAAACTTTATTTGAGTATGAATCTTTATTGGCTGAACTCGTAGATATGGATGTCGTAAATGTTCCTACTTTTGATTGGGCACAGGCAGCAGCGACTTCATTAAGGATGGCATCCAGGATTACTAATAGATCAGAAGCTTTAGTAGTAGGAACGATATGTCCTGATAGACTACTTATAATTACAAACTATTGTGACCCAGGAGTTAAGATTACATTAATAAATTATAATAAAAAGACTGGAAAAATGGATTTAGATGATTTAAAGAAAAAAGTTACTAATAATACGGCAGCTATATATTTTGAGAATCCATCATTTTTAGGTTTTATTGAGGATCAAGGAGTTGAAATTTCTAAAATTGCTCACGATGCCGGTGCGATATCTGTGGTTGGTGTTGATCCTAGTAGCCTTGGTATTTTAGCTTCGCCAACATCTTATGGTGCAGATATTATTTGTGGAGATTTACAGCCTTTAGGAATGCATATGAATTATGGCGGAAACCAATCTGGTTTTATTTCTACCAGAGATGAAGAAAAGTTTGTATTGGAGTATCCTTCAAGATTATTTGGTGTAGCTCCAACAATTAAGGAAGGAGAGTATGGATTTGGTGATATTGCGTACGAAAGAACTTCTTTTGGGAACTTAAGGGAAAAGGGTAAAGAGTATGTTGGGACTCAAACTGCTTTATTAGGTATTACCGCTGGCGTATACCTATCATTAATGGGACCTTATGGTATGTTTGAACTTGGACAAAACATAATGCAAAAATCACTATATGCTATAGAAGAATTATCAAAAATTAAAGGAGTCAAAGGTTCCAAATTCAACAGTATTGGATTTAAAGAATTTGTTGTGGATTTTAATGATACTAATAGAACAATAGAAGATATAAATAAGAAGCTATTGGCTAAGGGAATCTTTGGAGGGAAAGATCTCTCAAATGACTTTCCGGAATTAGGTCAATGTGCACTATATTGTGTTACTGAAGTCCATTTAAAAGAGGATATAGATACTTTAATAAATGCTATTAGAGAAATAATTGAAGGTTAATACTTAGAAAGGATTGATTGAATGAAACGAATAGTTAGAAATACTAAGGTAAGAGATTTTCATCAGGCAAGATGGAATGAACCAATTATATTTGAACTTAGCTGCAAAGGGGAAAGGGGCGTATTGGTTCCTGGTTCTGAAGAGGCTATTGCAAATCAAGTGGGGGATGGAATATCCAGAATTCCTTTATCTATGAGGAGAAATAGTTTACCAAATCTACCTGAGATAAATCAAAAAAGAGTTTTAATGCACTATTTAAGACTATCTCAAGAAAACTTAGGTGGGGATATGAATATAGAAATTGGTCAAGGAACATGTACTGTAAAATATAATCCCAAAGTTAATGATAGAATTGCAAATACTCATAAAGTGACTGCTCTACACCCTTTACAGGATGAAAGCACTGTACAAGGTATATTAGAGGTAATATATAAAACGGATTTAATTATGAGGCAAATCTCTGGTATGGATTATTTTAGTTTTCAACCAGGGGGAGGTTCTCAGGCTACTATGACTATGGCTTCTATAGTACGAATGTATCATAGGATGAGAGGTGAAGAGGAACGGAGAGATGAAATAATAACAACAGTTTATTCACATCCTTCTGATGCTGCTGCTCCAGCATTGAAAGGATACAAGATAATAACAATTATGGCTGATAAAAATGGGCATCCTGATTTTGAAGCTTTTAAAGCAGCAGTTAGTGAAAGAACTGCAGCTTTTGTAGTAGCAAATCCAGAAGATACAGGGATATTTAATCCTAGAGTTAAGGAATTTACTGCCTTGGTGACTAAAGCAGGTGGGCTAAATTGCTATGACCAAGCCAATGCAAACGGTTTGTTTGGTATAGCAAGAGCAAAGGAAGCAGGATTTGATATGTGTTATTTCAACTTACACAAATCCTTTGGAACACCTCATGGCTGTGGTGGTCCTGGCTCAGGTGCTGTTGGAGTTGTTAAAGAATTAAAAGATTTTTTACCAAAACCATTAGTAGGTTTTAATGGTGAAGAATATTTTTTAGACTATAATATCAAAAGCAGCATTGGAAAAGTCAAAGCTTTTATAGGAACTCCCCAGGTTGTCTTAAAAGCATATGCTTGGATTATGAGCTTGGGAGCCGAAGGGTTATATGAAGTTGCCAAGGTGGCATCATTAAACAATGTATATATGATAAAAAAATTATTGGAATATGATGGCATAACGGTTCCATATAAAGTAGATACTCAAAGGATTGAACAAGCTAGATATACTATGGAAAAGATTACTCAGGATACAGGAATTACTTCAGGAGATGTTTCTCGTAGAGTAATGGATTTTGGTATGCATATTTGGTCAAGTCATCACCCATATTACATTCCTGAACCAATAACATTAGAACCAACAGAATCACCATCAAAAGATGATTTAGATGAATATATAGCAACCTTACACCATATTTTTGATGAAGCTTATAATAACCCAGACATAATCCATAGTGCTCCAAATAATAGTGTTACTCATCAAGTGGATGAATCAAGTTTTGATGATCCAAAATTATGGTGCCCAACATGGAGAGTTTATTTGAGAAAAACAAAAGAAGATTGACAATCTATGGAGTGATTTAATGAAAACTCTTGGCCTGGTAATTAACCCAATAGCTGGAATGGGTGGTAGAGTAGGGCTTAAAGGTACAGACGGCAAAGATATAATAGATAAAGCTATTATGCTGGGAGCTATAAAAGAAGCACCTGGTATAGCTAATAAAGCATTAAAAAAACTTCTACCAATAAAAGATGAATTATTAATACTAACTTCAGCTGGTGAAATGGGTGAGGAACAATGCAAGAAATTAAGTTTTAATTATGAGATAATCTATCAACCAAAAAAGATAACAGATTCTTCAGATACTATAAGAGCAGCTAAAATAATGAAAGAAAGGGAGGTTGATTTAATTATTTTTGTAGGTGGAGATGGTACTGCCAGGGATATCTATAGAGCAGTTGGTACAGAAGTGGTAGTTATAGGTGTACCGGCAGGAGTTAAAATCCATTCTCCTGTATATGGGAATACTCCTGAATTAGCAGGAGATTTAGCGCTTTTGTATTTAAAAAATGAAAATTTTATAGTTAAGGAAGAGGAAGTTATTGATATAGATGAGAGAGCTTTTAGAAATAGTATAGTCAACACTAAATTATTTGGTTATTTAAAGATTCCATATAAAACGGAATATATACAAAACAAAAAGGCTCCAACTCCACTATCTGAAGAGGCTAATCAAAGGGCTATTGCATTAGATATTATTGATAACATGGAGGAAGGCATTTACTATATCATAGGCCCAGGAACAACTACCAAAGCTATAATGGATGAATTAAATATAACTGGTAGTTTACTCGGTATAGATATTATGAAGGATAAAAAGTTAATAAAACCAGATTGTAATGAGAAAGAAATTATGGAAGTTATCGGCGATAGTGAATGTAAATTAATAGTAACTCCCACTGGAGGGCAAGGTTATCTTTTGGGGCGGGGGAATCAGCAAATAAGCCCTAGAGTACTTTTAAAAATTGGGATTAAAAATATTATTATTATATCTACTAATTCTAAGATAATTAGACTAAAAGGTAGCCCATTGCTTATTTATACAGGAGACGAGAAGTTAGATCAAATGCTCTCTGGATATTACAAGATAAAAACTGGATATGGTATGGACATTATGTATATGGTATCGGGAAGTTATTAATATGACCAAGCAAACATAATTAAAAAGGATGATGATAGTGTTTAACCAGAATGATCCTGTAGGGAAAATGGGAGAATTATTAGGTAAGTTATTTGCATTTATGGCAGATGAAGTAATTAAGAGCTGTGGAAAAGAAGAAGGGGAAAAAATCGTCAGAAATGCGGTATGGAGATTTGGCTTTCATAGAGGAGAAAAAATTAAAGAAAAAGTATTAGCTTCTGGTAAAGAATTGACTTTAAAAAACTTTGAAATGTTTTCTGACTTACCAGAAAATAATGCATGGGATACAAATTTGGTATGTACGGATACATTTTTGGAAGAGCATACTACATACTGCCCCTATTCAAAAGCATGGAGAGAACTTGGCCTTGAAGATATAGGCAGCTTATATTGTATTCAAGATGAAGCTATGATTAGAGGGTATACAAGTGGTATAGAATTTAAAAGATCAAAAATTTTTAATGACAATAAAGAAGGGCATTGCGAAATGACAATAATCAAAAAGTAAAAATGGTTGTAAAAGAAGGAGGTAAGGGGACTATGAGTACTCAGTTAAATTTTACAGAAAATAAAAAAATAGTTAACCAAATGCGTTATACTGAGTCGGCATTAAAAGAAAAAGAGCATTTAATAGAATTGAACAAAAAACCTTTTTCTCAAAAATTAGCTGGTTATTTAAAATTATCAGGTCCAGGATTTTTAGAAGCGGCGTTTACATTAGGTGCAGGTTCATTTACAAGTTCTGTTACGCTTGGCGCTGCATATGGATATACAATGTTATGGATACCATTTTACTCTTTTGCTTTTGGATTATTTATGCTTGCTTTGGCAACCAGGTTTGTCACTGTAAGCGAAATTCCAGTTATTCAAGCACAAAATAAATATCATGGTAAATTTATTGGAAGCTTTTCTACCGGATTTGTTGCATGCTTTATAGCATCATTAGTATTTTCTTTTGGACAATATGCTTTAGGTGCTGATTCAGTAACATCTGCGGTTGGCTTAGTAGGACTTAACATTCCAAAAGAAATAAGTTGGATCTTTATATTTGTTACATCTGCTCCTTTAGCATTGCTTTATGGCAGAGGAAATGGAACAAAATATGTTAAAATGATTGAAGACGTAATGAAAATATTAATTCTAATAATGCTAATTGTTTTCGGTGCTGTCCTGTTTGTTACGGGTATAAATATTCCAGAAATGATTAAAGGAATATTTTTACCTAAAATACCAAGCGGTATAGAAGGTATTACAATGTTAATTGCTTCCTTGACAGCTACAATAGGGGTTATGGATTGGGTTTTATTTAATAATGCGATGTACAGTAGAGGATTTTCTGAGGAACATGAAACACTCGGTAGATTTGATTCAGTAATGGGTGGTTTAATACCGGTTACATTAGTTTTGAGTTTAGTCTCTATTGCATTTGCGGAGGCTTTTGCAGGTAAACCCAGCATACCTACAAGTTCCAGTGAACTAGCATCAGCTTTGATTAGTATTATTCCCAGCGTATGGATACAAGCAGGTTTTTATATAGGAATAATGGCTTTAATTATTTCAACAATGATAGGTTTAAGCATTGTAGCAGCTACTACTTTTTGCCAATCTTTTAATCTTGAACCAGATCCAGCGAAATGGTACTGGGCTGTATTAATATTATCACCTCATATAGGTTTTTTAGGTGCTTTTTTTGGAAAGCCAGTTATGGTAGTAATTACTGTTGCAGCAATGCAAAGTATATTTAATTGGTTAAGCGGTATGTCGTGGTATCTATTAGGCAACGATATTAGATATTTAGGCAAAAAAGTTGTACAGAGTAGAATATTTAATATTGGGATATTGCTTTCAATAACGATACTAAACATGGTATTTTTAACCTTTATATTAAGTAAATTAGGAGTGTGGCCAGCATGATAAAAATAGGCGAATGGTTAGATAAAAAAACTGGATATTTTATCGGAAGAGTATATATGTTGGTTTTGCTTTTCATAAGTAATGCTTTAATAGTAGTTGGAGCGGCAATGCATTATATATATGGAAATTCCATTATATTACTAAGCATTGGTGTTATTAGCACTATAATATGTATTGCAATACTTTCTACACCTGTAAAAATCGATGATATTAAGTAAAACTATTTATTTTTGCAAGTGAAAATTCCTCGCTTTTGCATACATTTTTCCTCACCTTTAGGTGGGGAATTTTTATGGTGCGCCGAGCATGGCGTTTAACTTGACGGTGAAAGTCAGTAGCGCCTATTTAGTAAACAACGACAACTTGCTCGAAGCAATAGGCCAGGTATTGCTTCAGATGAAGGATTTATTATATAGTGTGCATAAGGAAATTGATATAATATACTTGACATCGTGTCAAAAATATTTTACAATATGTATGAAATTAATAACATATTGTTAAAAGGAGAGTGCTTGTTTTGTCGTATCAGGAAAAGAAAACTATTGTATCAATTTTAACAGGGATATTGATTTTGGCAGCATATTGCATCTATGTGTTCAACAAAATTCAGTCGGGTACGGCTGCCCCGGAGGATTTGAAATTTTGGGCAACAACAATACTGATATTTATCGGCATTGGGGTTGTCGCTTCAATTGTCATTCAGATCGTATTTCACATTCTGCTTTCCATTGCGATCGCTGTCAAGGAACAAGTGCGAAATGGTAAATGCAATGATAAGGAAATAGAAAAAACACTCGAACTGGAAATGGTTGAAGACGAAATGGATAAGCTGATTGGACTGAAAGCAATGAGGATCGGTTTCGCCATCGCCGGCATAGGTTTTATTGCGGCGCTGGTATCTCTTGTTTTGAATTTTTCTCCCGCGGTGATGCTCAACATCATATTTTTCTCTTTCAGTATCGGTTTGATGATGGAAGGCGTTACCCAACTGTACTTTTATAGGAGGGGGGTCAGAAATGGCTAAGAAGATTGAGATAACGAACAACATCAGAAAATTACGCTTCTTTGCCAATGAAATGACACAGCAGCAGCTTGCTGAAAAAGCCGGAGCCTCCAGACAAACCATTATGGCCATAGAAGCAGGTAAGTATTCCCCTTCCCTGGAACTGGCATTTCGGATCGCCGATGCGTTCGGTGTTAAAATCGGAGAGGTTTTTGATTATGAAGTTAAAGGAGATTAAAAAAGTGACAAACTTGCAAAAATCAGCCAGAATAGTAGGCATATTATTTATCCTTGGGACGGTTTCGGGTCTTCTGAGC
>JAKPKS010000131.1 GCA_029553585.1 Candidatus Atribacteria bacterium | reverse complement strand
CCACATTCGGTAGCTTCGCCCTGCAATATGGCTATACCATGTGGTAAAGCCTCCAAAATAACCGACAGAGATTCGCGCACCCCTTTAGGACTTCCCGGTAAATTAATAATCAAGCTATTTCCTCTGATACCGGCTATAGCCCGGGATAACACTGCCTGTGGGGTCTTTTTAAAACTTTCCATTCTGATAATTTCACTGATTCCCGGGACTGCCTTTTCTATTACTGCCCTGGTAGCCTCTGGCGTAACATCGCTCTTACTTAAACCGGTACCACCGGTAGTCAACACCAGGTCGGCTTTCTGTATTTCAATGGCTTCGATCAGGGCTGCTTTAATCAGGCTAACCTCGTCTGGAACTATAATATACCATATTACCTGGGCATCTATCTTTTCCAGGACCTTCTCTATGGTTTTTCCACTCAAGTCTTCTCTTTGCCCCAGGGCTCCCTTATCGCTTACAGTAATAATGGCTACTTTAATCATTTCAGGCAATCACCTCTATAATATCCCCTACCTTAATGGTGCCACCTTTGACCACCCGGGTAAAAATACCTTCCTTTGGCAAAATAGAGCGAACTTTTTGTCCCCGCACCATTATATCCACATCATGGTCTTTCCCAATTTGCGTAATACTGAGAATGACCTCTGTACCGATTTTTATAATGGTACCTACAGGATATTTAAATAAGCCTTCCAGACCCTCAAAAACTATATTTTCAAAAAGGTCACCATAATTCAGATCATAACCTTCCTTCCTGTTCTTTTCTAGACTGGGTAGGCTCAGCAGGCTAATCTGTTTATGGTCTAAACCGGCATGAATATCCCCTTCTAAGCCAAAGTCTTCTATAGCCAGGGCACTGGATACCTGTTTTTTTGAATTTTGCCTGCTATCTCCAATACAGACAGCCAATACTACTCCTTTACTTTTATCCCCTTCACCCTGTTTTATCTTTTGATTATCTGCTTCGGCATTATCCTGTCCTTGCTTAAGGTAAGATTTTCCTTGATAATGACCACTTCTTCCTCCGTCTTTTTCTACCAGGTGAATATTGGTAATCTCAATACCGCGCTCTACGGCCTTACAGATATCATAGATGGTCAGAGCCGCTATGGCAACGGCATGTAATGCTTCCATCTCTACACCTGTTTTGCCGGTAGTCATCACAATGGAGCGAATTAAGATACTATTTCTTTCCTCTATAATATAAAAATCCATATCTACATTAGTCAGAATAAGTGGGTGACAAAGCGGAATTTGTTGGCTGGTCTGTTTAGCCGCCATAATGCCTGCAACTTGTGCAATACCCAACACATCACCTTTGGCCATCTTTCTATCTCTAATCAGAGCAAGAGTTTCTGAGGTCATAATAACTTCACCTTCAGCAATGGCAATTCGATGGGTATCTTTTTTCCCACCCACATCGACCATGCGGGCCCTTCCTTTTTCATTTAAATGGCTGAATATCTTTTCTTTATCCATTTCTTAACCCCCTATTTGAGACATATCAAAATTGGTAACATCTTTTTCCCCTGAACCTAATCGATGGCTGATAGGTTTGCTTAATACTGCCTCTTTCAGCAAACTCTTGATGGCATCCTTTCTCAATTCAGTTTGGCTCTGCGGTATTTCTCTTAATCTTTTCTTCAGTTCCAGCTCACGGTCATTGAGCAGGCAGGGTCTTAAATTACCTTCTGCCGTTAACCTGATACGGTTACAACGGGAACAAAAATGCTGGCTTATGGCAGTAATAAACCCAAACATCCCCTGTCCACCCGGTAGTTGATAATAAGAGGCCGGGCCACAGCCCTTTTCTGCTGTAACTGAGTGAGCATCAGGATATTTGTCCATAATTCTTTCTAAAATCACCTTTGCTGATATAAAACGTCCCTCATTGGTTTCTTGTAACTGGTGATTGGTAGGCATAAATTCAATAAAACGAACAGACAAAGGCTTATCAATAGTTAATTTAATAAAATTCTCTACCTCATCATCGTTGATACCCTTTAATAATACTACATTTATCTTAACAGGAATTAATCCTTCCTGTAAAGCTGTTTCAATTCCTCTCAATACTTTTAGTAATCCATCAAATCCAGTGATTCTCTTAAATTTTCTCCGGTCCAGAGAATCCAGACTGATATTGACCCTGTTTAAACCGGCACTACGCAGCGAATGTGCCATCTCAGAAAGGTAATAGCCATTGGTAGTCATAGAAATATCTTCTAACCCATTCACCTGGCTAAGCTGGCTGATGAAATCTATTACACCTTTTCTGACCAGAGGCTCACCGCCGGTTAATCTTATTTTGGTGATTCCCATCTCTGCCGCAGCCTGGGCAATTTCCAGTATCTCTTCAAAACGTAAAATCTCCTCATGTTCAATAAAATGAAATACTTTATCAGCTGGTGAACAATAGATACAACGGAAGTTGCAGCGGTCGGTCAGAGAGACTCTTAAATACCTAATCTGTCTTCCATATGAATCAATTAATTTTTCCATCGCTTAAAATCTTTCCACACTGGCTTAAGTCATAACCTCCCAGCCGTGCTACCCCTTCTTTAAAATTCTCAGTATTTATCATTTCTAACAGTCTTTGTATCCTGTCACTATGATAATACTTTCTGGGAATAATAACATCATAACGTTCTTTGATAATAGGAATAAAGTCTAATTTAAAGGCACTAGCCGCAGAATAGATACCCATTCCCAGGTCAGCCCTCTGGTTGGCAACAGCAGAGGCAACCATTAAATGAGAAAATTCTTCCTGCTGGTAACCTTTAATTTCCTCTGCATCAAGCTTATGCTCTGAGAGTAAGTAATCAAGAAGTACCCTGGTACCGGAACCTTTCTGCCGATTTATATAGGTGATATCTTTCCTTAGCAGATCGTCAATTCCTTTAATATTTTTGGGATTTCCCTGAGCCACTATCAATCCCTGTTCACGGTAAACCATATTGATAACTAGAACATCATGTCCGGCTAATACTCTTCTGATATAGGGGAAATTATATTCTCCACTCTCTACATCCAACAGGTGAGATGTTGCCATATGCGCAATTCCCTGCTTTAAGGCAAGCAGCCCCCCCATACTTCCGGTATGGAATGATGCCAGCCGCAGCTCAGGATAGACAGTTTGCAGGTCATTTCTTAGCACATCCAGCAGAAGGTCATGACTGCCAATATTAATTAAGGTGTTCTCTAAATTAACACTATCATCGAGTAGTTCTACCTCTGCCTTCTCTTTAAAAGCTAAACCTTCGCTGAAGGCAGGGATTCTGAGCAGTCCATCGGCCTCCACTAATGAGGAGATTACCCCTGCACCTCTGCTTAAAGGATAGGCCAGTAATTGCTGGTCTATTTTGGCTAACTTAACGCGCAGAAATTCCTCATCTCCCACTCTCGATACTACTGTTCTGCTCATTTCTGCTGCTATCTTTTTCCGGACTGGTACCGGCATTCCTGTTATTTTACAGAGCAAAGGCAGCACAAATTCCCAGGCTGCTATCAAAAAGGAAACTGGATAGCCTGGCAATCCTATCACCGGAGTATTTTTTACCATCCCGGCAATAGTAGGTTTGCCGGGCATAATCGCTATACCATGGAAGAATACTTCTCCCGATTCTTTCAATACTTGAGCGGTAAAATCCTTTGAACCGGCAGAGGTGCCGGCAATAATAGCCACAATATCCTCTTTTTTTACAGCTGAATCAATCGTTCTTTTTAATTCATCCTGCAGGTCTCGCACAACATCATAAATTATCGGCTCTCCTCCCCATTGCTTTATTGAAGCAGCCAGCATCTGGGAATTAAAATCGATGATTTCACCAGGTTT
>JAKPKS010000091.1 GCA_029553585.1 Candidatus Atribacteria bacterium | reverse complement strand
TGGTCATTGCGAGACAGCCTCTATGCTTGGGCTTTAGGCTGTCGTGGCAATCACATCCACTATTGCCCACAAAGATTTGAATTAAAAAAGATAAAGATGTGGGTGTAAGAGGATGAGACTGCCACGCTCACTACGTTCGCTCGCAGTGACAAAGAGGGATAGCTTTTTCTTTCCTGGTCATTGCGAGACAGCCCCTATGCTTGGGCTTTAGGCTGTCGTGGCAATCACATTCAATTATACCAGCAATCTGTAAGAGGTATATCGTATAATGTATAACGTTAAAGAGTGCGGGTTGCAGGGTATGAGTGTCGCGTTCACTTTGTCCTATTTTTATTTTTTCAATCAATTTTTTATCTGAAATCGGAAGGTTTTATTATTAACTTAATCAATAATTTAATAATCTACAAATTATAGATTATTTCAACAAAATCTATCAGGTCCTTTAAATGTTTTTCAATAATGGCTTTAATAATTTTTATACTCAGTTTTTGATAATTATGAATGGCAATATTCCTAAAGCCTACCATGGCTTTTAATCTTTCAGAAATATCATAATTAATTATTCCCTGGCTATACAATATATCAAAGGCATCCCGACTTACTTGTGGAATCCCTAATTCTTTCTCAGCAATAACATGCATACCAAGATCAATTGCAGCCTCGCATGCTCTTTGAATATTCAAAACAATAGAATCCTGTTTGGTATAATTGTTTAAATTTTCAGGGTTATCAGCATATTCTTCATTAATTCTTTGTATACACTTCTTAATTATTTCGGCCTTATTTAAAACAATATTATCAATCATACTTTGCTACCTTTTTCTTCAATTTATCAATAATTTCCTGTCTTCTCTCATTTAAGAAAGTATAATCCCTTAAAACCTCTAATTGATAGTACATTTTTCCCAGATTATCTGAATTATAGATTAATTTCCCATTCTTTATAATCTCAGCCTTAAAGATAGTAGAGGCATCTTTCAAATCAACAATATCAACTTCTCTCTTCAACTTATCAGCTAATTGTTGGGAAACCATATATAGCTGATATTCATCAATCTTTTTCTCAGTTAATATAGCAATATCAATATCACTATCATCTCGAACTCTATTGGCAACTATAGACCCGAAAATATATATTAGTTTTGGAGAAAGTTCATTTACCAACATTATTTTTATTTTTTCTTCTATTTCATTTATATTCATAATGAGCACCTGTAAAAAACCTCTTTAGATTATATCATAAATATCATATACCATCTTTCTTTGAAGCAAATAGTGTAACTCTCCAATAATTTGTAAATTACAAGTAAACTAAAATAGCCAATATTCCAAATACTGCCTCAATCCCAATCAACGCCATTACCAGATGTGGTTCTTTAATGCCTCCACTTATTTTCATAATTAACTGAGGCAAGCTAACGATTTTACCTTCAGGGCAATACAATTTTCCTTCCTTATAAATTCCCCACCATCCCTTGCTGGGAAAACCATTAGTTGCCTTAATAAAAAAATCTATAATAAAAGGAATAATCAAAATAGCTCCGGCAGTTTCAAAGTTGCCCACCATTACACACACCGCCAGCACTGCACCCATAAACAATGTACCGATATCTCCAATTAAAATCTTTGCCGGATACCAATTATAATAAATGGCTGCCGTTAAGGCACCTAAGCAGGAAATAGAAATAGCCAGGGCTGTCATGCTCTTTACAATTACAGCAATAATTGATACTGTTACCATGCAGACTATTCCCAGGCCAACCTCCAGACCATTGAACCCAGCCAGCATATTAAATCCATTAGCCGCTCCCGTAACGCCTAAGGGTACCAAAACTAAGGGATACCAGATACCAAAATTAACTTTTCCTAAAAAGGGAATATTCATAATAGTATCACTTATCTCTATTGCTATAAGGGGTAAAGCTGCAAATACAGGCAACAAAGCTTTCACTATCTGTGCCATAGAGATAAGGTCATCAAATATTCCAATTAAAGCAACAATTAACACCGTAGATAGAGTTGCTAAAATTTCTACCAGATAGACATTGGGTAATAGTTTAAGAAATATTTTAATAAATATAATTAATATAATCCCAACACAAAAACCGGCTACTATGACCAGTCCGCCCATTTCCGGAATTTCTTCCTGTTTTTCACTATTCATGTTCTTACCGGTAATGCCTGCTTTTTTTAAACGAGGAATTATAAGAGGGATACCTATGAAAGTAGATAGAAATGAAAAAATAGCCACTAAAAATAATAGAAGCATTTCATTCTCCTATAAAGCCAAATTCTACTCTTTACCTATTCCTTATTCCATATCAAAAGCAAATTTTATTGCCTTTTCAGAATCATCTATCTTGTCAATACCAAGATAAATTATTTTCTTTATTAAAACTCTTTATTTAAAACCTGACATTGTTCCTTTTCTAACTCAACAACCCTACCAGTTTGTTCAGGTATTTTCTAATACCCACTTAAATAATGTTCTATCTTTCTCTCTTATATTTCAGTATTAAAATAATATTGTATGATTTGCTGAATTAACGCGCTAATCTGTTTTGTTCTATAATAATATAAATAAACCTTATCATATTTTTAGAGATTTTGTTCTGACAAGCAGCTAATTTTATAACAGTTTTTGAACCAACTCCTGGTATATTTTATCGGTCTGTTTTACCATATTTTCGATAGTCCATTTACCCTTTGTAAATTTCTTACCGTTTTCACTATGTAATTTCATCAGTTCTTTATTGTCTATATATTTGATAATTTTTTCAGCCAGGCCATTAACATCCTTGGGTTCAATTAAAAATCCATTATAGTTATCATTGATAATTTCAGATACACCATCTACATTAAAAGCAATAGAGGGTATTCCGGCAGCCGAAGCCTGCACCAAAACTCTCGGCAAGCCTTCCCGTAAAGAGCTTAAGGCAAAAATATCCATTATGGACATTATCTTTTCAATGTCTTTTCGATATCCTGTAAATATTACGCAATTTTCCAGACCTAGTTTTTTAGCATATTCCTGTAAATGTTTTTTTTCTTTTCCTTCTCCAACAATTACCAAAACTATATTACTTTCTTTCTTTATTTCTTTAACCATCTGAAAAGCATCTAAAAGATAGCTATGCCCTTTTACTTCCTCAAGTCTAGCCACATTGCCAACAATGAAAGCATCCGAATCTATGTTTAATTCTTTCTTAATATCTTTCAGATTAAAACGGTTCTTAATATCGGTAAAGGTGTTTAAATCCATTCCACTAAATACTGTGTAATACTTGGCATTGATACCTATTCTTTCATTCTGGTATTTTTCAGTAAGAATATCGCTAACAGAAATATAGACATTAGTAAAATTGCCAGTCAATTTTTCAAAATAAATTAAAAGCCAATCTAATAACTTATTATTAAAAGCCTGAAATGCACTACCATGTAAGCCACAAATGATGATGGGCACTCCGGCATATTTAGCAGCTATCCTTCCCAATATTCCCGGTTTGATGGCATGAGTATGTACAATATCATATTTCTCCCTTTTAAAAATCTTTATCAATTTAAATAATGCAATTGGGTCAGAAAGGAGATTTAAAGATCCTTTTAATTCTCTAACCTGCCTGATAGTGATGCTACTACCATCTTTTATGATATTTTTTAAAAGTTCCTGATTTAATTCTTCACTAACAATCAGGTCAATGGAGTATCTTTGTTTATCCAATCCGTTAATGGTAAATAAGGTGTTTTCCTCAGCCCCACCTGATGAAACTCTTGAGATGGTATGGGCAATTCTAATCTTTCTATTCATTGATATATTATTCCTAATTAAATGGTTCTTTATTTTTCCTCATTTTTTTCTTGGTATTAACTACCTCGCTGTTTTCTCAGACTTTTATACCCCTCACCCATTCCCAATTCCCCTTCATCCAGCTAACGGTTCTTTTAATTCCCTCATCCAAAGTTACCTTTGGCTGCCAGTCAAGCAGTTCTTTTGCTTTACTAATATCTGCCCAGGTTGACCTCATATCTTCAGGCAAAATCGGGAGGAATTCCATTTTTGCTTTTCTCCCAGTATACTTTTCAATTATATAAATCAATTCCGATAAAGAAGAGGGGTTGTTGTTACCAAGATTAATCCTGTGGAATCCCTTCAATCCCAATGCCCTTATGGTTCCCTCGGCAATATCGTCAATATAGGTAAAATCCCTGACCTGCTTACCATCGCCAAATATTTGCACTTTATTTCCTTCCATAATCCATTTAATAAACCTGAAGATAGACATATCAGGTCTGGCCGCAGGTCCATATACCGTGAAATAACGTAAAACAGTGACATTCATTTGATATAGATAGTGATAGGTATAAGTCATCAGTTCAGCAGCCATTTTGGTAGCAGCATAGGGTGAAAGAGGAGTATCGTTTTTACATTCCTCCTGAAATGGCTGGCTGCATCCAGAATAGACCGATGAGGTGGAAGCGAGAACATATTGCCCTACCTTATATTTTTTACCAAGCTCTAATAAATTTAAATTTCCTTCAACATTGGTTTTCTGGTAAGCAAGAGGGTTTTCTATACTTGCCCTGATACCCGCTCTCGCCGCTTCGTTGATAATTCCATGAAACTGATATTTCTGAAATAATGACTCCAGGGAAGTGAAATCCTCTATATCTATCTGATAAAATTTAAAGTTAGCTAATTCTAACAGATCCTCCAATCGTTTTTCTTTCAGCCTAACATCATAATAATGATTAAGATTATCTAATCCTACAACTTGATATCCTTTATTGATAAGGCATTCAGAAACTTTGCTGCCGATAAACCCGGCTGTTCCGGTAACCAAAATCGTTTCCATATATTATTTACATACCTTTCTACTGACCTTTACGCACTACTATCTACTGTAAATTCTTATAATTCCAGGAATTTTCTCTGAAACAACAAGTACTTTATATTTAAGCCAGCTTTCTAAAATTTTTACAAATAGAATCTTATGGCTAATATGGTAAAAATACATTCTATTACCATAAAAAAAATGACTAAATTTCTTTCGGTGATTCCATTAAATATTTTCATAACCCACTGGGCAAGGTCTACCGGGCCTGTATCAGGACAATATAATTTTCCATCTTTGTAAGTGCCCCACCAATGTTTACTGGGAAATTTATGGAATGCTTTAAAGATAAAATCAACAAAATATGGAACAATCATTATAAGGCCTGCAGCCTCAAAATCGCCAATAATAACTACGCTTGCCAGCATTGCCCCGATAGATAAGGTTCCTACATCTCCAATTAATACTTCAGCCGGATACCAGTTATACCATAGAGTGGCTAGGAGAGAGCCAATCATTGGTACCAATATTACCATAGCAATAATTTTTGATTTGATTATTGCCAATACTAAAAGCCCCGTGAACATTATTAGTCCCATCCCGGCTTCCAGCCCATTAAAACCTGCCAGCATATTGACTGCATTGACTGCACCGGTCATTCCAAATGGCAATAGAAATAAGGTATAGGTGAATCCAAAATCAATTTTCCCAATAAAAGGGATAGTCATAACTGTTTGGCCTGCTTCCAAGGCTATAAGGGGCAGTGATGCCAGTGCCGGGACAACAGCTTTCCCCAGTTGAGACATTGATATTAAATCATCAATCATTCCAATTATTATTATAAACAATTCAACTGATAGAACTGCCAAAATAATAACCAGGTCTACTGACGGGAAAAGATTAAAAAAAGTTTTTAGAGCTATTACTGTAATAAGTCCCATCCCGAACCCGAGTATCGTTATAAGACCACCCATTTCAGCAATACTTTCTCCACCTGGTTTATTCTGGTTTATTCCTTTTATATCGGCTTTTTTAAAAAGAGGGATTACTACCGGTAGTAAAAGAAATACACTTAGAAAAGAGATAGTGAATATCAATAAAAAAATAAGCATTAATAATTATCCTGACCCCTCGCTCGAGGAATTATTTTTTATAACGGCATATTATTATAAATAATTTTTGACTTTTTATTATCTAAATTAATTTTTAAAAAATTTTCACCCAATTTATTAAAATACTTTGCAGTTGAAATTAGACTTATAATAAAGTGTATATAATTCTGATGAGAATGCCGATTCCATAAATGAATTACACTAATATCAGGGTATCAGGAAAAAACGGTTCTGGAAATTTCTGCCACTCTTCTAGATATATCAGTATCTTCAAAATATATAAAAAAATTCTCATCAAAATCACCCACCTTATCCAGCACACTTTTTTCGAAAAAGCATAAAAGAGCCGGATAAACGGGGAACATCCATTATTTTATCATACCTGATATCTCTCATTTCGTAATAATCTATTCTTTTTTAAAAGATATTTTTCACAAAACCGGGAGCAAACCTTATTATTTCCAGGTCAAAAAACTTTGGTTCCCTCTTGCATAGATGTTGAATCAAACCATCGGGAGAAATTATTTTAGGAGGAACTAATCCCACATCACTCTTGTTTTCCAAAAACTTTATAATTTTTCAATTTATTTCACAATATTAAGGATAATGTATGATCATCCGGGAGGCAAGTCTAGCCCAAAATATTATCCAATTGTTCTTCTAAATAATCACTACAATTATTAATACGTAAAGCTATCGGTATTTTTGAATTATTATTCTTCATATTTACAAATTGCAGCGCTTAATTGTTTAGATAGTTTTAAGTCAACCTCATTTTTTTAAGACTGAGCCTATTTTGATTCATGCTTTGTTCTTAATTTTCTATAATTCCCCACAAAAAAGTTAATTAATCCAGGTAAGCCCAGAATAATAATTAACCAATTTGTTATTAAGTGATGGCGAATGGCCTGCCCATAATTTATAGTTCCCATAGCCCATAAAAAGGCCATTGAAAAATATATAAATAGCAACATACTCCAAATACTACGTTTTTTTCTATCTTTTTCCTGATGCCACAGTAATATGCTAAACCCAATTAAAATAAATCTAAGCAAAGACTCAAAAAAGCTGTAAAGGTCCAAAAAATTCTCAATTTGCCAAGGAAATGGAGAAAAAAGATAATAAATGTAAATAAATACTGTACTCTTCAGGAATCCTGTCACTGTTGAGGTATCAAGTAGAATTCCATAATTTGCTCTTGCATCTGGTGCTTTTATCAGCAGAAGTCTGGCACGATAATCTGCAGCGAACTGAAAACCCTTACCTTTTAAAAATGCCTCAACAGCACCAATATCTTCTACTTTGAAGGCAATGCCGGTAATTATAATTCCTAAAATAAATATTAAGGAAAGGCTAATAACTATCAATTTCTTTTTATTAATGACTCTTTTACCTTCATAGGAGCCCGAAACCTCATATAGGTTCCACAATAAAATAATAGCAATTAATACTAATGCATATACCATTAATGCTCGCTGAAAGAAAGCCATTAATAATGAAGATATAAGACAAAATATTAAAGAATTCTTCGTAGATTCTAAGCGATATCGTAACCCCCAGTAGACAGTACTAATAAAGAAGAATATCTGGTATGATTCTCTTAAAATCTTGGAACAAAAGATCAAATTAGTAGGCAATAAACCATATACTAATAACACTGGGACTGTGTATTTATTAATATTTAATAACCCTGCAATTTCTATTAAAACAAGACAGGTTAAAAGAAAGAATAAAATTGAAAGCTCTGCTCCCAATAATTTCGAGGGGCCAAAAATTCGATAAAAAATTCCTAAAAATTGTGTATAAAAATTTGTTCCAATAGATAAATCCCATTTTCCTGCTAATGCCCATTTTTGAGCATGATAATAAAATTTAGCAGGGTCACCTTCTGCTCCGGGGAGTGTAATGAAATAAATGTTAATTATGGCGATAACATGGTGTAAAAATAATGTAAGTCCTAATGTCAATGATAATCGAATATCTTTTTTAATTGTCCAGAATCTGTAAACAATTAAAAAAGAAAAAATTATTGCTACAATACCTGACCAGTCATTCTTTAAAAACATTGACATTGCTTTTAACCTTTTGGAGGATTTATCTTGTTATAATACAATAAATATAACTATGAAATTTTTAATATTTTCGAACTTCTCTATCAATATCTGAATTTTTTGTGGATAAAAGAGCGTAATAGGTATCTTCAAATTCCCTGACCATTCTCTCAATATTAAAATTACTAATTACTCTTTTTTTTGCTGCACTGGTTATACGCTGTCTTTCATTGTCTGATAACAATAATACATATTTTATTTTATCTGCTAATAACAGGCTGTTGCCCGGTGCCACCAAAAACCCATTTTCGCCATCATCTATGATTTCAACTGTACCACCTATGTTAGTAGCTATAACCGGCACTTCTTCCAACATCGCCTCTAAAACAACATTGGGCATACCTTCCCAAAGGGAGGGTAAAACAAGTATATTAAATAATTTTAAATATTGTAACACATTATCTTTCCATCCTGAAAAAACAATATTGCCGCTATTGTCCCCACTTGATTTGGCATATTTTTGGAGATTCTCCTTTTCTTTCCCATCCCCTATTATGAGCGCATAGACTGATG
>JAKPKS010000040.1 GCA_029553585.1 Candidatus Atribacteria bacterium | reverse complement strand
ATGGGTTGTTGCCTGTAAAATGGTATTATGCTATACTGAAACCGGAGAGATGACCGAGAGGCCGAAGGTGGTTGCCTGCTAAGCAATTGAGCGGATTATAGTCTGCTCCGAGGGTTCGAATCCCTCTCTCTCCGCCATTTTTTTTAAAATGAAAATACTTCTGTTATGGATGTAATTTATTTTTTAAAATATTTTTTAATATTCCCTATTTGGGAAATCAAATGTTATAAACAACTAAAGAAGTTAAGCTTTTTGCCAATCTATACTCTGTCACACTTTAAAACTTTACTATTCTTTTTTACTAATAAGAATGAGCTTAATTTTTAAATTTAGTTTACGAAAATAAGTCTAAAAAAGAATTAAAGCATAAACTCAATAGAAAGAATTTTTTTTAATATTCATTCTAAGCCAACAATAGCCTTCAATAATAGTGCAAATTAAGTATATTAAATATCAAAATATCGAGCCAGTCACATAGTAATTAGATAAAAAATATGAATACAAATATTAATATTAAAAAAATAAAACATTTTAAAAATGATTCTGAAATAATCAATAAAATAATTATTGGTGATTGTTTGGAAGTTATGGAAAATATTAAAGATAATTCCTTTGACATGATTTTTGCAGATCCGCCATATAATATGCAATTACAAAACGAATTATATAGGCCAAACAACACAAAAGTGGATGCTGTAGACGATGAATGGGATAAATTTGACGGCTTTGAACACTATGACGCGTTTACAAAAGCATGGTTAACAGGCGCAAAAAGAGTTTTAAAGGATAATGGAACGATTTGGGTTATCGGCTCTTATCACAATATTTTTAGGGTTGGAAGTATTATGCAAGATCTAGGCTATTGGATTTTGAATGATATTCATTGGATAAAATCTAATCCTATGCCTAATTTTAAGGGTGTCAGATTTACTAACGCATCCGAAACCTTGATTTGGGCTGTTAAAGACAAAAAGGTAAAAAATTATACTTTTAATTATGAAGAAATGAAAAAACATAACTTTGGTAAACAAATGAGAAATGACTGGTACTTTAGTATTTGTAATGGAGCTGAAAGATTAAAAGATGAAAAAGGTGTTAAAGTTCACTCTACACAAAAACCCCTTCCATTACTCGAAAGGATAATACTTGCTTCGACTAAAAAAGGGGATCTAGTATTTGATCCTTTTGGGGGAACTGGTACAACGGGAGTTGCAGCTTTTAAATATGGACGAAATTTTACATTAGTAGAAAAAGATGAAGTATATGCCAATTGGTCACTAAAGAGATTTAAAAATTTACAAGTTAAATTAATTGGAATTTAAAAATGGTTAATAAAAAAATAGAAGAACTTATTAAAGAATCGGTGTCAAAGTTAATAAGTAATACAACAACAAATACCAAGATTAATAAAATAATTGACAAACAAAAGGTTAAAACACATTTTGTGCCAATAAGGTATAGAATTTTTGGTGGTTTACTTCAATCTTTAAACATACAATTTGGAAATTTTATAGAAGTTCTGCTACAAGAAATTATTTTAGAAGAAAAACAGCTTACAATTATTGATGATATTTCAGGGAAGAAAAATGTTATTTTATATCTATCTAAAGAAACCGATTCTCTAATTGATGCTTTTATTACAGACAGGCAAAATAATAGTGATGGAAAACTATTAATAAAATTTGATGAATTATTAAAAAGTATTATTTCTTTTCAGCAATCAGACAAAGATCTAATCACTATAAAACACGATGTGGATGTCTTGTTTAAAGATAGATTAGGAACATATTACTATGTGGAATTAAAATATAATGATGATCATGATACCGGAAAGTTTGTTGATATAAATAGAAAGTTTTTAAAGACTTACGCAGGATTAATTAAGAAACTTGAGATTAAAACTACAGAACAATTAAAACCAATATTGTATTACCTAAACAGGAAAATCATGAAAGGGAATATTTATATTCCAGAAGAATCGCATATTTATCGTGGAGAAAAACTATTCAATGAATTTTTAACAATAAAATATGAAGATGTTGATAACTATTTGAAAAACGTTAGTGAAGCCGAAGATATTGTTGAAATCTTTGATAAATTGTACAAAAAAATAAGATATGATGAAAAGTAGTAAAAATATCTAGTGTTTTTATGATAACTATCAATTAACTTGCATATAGGTAAAATATTGGCAGAGAAGACTATTAATTTTTGTCGGGATGCAGGTTATCATAGTATATATTTGTGGACTTTAAAAAACCTGATAGCAGCCAGGATAATATATGAACAATACGGCTTTAAACTGATAGAGGAGAAAGAACATTTTTTCTGGGGTCAAAATTTGACTGAACAATGTTATACTTTAAAACTCAAAAAGTAAGTGTATAAAAAATTTATTTGTCAGGGGGTATGCTCTCTATGACCAAAAAACTATATCGTTCCAAAAAGGATAGTATTATTGCTGGTGTTTGCGGGGGAATTGCCGAATATTTTCAGTTAGATTCCACTTTAGTTCGTCTCTTAGCAATATTAGTGGTATTTTTAGGCGGAGCAGGGGTAATTGCCTATATTGTTGCTTGGATTATTATTCCCCAGAATCCAGAGCAGGAAACAGAACCAGTAGAGTTGAATGATGCACCTTCAGAGGATAGCCAGGTTGATAAAGATGGCAAGAGACATATATGGGGTGGCTTTGTTCTTATTGCCTTAGGGTTATTCTTTTTAGCCAGAAGTTTCTTCCCCCGTCTGATGGTGGTAAGTCTATGGCCGATTATACTGATTGCCGTTGGTATTTTCTTAATAATTCAATCACTTCCCCGGAAAAAATAATATAATCTGTACCTTGTTTTTATTTTCTTTATATTATTCTATATTATTTTTCTCCTCAATTTATCTATTGCAAAAGCAAGATAATAGCAAAATAATCGTTTTTTCAGTCAATATTGTATTTCCAGATTTTTTTAATAATCCTAATATTTAAGGAGAAATAAATGAAATTTCCGATAGCAAAGACCAAAATTGTGTGCACTTTAGGACCTGCCTCTCATAATAAAGCAGTTATCAGAAAGCTCGCTTTAGCAGGTATGAATATAGCCAGAATTAATTTAGCCCATGACACTTTAGATTTTCATCGGGAAACATTGCACCATATTCATGAAGTGGAGGAAGAATTAGGAATAACCATACCGGTAATAATGGACATACCAGGACCTAAAATCAGAATTGGTGTGATTGAAAATGGCCCTATTATCTTAAAAAAAGGCCAAATGGTGCGTCTGACCACACAAAATATCGTGGGAAATAGCAATATAATTCCCGTAGAGTATAGTGGTTTAATTCAGAGTGTCAGTATTGGCAGCCTGATTTACCTCTATGATGGATTTATACAATTAAGAGTTACCGATATTGATAAAGATAAAGATGAGATAATCTGTCAGATCTTGATCGGCGGGAAATTGGATTCTTTTAAAGGGCTGAATCTGCCCAAAGCTAAAATATTATTAGAGCCCATAAGTGCTGAAGATTTAGCATTAATTGATTTTGGATTGAATGAAGGAGTAAATATTTTTGGTATCTCTTTTGTGGAAAAAGCAGCCGATATCGTAAAAGCCAAAGAGTTTGCCCGTAAAAAAGGTAAAGAGATTTTTACCGTTGCTAAAATTGAACGGGAAGAGGCAGTGAAAAATATCGAGGAGATACTATCCGTAACTGATGCTATTATGGTGGCCAGAGGGGATTTAGGTGTACAGCTTAATATTGAGGATATCCCAATCATACAAAAAAATTTGATTACCCAGGCTAATAAAATGAGTAAACCGGTGATAACCGCTACACAGATGCTGGTCTCTATGACCGACAATATTCGCCCCACCCGCTCTGAGGTCACTGATGTGGCAAATGCTATTTTAGATGGTACTGATGCTACTATGCTTTCAGAGGAGACCGCTATCGGTAAATATCCGGTAGAGGCAACCAAGATGATGGCTGATATTGCTGTAACTACAGAAAAGAATTATCGTAATTTTGATAGCCGGTTTTCTTTGTGTGATGATTTACATACCTCTTTCCGCCATGAAAAACCAACAGTAGAGGATGTTATTTCCCTTCATACTCTGGAAAGCAGTCAGACCTTCCGGGCTAAATATATCTTGACTCCCACCGAAACTGGTAATACTTCCCGCAGGATCTCCAGATTAAAACCCTTCTGCTGGATTTTAGCCTTTACTGATAAAGTTGAGGTAGCTAGATTTCTAAACTTTTCTTATGGGGTATACCCGTTTCTCACTCCAGGCATAGAATTTGACTGGTATCAGAATACTATGGATTTTTTAAAAAAGCAGGAATTAGTAAAAAAGGGAGATTATATCATTATTACTGAGGGCAGTGTCCGAAAAAAAATTGGCGGCACTGATTCCCTTAGGATTATCCAGATTGACTAATCTTTTGCTTAATTATTAGAATTATAATATTATAATGAGAAAGAATAAATATACTGACTTATTCCCCGGTGATGACTTTATAAGAAAGGAATAGAATATAATAGAATGTATAATAATCAGTCAGAACCAAAAGATTTTCATAAAGATATACAGATTGGCGGGATGACTTGTGTTAATTGTGCCCGCAGAGTGGAGCAGGCCTTGCAAAAGATCGAGGGGGTTAAATTTGCCTCGGTAAATTTAGCCACTGATACTGCTTTTCTGATAAGTGAACGGGAGATTTCCTCTCAGGAAATTAAAGCAGCTGTGGAAAGTACCGGTTATCAGGTATTAGAGGGTGACAGAGAGGACCTTAGTCAGGAACGTTATAAAAAAGCCAAAGAAAGACTGATAGTGGCCTGGATAGTTACCCTGCCCCTTTCTATACTGATGATTTTACATATGTTTGGGCTCCATATCCCCGGTTTTGTTTTAGTGGAAGTGCTGGGGGTGGCCTTTACCATTTTTTATTGCGGGTTAGCAACTATAAAAAGTGCCTGGATTGCCTTTCGTCACTACCATTCCAATATGGATACCCTCATTACTATCGGTTCGGTTACCTCCTGGCTTACCGCTGTTTTAAACTTGTTAGGTCTACCTATCATTTCCTTTGGCACTATCGGGGCAATGATTGTTACCATACATCTGACCGGTCGTTTCATTGAATCACATTTGAGAGATAAAGCAGCCAAAGAGATAAAAGCTTTGATCTCTCTGCAGGCTAAAGAGGCCACCGTGATCCATGGTGAGGAAGAGATCAAGGTACCTCTCAATATGCTGAAAAGAGATCAGCTGATAAAAGTAAAACCAGGTGAACGCATACCGGTAGACGGCATAGTACTGGAGGGACTATCCGCAGTAGATGAATCTTTTATTTCCGGTGAGCCCATCCCCAAAACCAAGCAGAGGGATGATACGGTAATTGGTGGTTCTATCAACCTCTCAGGACCTTTAATTGTAAAGGCTTTAAAAATTGGGGAAGAATCATTTTTGGCCCAGATGATTAAGCTAATCAAAGAAGCACAAGGTGCCAAAGTCCCCATACAGGCGTTAGCTGATAGTATTACCAATTGGTTTGTGCCGGTAATTATTACCCTTGCCGTTCTCAGCGGGGTATTCTGGTTTTTTAATCTAAACAACTTTCAATCATTTTTGTTAAAAGCGAAAGAACTGTTTCCCTGGATACTGATAACTGACAACATATATTCTTTTGCGGTCTTTGTTTTTATTTCAACAGTAGTTATTGCCTGTCCCTGTGCCCTGGGATTAGCTACTCCGATGGCGCTGGTGGTAGGTAGCGGAATTGCCGCTAAAAAGGGATTAATTATAAGAAATGCTGAGGCAATACAGCTTTCCAAGGATATTGGTTATGTCCTGATGGATAAGACCGGCACCATTACTGAAGGCCAGCCGGCTGTTGTTGAACACAACCTATCATCAGATGAGATGAATATTGTGGCTTCCATTGAAAGCAATTCGCACCACCCGTTAGCCCGCGCTATAGCCGCTGAGGTGAAAGAAAGAGTAAAAGTTGAAGATATGAAAGAGATTGCCGGTAAAGGGGTGGAAGCGAGCTATAGAGGAACAAAATATTTTATCGGCCAGCCGGATAAAAATGATGAATATCTCTCTTTTTTCCAGCAAGGTCAAACTGTGGTAGAGGTATGGAAAGATGAAAAGAAGATAGGATTCATTGTTTTAGCAGATAAAATAAGGGAAGATTCTGAAAAAGCTATCGATTATCTGAAAAAACTACACATTGTGCCGGTTATGGTTACCGGAGATAATGAGATTACTGCCCGGGCGGTAGCGAAGGAGACCGGTATTGATGAGGTATATGCGGGTGTAAAACCTGATGAAAAATTAGATATAGTCAGAAAATATCAGGGTCTGGGAAAGAAGGTCTTAATGGTTGGGGATGGCATCAATGATGCCGCCTCCCTGAAGGGTGCTGATATTGGTGTGGCTATGGGAACAGGTGCAGACCTGGCTTTAGACAGTGCCGATATCGTTATCATTAAAGAGGGAATAACCGGGCTGATCTATAGTATAAAGATTTCGAGCAGCACCTTTAGAATTATCAGACAGAATCTTTTTTGGGCTTTTTTGTACAATACCTTAGCTATTCCAATGGCTATGCTGGGATTGCTGCATCCAGCTATAGCTGAAGGGGCTATGATGTTTAGTTCTATTACGGTAATTTTAAATTCTTCTCGGATAAAAATAGAAAATTAGTGTTACAATATAGTCAGGGGAATGAACTTCCCAGAAATTATCTTTGCACGCCTTTACTAATCATGCTATCTTCCAGAAAGGTGTGAAAAAAATATTCAAATAAAAAGAGGAGTTTGTTATGAAACATAAATTAATTACTATAGATGGTAATACCGCAGCCGCTCATACTGCCTATCATCTCAGCGAAAATGTTACAATTTACCCCATTACTCCATCATCTGGTATGGGGGAACTGGCAGACTTATGGGCTTTCCAGGGAAAGAAAAATATCTGGGGAGCGGTACCAGCTGTAGCAGAAATGCAGAGCGAAGGCGGGGCGGCAGGTGCAGTTCACGGCTCTTTGCAAAGAGGCGCCTTAACTACTACCTTTACTGCCTCTCAGGGATTATTACTTATGCTGCCCAATATGTTTAAGATTGCCGGTGAACTGACCCCCGCGGTCTTTAATGTCACAGCAAGGACAGTAGCTACACATGCCTTGTCAATTTTTGGTGACCACTCTGATGTAATGGCAGCCAGAACCACCGGTTTTGCTATATTGGCAGCTGCCTCTGTACAGGAAGCCATGGATTTCCCCCTGATTGCCCAGGCAGCTTCTTTGAAATCCAGAGTGCCATTCCTGCACTTTTTTGATGGCTTCCGTACCTCTCATGAAATATCCAAGGTAGAATTCCTGGAAGTTGATGAGATGAAGAAAATGATTGATGATAAATTGGTCTTTGAACATCGGGCGCGTGCTCTTTCACCGGAAAGGCCTTTTATCAGAGGAACAGCCCAGAATCCTGATGTATTCTTTCAAGCCCGGGAAGGGAGTAACCCTTTTTATGACCAATGTGCCGATATTGTAGATGACACTATGAAAGAGTTTAAAGAGATTACCGGCAGAGATTATCAGCTCTTTCAGTATGAAGGAGATCCAGCCGCAGAGCATATAATTATTCTGATGGGCTCTGGTTGTGAAACAGTTAAGGAGACTGTGGAATACCTGATGGGAAAAGGGGAAAAGGTAGGAGTAATAAAGGTAAGATTATTCAGACCGTTTTCAGTACACCATCTCTGGCAGGCTATACCGGAAACGGTGAATAGAATATGTGTATTAGACCGTACCAAGGAGCCGGGCAGTGCGGGTGAGCCCCTCTATACCGAAGTACTATCCGGAATCAACGAGTATATGAGTGAACATAATATCAAAAGAGCCATCAGGGTAGTCGGGGGTCGTTATGGCCTGTCCTCCAAAGAATTCACACCGGCTATGGTTAAAGGGGTATTTGATGAACTGAAAAAAGAGAAACCTTTAAACCATTTTACCGTAGGAATTGACGATGATGTAACCAAAAGGAGCGTTAAGTATCCGGAAAATTTCCATATTGAACCAGCAGAACGGGTCAGGGCTGTCTTCTATGGTTTAGGAGCAGATGGAACAGTGAGTGCTAATCAGAGTTCCATTAAGATTATTGGCGAGGAAACAGAGAACTTTGCTCAAGGTTATTTTGTCTATGATTCCCGAAAATCAGGTTCTTTGACTATTTCGCACTTACGATTTGGAAAAGACCCCATTCACTCACCATATCTGATTGAGAAAGCCAACTTTGTGGGATGTCATCAGTTCCCTTTCCTGGAGAAATATGATGTCTTAAAATATGCTGAAGATAATGCAGTCTTCTTATTGAACAGTCCTTTCCCGGCAGAAGAGGTATGGGATAAAATACCCCGGGAAGTCCAGGAGCAAATCATTGCTAAAAAACTTAAATTCTATGTTATTAATGCCTATCAAATTGCCAAAGATGCCGGTCTGGGTGTCAGAATTAATACCGTGATGCAAACAGCCTTTTTCCTGCTGAGTAAAATATTGCCGGAAGATGTGGCAATAGAAAAGATAAAGAAATTTATCCTTGATTCTTATGGAGATAAGGGAGAAGTAATTATCAAAAAGAATAATAAGGCGGTTGACCTGGCTATAAAATCACTCCATGAAGTAAAGGTTCCTGCTGAGGCTGAAGGTTCTGTACATAAAAGAGAAACTGTACCAGCTGAGGCACCGGTCTTTGTGCGGGAGGTAACTGCAAAAATTATAGCCCAGGAAGGAGATAAAGTTCCGGTAAGTGCCTTTGAACCAGATGGAACTTTCCCCTCGGGAACAACCCAGTGGGAGAAGAGAAATGTAGCTCAGGAAATACCCGAATGGGATCCAGAAACCTGTATCCAATGCGGAAATTGTGCTTTCATTTGTCCCCATGCTGTTATCCGCAGCAAAGTATACTCTCCTGACCTTCTGGATGGGGCACCGCAGCACTTTAAAGCTGTAGATAGTATCATCAAAAACTTTAAAGGGCTGAAATATACTCAACAGATATCCCCTGAGGATTGTACCGGATGCGGTCTCTGTGTAGAGATCTGTCCAGCTAAAAATAAGAGCAAACCGGATAAAAAAGCCATTAATTTAGTACCGGTAGAACAGATTAGAGAACAGGAAAAAGAAAGCTGGCAGTTTTTCCAGAGCTTACCCGTGGTAGACCGTTCTCAATTGCAACTCAATCGGGTGAGAGATTTACAATTTACCGAACCTTTATTTGAATTTTCCGGCGCCTGTGCTGGTTGTGGAGAAACACCCTATCTGAAACTGCTCAGTCAGCTCTTTGGAGACAGAATGATAGTAGCTAATGCTACCGGTTGTTCCTCTATTTATGGAGGTAATCTACCTGCCACACCATGGACCTTTAACCAGCATGGACAGGGACCAGCCTGGTCTAATTCCCTCTTTGAAGATAATGCTGAATTTGGCTATGGCTTCCGTCTGGCAATTGACCAGCAAAAAACAATGGCTATCACTCTATTAGAGCAGCTCAAAACTGAAATTGGGGCAGAACTGGTTGATGAGTTAATTAATTCACCTCAGGAGACCGAGGAAGAGATTGCCCGACAGAGAAAACTGGTAGGAGAATTAATCAAGAAACTCAAGGATATTCCCAAAGAGGAGGCACGCCAATTAGAGAGTCTGGCTGAAGCATTGATAGCTAAGAGCGTTTGGATTATCGGCGGTGATGGCTGGGCTTATGATATTGGCTACGGTGGGCTGGACCATGTTATAGCTCAAAAGCAAAATGTTAATATACTGGTCTTAGATACTGAGGTTTATTCCAATACCGGTGGACAGATGTCCAAAGCGACTCCTTTGGGAGCGGTAGCTAAATTTGCTGCTGGTGGAAAGCCGGTAGCCAAAAAGGATTTAGCTCTGATGGCAGTTAACTATGGACATGTTTATGTGGGTAAAGTAGCCCTAGGGGCAGATCTGAACCATACTATCAGGGTATTCCGTGAGGCAGAGGCTTACCAGGGCCCCTCTCTAATAGTGGCTTATTGCCCCTGTATAGCCCATGGTTATGATTTAAGGAATGCCTTGAAACAGCAGAAAGCCGCAGTGGCCTCCGGGTACTGGCCTTTGATGCACTTTGATCCGAAGTTAAGAAAGGAAGGGGAAAATCCCTTTGTACTGGACAGCAAGGCTCCCAGTATTTCCTTAGATGAGTATATCTATAATGAAAATCGCTACAGAATGTTAACATACAGTAATCCTGATATTGCTAAAAAGTATTATCAGGAAGCTCAGAACGAAGTGCAAAACCGCTGGAAAATATATCAGAAATGGGCGGAAAATGAAAAAGTTCCCCAGGAGGAGGAAAAGTAAGTGATTGAATTAAAAACTAAATATTTAGGTTTGCAGCTGAAAAACCCTTTAGTTGCTTCAGCCTCTCCTTTATCTGAAGAGCTGGATAAAGTCAAACAAATGGAGGAAAAGGGAATAGCTGCTGTGGTACTGCATTCTCTTTTTGAAGAGCAGGTGCTTTTACAGGAGAAGGAACTGGACTATGCCCTAACCCATGGTACCGATCACTATGCTGAGGCATTAAGCTATTTTCCCGATGTAGGAAGGTATAGTTTTGTTCCTGAGGAATATGTGAAGTATATTGCCAAATTAAAAAAAGCGGTACAGATTCCTATAATTGGCAGCTTAAACGGTATTTCTAAAAGTGGATGGGTTCGCTATGCTAAGGAGATTGAAGAGGCAGGTGCAAATGCGCTGGAGTTGAACATCTACTATGTGCCAACCGAGTCCTCTCTTTCCTGCCAGGAACTGGAAGAAATGTATCTTGATTTAGTACAGGAAGTGAGAGAGAAGATAAAAATTCCTTTAGCTGTAAAGCTGAGCCCTTTTTTTAATTCCTTTACCCATTTAGCAGGAGAATTAGTGAAGGCAGGGGCTGATGGACTGGTGCTCTTTAACCGGTTTTACCAGCCTGATATCGACTTGTTAAATATGGCAGTGGTGCCTAATCTGGAATTAAGCACCTCTGCTGAACTGAGATTACGTTTGCGATGGGTTGGGATTCTTTATCAAAAGCTCAAAACAGATCTGGCTATTACCGGTGGTGTCCATACTGTGGAGGATATCATAAAAGGCTTAATGGCTGGAGCTAAGGTCACTATGATGACCTCTGTCTTACTGGAAAAGGGGATTCCTTATATCGAAGGACTGCTCAGGGGAATGGAAGAATGGTTGAGAAGGCATAATTACCAGAGTATAGAGGAGATTAGGGGCTTATTAAGTGAAGAAAATATAAAGGCAAGTGATGCCTTTGAAAGAGCGAATTATATGAAGGTATTAAATTCCTATCACTTTGAGTAGTCAATAGATTTTAGTTGTTAAGGTAATTTTAGAGATGTTTTAAAGCAATTCTTTATAACAGGAAGGGTCTTATGGAGCACATTATGGCAATAGACTGGGCGCATATTCCCGAGCATATTAACCCGGTACTGGTTTCTTTCGGCCAGTTCAAAGTGTATTGGTATGGGCTGATGTACCCGGTGGCTTTTTTGACTGCCTATTTTCTGGCTATTTATCGGGTTCGTTCTGAAAAGTTGATTTTAAAAGAAGACACGCTCTTTGATTTTTTGATCTGGGCTATTATCAGCCTTGTCATTGGTGCTAGAATTGGACATGTAGTCTCTTCAGACCTCTCTTATTACCTGGCCAATCCCTGGAAAATTATCTCTCCCTTTGATTTTTCGGGTGGCCTTCATTATACCGGTATACTGGGGATGTCTTATCATGGCGGCGTCATCGGCATAGTGCTTGCTTATATCATATTTTGTTATAAGAGAAAATTGAACCACTGGCAATTTGCCGATATAGGCCTGCCCGGCATCCCCGCCGGCTATACCTTTGGCAGAATTGGTAATTTTATCAATGGTGAATTGTATGGAAAGGTGACTACTATGCCCTGGGGGATGTATTTCCCTGCTGACCCTACCCATCAATTACGACATCCCAGCCAGCTTTATGAGGCATTTTTGGAGGGTATAGTGCTTTTTATAATTGTCTGGAGCTTGCGTAAAAAAAGATGGTTTAATGGCTTAACATTAAGTGTCTATCTGATGGGATATGGGATAATTCGCTTTTTCATTGAATTTATCAGAGAGCCGGCTATAAATGAAAAATTATACCTTGGATATATAAATCTTGCTCAAGTTATGTCCCTTTTGATGGTTGTTGCCGGTTTGATTATTGTTCTTATCAGAAAAGATCAGCCCTATATGCCCATAACCAGGGAGGTAGAAAATGGATAGTCAGTTTCTGATATTTTTAGCCATCATTGCTTTGGTGGCATTACTCTTTAGTAATGGATATCTGAATATCTGAAAGTTGATAACTGAAGTTAAAAAAATATTATTTTATTAAAAACATAAATTTAAGATAAAAATTACAAGGAGGAATCATGCTGAAAGATTTAATAAAGAAATGCCGTAGTTATCGCCGTTTTGATGAGAACAAAGCAATAGGTCGGGAGGAACTGATAGAATTGATAGACCTGGCCAGACTGTCCTCTTCTGCTGCCAATCGACAACCGCTGAAATACTATCTTTCCTATGCACAGGATAGCAATAACAATATCTTCGGTACCTTAGCCTGGGCTGGCTATTTGAAGGATTGGGATGGCCCTGCTCAGGGTGAGAGGCCGACCGGCTACATTGTTATTTTAGGTGATAAGAATATTGCAGAAAGCTTTAACATAGATCCGGGTATAGCAGCCCAGAGTATAATGTTAGGTGCAGTTGAACGGGGCATGGGAGGTTGCATAATTGCCTCAGTAGACCGTGAAGAATTAAGAACTTTACTTACCATACCTGCTCAATATGAGATTCTCTATGTCCTGGCAATTGGCTATCCGGTAGAAAAAGTTGAAATAGAAGAAGTTGGTCCCGATGGCGATATTAAATATTGGCGGGATAGCGATGGGGTACACCATGTACCAAAAAGAAAAATTTCTGAAATAATTATCTCTCCCTGAAGGCAACAGGGCAGGGTTCAAATTAAACATCGTACCCTGTAATTTTTCGGTTGAAATTTGCTATTGCTAAGACCAATCTTGTCTAAAAATAAAATAAAAAAGGGGTGAGTGCCCTGCGCACCATATTCTGGGTTATTTTTATTATTTCTATTCCTGTGTTCTTAATCTCATCAACGGTGGTGTTAGAATTTAATTGTCTGCCCTTTTATGAATATGCTTACCAGAAATACCATATCAATGAGGTAACCGGATTTACCAATGAACAACTATTGATGATAACCCGTCACCTGATACAGTTTTTTAATGGCAAGGCAGATAGTGCCCAGCTCATGCTGGAAAAAAACGGTAAGCCCGTCTATCTCTTTCACGATTATGAAATACAGCACCTCAATGAAGTCAGGGTACTTTTCCGCTACACCTTTCAGGTTATGATTATTGCACTGATATTCTTTTTCCTTTATCTGGTTTTTACCAGGTTGAGCCGGGTGAAGAAGAAGTGGTATTACTTCTGGAAAGGATTAATGAATGGTAATTTTTTAACCCTTGGCTTGCTCTTCGGTTTAGGAATTACGGTATTAGTCGGCTTTCACAGCCTTTTCACCAAATTTCACTATCTGGTTTTTGGAGACCCGGCAAGTTCGCCCTGGATGCTGGACCCCAGGACAGATCATCTGGTTATGATGTATCCCCTTAATTTCTGGCAGGATGCCACTATTTTGGGAATTGGTACAATCATTGCAGCTGCCCTTTTAATGAGCTTAATCAGTTTTATAGTTCTCAGGAAGTATCGTCACAGGAGAAGTTATTAGAGTTTAATGAAAAACAGGGCTATACTATGGTAACTATTTTTGTCTTGCTTACCATTATCTTTAATGCAATTCTGGGAACATTGCCCCTCCTGGGACCTGTTATTGCGGGAATGGTATCAGGAATCATGGTGGGTAAAAGAGACCTGGCTCTGGTAATTGCTTTTTGGGGTGCGGTAATTGGAGGCGTCTTTGCCAGAATTTTTCTCAACTTTCCTGAAAATTCCTGGCACAAATATCTCTTAAATCTATTTGGCCAGCAAGCTGCTCATCAGACCGAAATTATATTCAAAGGGAGTCTTTTTTATCTGGTGCTCTATTTTGGTTTGGCTGGGGTTTCAGGTGCCTATCTGGGAGTTCTTCTGAAAAATAGCTATAAAAAATCTAAAAATTAGTAAAAATCAATTTAATCTACCAACTGCCTGCCGGAAAGCATTACCTCTTTCAAATTCATTGACAAACATGCCAAAACTCGCAGCTGCAGGCGAAAGAATGATATTGGTCTCTGGTGTTGCTTTCTGATAAGCCTTTTGGACAGCTTCAGACATTGAATCACAGAGTTCTGCTTTTTTATCCAGATTCAGGTTTTGTAATTCCTGCCAGATTATTTTTGAGGCATTATATTCCGGATGCCTTAACACAAGGAGATGAATAATATTCTTATTTTTATTTATAGTCTGAACTAATTCATCGTAGTTCAGCTTTTTATCCTTCCCACCCAGAATTATTATGAGAGGCTTTTCTAAAAATGACTGAATTGCAGCTATAGTGGCATCAGGAGTAGTGGCACAGGTATCATTATAAAAAGTAATTCCATTAAAAGTTGCGATTTTTTCTAAGCGATTGGACACACCTGGAAAGGACATAATACCTTCCCTGATAGCAGATAAGGGAAGCTCATATAGAAAAAATACATTAGCGGCGGCCAGAATGTTACCGATATTATGAATGCCGGGAAGAGGTATTTCAAAGATAGTGCCAAATTCTATATTCTTATCTCCTGATTTATAAATCATTTTATCACCTTCCAGGTAACATCCCTGATCTAATTTTGTTCTGGTACTGAACCAGAAAATATTTGCCCGGGTTTCACAACCCAGGTCTTTAGTATAGAGATTATCAAAATTAGTAACAAGATAATCAGAGGAATCCTGAGAGCAGGTTATTAATTTCTCGGCTTGGGCATATTCACCAAAATTAGCATAGCGGTCTAAATGGTCAGCCAGAATGTTAGTTAAAACAGCTATACGGGGTTTAAAACAGATCTGTGTAAGACCTTCCAGCTGCCAGCTGGAAATTTCCAATAAAACAATGGTGTCAGTGGTAATTTGTGGCAATACCTCAAATACCGAGATACCGATATTGCCGGCATAAACAATATTCTGCTTTGCCTGAAAAAGTGTGTGGTAAATTAGATTACTGACCGTACTCTTACCCTTGGTTCCACCTACAGCAATGAAGTTTTGGGAAGGACAGAGCCGGAGAAAGAGGGACAAATCTGTTTCAATGGGAATTTTATATGATTTTGCAATTTGTAGATATTCTGAATCAGAGGGGACAGCCGGGTTTTGAATAATCATATCTCTGTTCATAAAATCCTGAATACGATGTTCCCCCAAAACATACCGGATATT
>JAKPKS010000004.1 GCA_029553585.1 Candidatus Atribacteria bacterium | reverse complement strand
ATAGGACGCTGGAGTTGCTGGTTAAAATGGGATTGGTAGTAAAGTTTGACTTTGGTGATGGGCGTGCCCGATATGAGTTGCGCTCAGGCGATGGAGGGGCAACACATCACCATCACCTGATCTGCACTAACTGTGGGCGGGTAATTGACTATGATGAATTTGTGGATGAAGAGATAGAACTGGTTAAAAAGACTGAAAAAGAATTAGCCCGGAAGTATGGTTTTGAAATAAAAAACCATACTATTCAATTTTACGGGCTATGCAAAAAATGTAATAAAGTAAAAAAATAAAATATATTTTTTCTGATTTTATTGAGAGTGCATGTCATTATCAATAAAATGAATAGATTTATGAGTGTATTATGAAAGGAGATGAACAAGATGCCCAGAGGAGATGGTACAGGGCCAACCGGAGCAGGTCCGGGAACTGGCCGGGGACGAGGTGCCAGACCGAGACCATGGGGAGGCAGGGGAATGGGGGTAGGAATAGGCTCAGGAGGTGATTGTATATGTCCTTCATGTGGCGCAACAGTTCCTCACCAGGTTGGTACACCTTGTTATAATATAAAGTGTCCTAAGTGTGGTACTTTAATGGTAAGACAATAAATTTCAATGAGGATGATGCTAAATGATTATTTCCGTAGCCAGCGGTAAAGGTGGAACGGGTAAGACCACTATTGCCGTTAATTTAGCTCTGGTGATTGCTGGTGAAAAAGATAAAAATGTTCATTTTTTAGATTGTGATGTTGAGGAGCCCAATGCACACCTTTTTTTAAAACCGAATATTACCAATCGAGAATTGGTAACTATCCCTATTCCTGAAATAGATGACAGTAAATGTACCTATTGTGGTAAATGTGCTCAGGTATGTGCTTTCAATGCGCTGGCTGTAACCAAAAACAAAGTCCTGGTTTTTCCGGAGCTATGCCATGGCTGTGGTGCCTGTTCCCTGCTATGCCCTGAAAAAGCCATCAATGAAGTAGGTAAGGAGATAGGGGTTGTAGAGGAAGGAAAAGCGGATTCAATTAAATTTTTAGATGGCCGTTTAAATATTGGTGAGACGATAGCGCCTCCTATCATAAAGAGAATTAAGAAGAAGGCTCTAACTGAATATAATTTAGAGGTGAAGGAAAGCTCTGGGCTTAACAGCCAGCATATTGTCCTGATAGATGCACCTCCTGGAACCTCCTGTCCGGTTATAGAGGCTGTAAAAGATAGTGATTATACCATATTAGTCACTGAGCCAACACCCTTTGGATTTCATGACTTAGTTTTGGCGGTGGAAGTACTGGAGAAGTTACAGATTCCTTATGGTGTAGTTTTAAATAAATGCGATATAGGAGACAGGCAAGTAGAGGAATATTGCCAGAAGAACAGTATTCCTATATTGTTGTCCACTCCTCTGGATAGAGAAATTGCAGTAGCCTATTCTAAAGGTATACCCATAGTTAATATGAATCAAGCCTATCGAGAGAAGTTTCTGAAACTATTTCAAAATGTGCTGAAAATTATGCAGAATTGATTAAATTGATATTATGTGAAGGGAATTGAGGTTTTATTGATGAAAGAGATGGTAATTATAAGCGGTAAAGGTGGAACTGGCAAGACAGTTCTTGCTGCCAGCATTGCTGCTTTAGCCAAAAACAAGGTAATGGGTGATTGTGATGTAGATGCCTCCAATCTCCATCTCTTGCTTCATCCTGAAATAAAAGAGCGAAATGACTTTTATGCCGGCGTGGTGCCAGTGCTTGATTCGGAAAAATGTACCAATTGTGGAATCTGTCAGGAGGCATGCCGTTTTGATGCAATTAAAACTGTCGATAATCAGACTGTTATTGAGCTCGTTTCATGTGAAGGATGTGGATTATGTGCCCGGATTTGTCCGGTACAGGCTATCGAGATGAGGGAAAACATGTGCGGGGAGTGGTATATCTCTGAAACAAAGTACGGTCCCATGGTACATGCCAGATTGGGGATAGCGGAAGAAAATTCCGGAGTGCTGATTACTCTGGTGCGCAAAAATGCCTTGAAAGTAGCTGAAAAAAATAATCTGGAGTTAATAATTATAGATGGTCCGCCTGGCATTGGCTGTCCGTTGATAGCCACCCTTACCGGGGCTCATTTAGCAGTGATAGTAACCGAGCCAACCTTGGCAGGCATACATGATTTGGAAAGAGTAGTCAAGGTGACCCAGCATTTTGGGGTAAAGGCAGTGGTAATTATCAATAAGTTTGATCTTAATTTAGAAAATTCGAATAAGATTACAACCTGGTGCAAGGGAAACGACATAGAGGTAATAGGTAATATTCCTTTTGATAATATAATTACAGAGGCATTAGTCAAGGGATTGACAGTAGTGGAGTATACCAATGGCGCGGTGAGCGAGAAGATTAAAGGCATCTGGCAAAAATTAGAGAATCTGATTAATTCTGGTATTGGCACTAATCAATAATAGAGGAAATAGTATGCTTACTTTTGGTCCCATTCCTTCTAGACGTTTAGGCCGCAGTTTAGGAATAAATAATATCCCACCAAAAATATGTTCTTATTCCTGTATCTATTGTCAATTGGGGAGAACCCTCCGAATGAAAATAGAACCACAGACTTTCTATTCCCCAGAACATATTTTTGAACAGGTCGAGATAAAGGTAAACCAAAGCAGAGAAAAGGAAGAGTCCATTGATTATCTTACCTTTGTCCCTGATGGAGAACCTACTTTAGATATTAATTTAGGTGAAACAATCAGATTAATAAAACCTTTAGGAATCAAGATTGCTGTTATTACCAATAGTTCACTTTTGGATAAAAGAAAGGTGAGAGATAATCTAAAAGAAGTTGACCTGGTATCCTTAAAGGTAGATTCTGTGGAAGAATCTATTTGGAAGAAGACTAATCGGCCACATCACCATTTGGTATTAACAGATATTTTAGACGGAATGGTGGAATTTGCCCATAGTTTTAAAGGGGAAATAATAACAGAGACCATGCTGGTCAAAGGTATTAATGATGATAGCAAAGATGTTGAACAAGTGGCTGATTTCTTAGCACGGATTAATCCCGCCAGGGCATATTTATCTATTCCTATTAGGCCACCGGCAGAGCAAGGGGTAAAAGCACCTTCAGAAGAGGTGGTGAATCAAAGTTATAATATCCTGCAAAAAAGAATTGCTCAGGTAGAACATTTGATCGGTTATGAAGGAAATGCCTTTGCCTTTACCGGTGAGGCAGAGGAGGATATTTTAAGCATCACTTCAGTACACCCTATGCGGGAAGAGGCACTGAAAGTTTTTTTAAAACGGGCAAAATCTGACTGGTCTTTGGTACTTGAATTGTTGAAGCAGGGTAAATTAGTGGAGACAGAGTATGAAGGCCACAAATTTTATCTAAGAAAATTTCAAATATAAAGAAATATTAATTATTAGATGGGGCTAATTCTATACTGTGTTCAATAAATAGAGTTGCTCCATTTTTTTATTTGACTAACCAGAGAATTAGGTGTATTCTGTTAAGCATATTATCGCTGCTTAACAGTTTTTTAATCAGGAAAGAGTGATTATAAATAACATCGATAACCATGATAATTTTTTCTTCAGTATTCTTAAAAAATTTATTCTTCAAGGAATATTCCAATAAAATGCATTAAAAGTAATACAATTTTATTTGCTTTACTAATTCGGGAGGGCAGCATTGATAGAAGTTAGAGAATTAAAAAAGGATAAAACTGAATTGCTGGAATTTATCAATTTCCCCTGGATAATATATGAAAAAAATCCTCACTGGGTTCCCCCAATAAAGACTGATTTGCTGAAATCTTTTTTAGAAAAAAACTCTAAAGAGAAAATTAATTGCGGGCCACATGCCTTTTTTATGGCCTGGGAAGACGGCACTCCGTTGGGTAGAATTTTAGTAGGAATAAACGAAAAAAAGAATTTAAGAATTAACAAAAATGTAGGTTTTTTTGGTTACCTGGAAATGATAAATTCTCCTGCGGTGTTAAGTGCTCTGATGGGACAGGCTTTTGACTGGTTAAAAAGACATAATATTGATTCCTTAATAGGACCTCTCTGTCCTGATGATGATGTGGAAGGAAGGGGAATACTAATCGAGGGGTTTGACAGTCCTCCAGTCCTGATGAATCCTTATAATCCACCTTATTATCAAACCCTGTTAGAGGGATACGGATTTAGCAAAGATATGGAATTTTATGCTTATTATACCGATAAAATAAGCAGTTTAAGAGAGAAAGTAGATAAAGTATCAGACTTTGCCCAGCAAAAGTTTAAATTTACCATTGACAAAGCAGACTTGAAATTTAGGGAGAGAGAGATAAGAGATATAGCAGAAATTGTTAATCAGATTATCTTATCTGATAATGAGGAAGAGAATGGCTTTGAATATGCCGTTCCACCAACCTATGAATCCTTGTACTTGGAAATGAACAAACTTCTCCCTTTTCTGGACCAGGATTTGCTATATATAGCACGGGCGGGAGAAAAGCCCATCGGTTTTGTTTTTGCCATTCCTGATTATAATCAGGTACTAAAAAAACTTAACGGGAAGCTATTCCCCTTTGGCTTATTTAAATTTCTCTGGTATAAGAGGAAGATTAGCGGAATAAGGGGGTTTGCTCAGTTTGTAGTACCAGAATATCAGAATAAAGCGGTGGTTGCAGCCATCTTTAAACAACTTCTGGAGGTAGCAGAAAGAAAGAACTATAAATATATTGAAGGTTCTCAGATTGAAGAGCGTAATCTGGCTTCCCGTCGTATCTTTGAAAATGCCGGAATTGCCCCTTATAAAACATATCGTGTTTACCGGAAAAATAATAAAAAGGATTAGTTTGATATTTTAAAATTTTAAAGAAGAGATATCCGAGAAATAAAGATAAGGAGAAATAGAATGTTAAAAAAAATTGTTTATCTTACCATTTTACTTTCGTTTTTACTTTTTTTAACCAGTTGTGGCTGAGCATAGGAAATACATTTCTTCCAGTTGGCAGAAATACTTAATTGATTTGTGATATAAAGGATATAAATATCCTATTTACCTTCTATAGTACCGGTAATTCGTAAAAAGAGAATTTCGTTTTGTGGGTCATTGGTCATAATACGTACAGTCTTGCGAAAAATACCATGGCTTAGCTGGCTGGTATTCAGATATAGTTCAACTTGTTGCTCTTTCCCGGGAATAATCACCAATGGCAAAAGAAGACTATGACTTAGTATCTCCTCGGAAACCATCTCATTAATTATTAGGTCTGCATCGCCAGTATTGGTAATAGAGAATTTTAAAACAACCCTTTCCTCTTTTTCCTCTTTACTGATAACTCCAAGGTCAAACATCTGCTGAGAAATCTCGATGGTGGGATGAGGAACCCTTAAAACATCAATAGATAAAATTATATTTTTTTCAGGGGACTCCGGGTCATTGGATTTAATAGTTATTTCTTTGCTGACTGTCCCTTCATAGCCATAAGGATCGAATATTGCCTCTAATTGCGTTTCCTCTCCGGGAGCTATATTTTTATCAGCCAGCTCCAGACTTATACAGGCACATGAGGAGTAAACCATTTCAATAATTAGCTTTTTCTTACCCTCATTTTTTACAATGAATTGGTGTGAAACAATATTCTCAGGGTGAACTTCTCCGTAATTCCATTCTTCTTCTGATAAGACCAGTTTTGGTTTTTGAGTACCACCGCAGCCAGCTAAGTAAAATAAAAATACACTGATTATAATAAAAACAAGTACTTGTTTCCTGATAAAAGCCATCTGTCTTATCCCTCTAATCTCTTACTCAAATCCAGGCGGGGGAGGGCAGGTTCCTCCATCACAACCATTATTATTATCTTTACTTTTTTGAGAGGTAAAGAGGAAACTTAAATATTGATAGAAGCTCTTTTCCTGTCTGGCATTAAAACGGTCATAGATCTTTCTAATATATAAATCTGTTCTGAGTAAAAAAATAGTGGGGTATTTTTCAATGCCATAGTCTGCGTTGGCCTTACCTTCCTCATCTATGAGAATAATCTGCGGTATTTCTCCTTTCTCTCTCAGGGTGTGGAGTCTTTCCAATGCCGACTCTAAATCCTGACCATGTCCAACAATGACCATAATCTGATAGCTTTCCCGTGGCTGATAATCAAGAAAGAAATTAATCATATTCTCAAATTTATCAAGAGTGGCAGGCTCGTCACTGTTTACAAAACAAAGTATCAGATGCTGTTGTTTATTTAAGAATTGATTTAATTGATAAATTTTCCCATCTGGTGATGACAGGGTAAACTCAGGCGCTGGTGCACCAGTCTTGACTTCAGCCAGAGCTGAGTATGAAAACAATAAAAATATAGTTATAAAAACGAACATCATTAAAACTCGGGGGACAATAATGAAATTTTTTGTTCTATTTGATAAGTTAGTCATAATAAACTCCTTACTATTAAGTTAAGTTTAAGCTAAATGCTCTTACTTATTTCTATATGTTAAGTATATAACAATTTACTTAAAAATTCATTAAAATTTACTGAAGTTTTTCCTCATTAACTCCATTTATAAATTTATTAAAGACCCTTTTATATCCTGATGAGGGAATAATATTTGATTTTTACCATAACAACTAAATTTTTTGATATTGAGCATGGTAATGGGTATAATTGATAGTGTAAAATTTTAGTAGGGGTTTTCTAAGATATCACTTGCCAGTGAGTCAACAAAAAAGGTAGACTTACCTCATAGAACAAACTAAAAGAAAAAGAAGAAACATTCTTTTTCTAAAAGGAGGTAAATCTACCTAATG
>JAKPKS010000250.1 GCA_029553585.1 Candidatus Atribacteria bacterium | reverse complement strand
GGGATATTTTTAAGAAGCAACGATCACAGATGTATAAATGGGGTTCTGTTATGACCGAGCTGTTGGCGTTTTATGAACAGCGATTGCTACCGTATCTGTAAAATTGGTAAAAAAAGTTTACACAAAATACTTGACATGACCCAAAAAGCGTTTCATTTTATTCCTCTGTAATTAGTATTTTGTGTATTCAGGTATATTTTTTACTAGATCCCACAACTCTGTTAAATTCAATTGTACTGTACCACCAACACCTAATTGTCCAGAAAAGCCAATAATTAAATCATCAGTTTCAGAACCTGATAATCCAGAACCTTTAATGTTTAGATTCCCAATTAATCCTTTACTCGTTGTTCCAGCCCAAGCGTTTTTTTATATTGTCAAGAAAGGAATCGCTTTTAGATGCAGTATTATTTTTTTCATAAAATGCACCTATCGATCCAAAATCCAAAATATCAACCTCTACAGCAAAACCAGCAGTATTTTCTGATCTTTTTCCAAATTTGTCCTGTGTTGTTTCTAATGAACCAGCATCCGCAGAAACTCTTATTTTTGTACCCAAAAAATTAAACTCAAATTCCCCACCAGCACCTGTTTTAAATGCAAAAATAAAACAATCAATTAACTCAGCCTTTAATCTATCCAATCCCTGTAGATCTTTATGTTGAAGAACACCTTTCTTCTGTTCTACATCCAATTTAGGATTAATATCCGGTAAAGGAATTACAGGCTCTGTCGGGCCTTGCTCCGGTCCCTCAGGAGCTCCGCCTAATATCTTATCTATCTCTTCCTCAGTCGCTCCCTGAGACTTAGCATATTGCCTAATAAGTTCCTGACTATTCTCTTCTGCAGTTAACCCCGTTGGATCTGTGAAGTTTATCGGCTTATTCGGCCGGGATCCATACCAGTCCCCTTTCACCCTACTTTACCTTAAAGCTCACCTTTACAGGATTGTCCGGGAACTGTTCCTGGGATTCTGAGCCTACAGAGAATAATGCGCAGATGCCGCTGCCGCCTTCGACGGGGGCTTCAAGTTTTTCTGCGATTTTTTGGCCGTTAATATAGCAGGTA
>JAKPKS010000205.1 GCA_029553585.1 Candidatus Atribacteria bacterium | reverse complement strand
CATTATTTGAAGATGGTAGAATGCTGTGGGTAAAGCTAAAGGAAGATAGTAGAGAGGTATGAAAAGAGATGACCTCTTATCTTAAGCTAAATGTTTACGGTTAGCAATTTCATCCAAAACCATTTTACTGATATTGTAGGCATGGTCGGCAATCCTTTCCAGATTACTAAGTATATCAATATAGATAATTCCGGATTCGGTAATACAGATACCTTTGGTTAGCCGGTCAATATGTTCATCACGTAATTGTTCTTCAATACGGTCTATCTCATCTTCTCTTTTAGCTACAATGGTTGCTATATCGACATCATTCTTCTTTAATGCCTTCAGGGCATATCTTAAAGAGGTTTCCACTTTGGAAAAGATGTAGGTCAGGTCTTTTGCTGCTTTGGGGCTAAAAGGCAATTTTTCGTTGATTTTGGTTTCAGCAAGTTCAGTAATATTTTCTATATGGTCGCCAACTCTTTCGATATGACCTGAGATATTCATAAGATGGGTCAATCTCTGGGACTGGCTGGGGCTCAGGGATTTCTGGGAGACCTGAACCAGATATCTGGTTATTTCCCTGTGAATGGTGTTCAGGATTTCCTCTTTTAAATAAATATCTTCAATAATTCGCTCTTTATTATCGAGCAAAGCAATCAGAACATTTTTTAACATTCCTACCGCAATATCACCCATGCGCACTAATTCTTTGGTTACCTGTCCCATAGCTATAGCAGGGGTATTTATAAATCTTTTTTCTAAATAAAGGGTACCCTTTTTGATAATATGTTCTTCACCGGGGACTATTAGTGTGATAATATGGGCAATCTTGTTAAGAAAAGGTAATTGTATCAGTGTATCAGCAACATTAAAAAGGGTATGAGCATTGGCTATCTGACGGGGAAGGGTATTACTGGTTAGAGAGGCCAGGAAGGTAAATTGTTTTAAAAAGATATAAAATACAGCTACCCCTACAGCCTTACTGAGTATATGAGCCACTGCTATCCTTTTACCGGTAACAGAGCTGCCAATACTGGCCAGAAGTGCTGTAACACAGGTACCAATATTGGCTCCTAACATAAAAGGTATAGCTGCATCCAGCCCGATTAATCCCTTCAGGGACAATGAGATAATTATGGCTATGGTAGCCCCGCTGCTCTGTATAACAGCAGTAAGCAGGGCGGATAGAAAGATGCCCAACAGAGGATATTCAACTACTTTGACCAGAAGGTTAATAAAATAAGGATAGTCTCGCAAAGGATCTAAAGACTGAGACATAATTGTAATTCCCAAAAACAGCAACCCAAAACCAAGCATGATAAAACCAACATTCTGATAGACCTTTCTACGGGCAAATAAATAGATGGCTACCCCAATTCCGATAATGGGCAAAATATATTCTTCTAATTGTAAAGAAATAATCTGGGCATTTATAGTAGTGCCAATATTGGCGCCAAAGTTAATACTGATAGCCTGTTGAAGATTCAGCAAACCGGCATTGGCAAAACCGATGGCAATTACACTGGTAGCACTACTGCTCTGTAGTATTGCGGTAACTGCAGTACCGGTGAGCACACCCTTTAGCGGGTTAAGAGAAAGGGCTTCTAAATATTGATGAACTCTGTTCCCGGCAATCTTCTGTAATCCTTCACTCAGCTGATTCATTCCAAAAAGAAATAGCCCCAAACCGCCAATAAGACCGAAAATTATAGTTAAAACCATTAAATAATTCTTACCTACCTTAATATTAAGTAGAACTTAAGAGGAGAGTGACCAGGTCAAGATATATTATACCATTGATTTGAACAAAACTGAATGATATTTGTCCCTTGTTGAGAAATAATGTTTGTTTTTTCTCTTAATCGCTATAAATAATAATGCTATAATTAATTTATAGTGTAAAATAAGTATATAAAGTTATAAAGCGGGGTGGAAAAGATGCTCTTAAGAGAAAAGTTTTTGGAAAATAATTACAAACGAAAAATATATATTCAGGTGTTTGTTGCAATATTTCTATTATTTATGACTGTAAACTTCCAGGTGTCAGCCGAGATCGATGTCCGGGAGGCAATTGTAAAGGTTTATACAGTGAGCAATTATCCCGATTACTACAATCCGTGGAGTATGCAGGGTCCCCGGGCCAGCTCCGGCTCAGGATGTATAATTGATAATAATCTGATTTTAACCAATGCACATGTGGTAAGCAATCAGACATTTTTACAGGTGCGCAAGTATGGGGATACCCAGCGTTATCGGGCACAGGTGGTAGCTGTATCCCATCTAACTGACCTTGCCCTGTTAGCTGTAGATGAACCCGAATTTTTTACCGGAATAGAGGCACTCTCCTTAGGTGAATTACCGCAAATCCAACAGGAGGTACTGGTCTATGGATTCCCTATGGGTGGAGATATGTTGAGTATTACCAAAGGGGTGATTTCCAGAATAGAACATCAAACCTATGTGCATAGTTCTTCCGTATTTCTGGCTGGTCAGATTGATGCTGCTATTAATCCTGGTAACAGCGGGGGTCCGGTTTTAGCAGATGGCAAAATTGTAGGAGTAGTAATGCAGGGTATTACCGGTGCTCAGAATATTGGTTATATGGTGCCTGTTCCTGTTATTGCTCATTTTTTTGCCGACCTGGAAGATGGAATTCTTGATGGATATCCCAGTTTGGGTATAAGCCTGCAGGATATGGAGAATGATGGTTTAAAAAGCTATTACCAGGTAGAGAAAGGCATGGGGGGAGTTCTTATTAATCAGATAGTACCTGGTTCCCCTGCTGATAGTAATCTGGAAGCCGGCGATGTCTTGCTCTCCATGGAAGGCTACTCTATTGGCAATGATGGTACCATCGAATTTCGTTCCAATGAGAGAACACATTTAAACTATGTAGTTCAGCAAAAGCAGATTGGAGAAGATATTGGTTTAACTATTCTAAGAAATGGAGAAAGGAAAGAGCTAAAGGTTAATCTCTTTCGTTCTTCTCTCAAAGATCAATTAGTCCCCATGGAGCAGTATGAAACACTGCCCACCTACTATATCTATGGCGGTCTGGTCTTCTGCCCTTTAACTAAAGATTTGTTAAATATCTGGGGAGCCCAGTGGTATCAGTCTGCCCCGCGGGAGCTGGTCTGCTCTATCTTAAATAATATTCCCGAAAAAGAAGACCAGCTGGTTATAATTGTCCTGAAAGTATTGGCAGCCGATGTAAATCAGGGTTATCAAAATATCACCAGCTGGGTAGTAGAGCAGGTGAATGGGGAAAAGATCTGGAATATGTCTGATTTGGTAGAAAAAATTGAAAACTCTATCGAGCCATATATTATCCTGGAGGATAAATATAACCAGAAGATTGTAATAGATAGAAATAGGGCTCTGGAGAATGCAGAGGAAATCCTGGCAGTTTATCGCATACCTTCAGACCGTTCGGAAGATTTGCTAAAATAGCCAACTTATCATAATATTATAAAAATTTATCAATAAATATTTTAGGAGGTAGTTACTATGACTGATTTAAGTGTATCTTATATGGGTTTGAAATTAAAAAATCCTATTGTTATTGCCTCATCTCCATTGGGTGAGCAGATAGAAAAGATACAGGCTCTGGAGGACTGTGGGGCCGCTGCAATAGTGCTCCCCTCTTTTTTTGAGGAGCAGGCTGCCCAGGAAGAGCTCAGTCAATCATTATTGTATGAAAATGATGGCTACAGAAAATATATTGATTATTATCTGGATGTAGTACGCAACAAGGTAACTCCTGAAAAATATATGGATTTTATCAAAGAGGCTAAAAGTAAAGTAGATATACCTATCATTGGCAGC
>JAKPKS010000203.1 GCA_029553585.1 Candidatus Atribacteria bacterium | reverse complement strand
GAACTATTGATTAAGTAGTTTGATTAGCTGTTTCGGAACTGCGGAAATGCGAGGATACGGAAGAAAAGTTTACAATTATGGTATACTTGTAAGATAGTATAACGTATAAAAGGCAGTATAACGTATACCGTATAATGTATAACGTTAAAGAGTGCGGGCTTATAAGTTAGAAAAAAAATAAAAGAAAGAAAAGATGCGGGATACAGAGTATGTGATTGCCACACACTGCTTACGCAGGGTTCGCAATGACCAAGATCAGGATTGAACTTTGGGCTTACAAAATGCGATGTCAGTACTGTTATAAATCCTGTATTATTTGTATTAGATGCAAAACACAAGACGTAAAACGAAATAAGTGTATGTCACTGCCACACACTGCTTACGCAGGGTTCGCAATGACAAGAATGTACTATACTGGTAATTATATTATAATGTAAATAAAGGGGGTTTGGATAATGCCGGAAAATCTTATCTTCACTATCTTTGGTTTTTTCCTGGCATTTCTCCTTTTCTTAGTCTTATGGCGTTTTGTCTTTCGCTCCCGAGGCTCAGGGAAAGAGGTCTGTGTCTATTCCTCAGTTGAGCAGCTACGCTCGGTGGGGGAGCTGGTGGTATTTAAGATGGTTACCAAGGAGATTGTCACTGCCTCCCAGCACTGGTTTGGTGAGATTGGTGAGAAATATTTCCAATGGCTGGTTTCCACCAAAAAGATGGCTATGATCTTTGAATTTGATATAGATTTCCGTTATGACCTGCGCAGTCCGGATTTTAAGATTAAGCAGTTGGGTGAGATCAGATATATCTTAAAGATGCCTCCCTGTCTTTACCAGGTTCATATCCGGGATATCAACTTTTATGATGAGCAGAATTCAAAATTACTGCCCTGGCTGTTACCCGATTTACTTAACCGTGCCTTTGGTTCCGGCTTTAGCGAAGCAGATAAGAACCAGCTTAAAGAAGAAGCTAAAAATCAGGCGGCTAAACTTGCCGAGGGAGTGGTTCAAAAATTACAGGCAGAGGTTGAGAATTCTGCCCGGCAGACCATGCTTGCTCTGGCCAGAAACCTGGGAGCAGAAAAGGTAACTATTGATTTCAGTCAATCTAAAATTATCCCCAGCACTGTTCAAACCGGTAAGTTAGAGGCAAATATACAAAAAGCCACCAGCAAGATTACCCAATTGATAAGCGGACAAGAAGATTAACCTTTTCTGTGATATTGGTCACCACCTGAGACAGTCAATAATAGAATCAACAAAAAATAAGAAAAGAGAGGAGTCTAAAATGAGAATCAGCGCTAGAAATATGCTGAAAGGCAAAGTTAAAACCATTACTGAGGGAGCTGTTAATGATGAGGTAGTCATTGAGCTTCCCAATGGCCTGGAAATTACCTCAGTGATTACCAAAACTTCTGCCCATAATTTAGGTCTTAAAATTGGCAAAGAAGTCTATGCTGTGGTTAAAGCCAGTAATGTGATGGTAGCGGTAGATGATTAGCAACAGTTAAATTGGGACAGACAATTGATTATCTGTCCCAATTTTCCCTTCTCCTTTTACCTGGAGATAAACCTCTGAATACCCTGATTTCCGTAGCTTTAAAAGCGTTTTTTCCGGTCTGCTGTCCCAAAATCCTGATTTCCTGATTGAGAGATAAGAGGGACACCCCCATAATTTTTGCCTGACTAATATCAATTTTCCATTCCTTAGCAGATTCATCTTTTACCGTCAATAAATTATGTCCTAATTCCACCTTTGTAATAATACCACTTAGCAAGCCTTTTTCCGGTTGCATCCATTGTCTTGGTCTGCCATAAACCAGATGATGATAACCCGGAACTCCGGATCTCAGCTTCCGATCCAGAGTTTCGGTCCAGCCATAGTAGTAAAAGGTAAGCCCCAGTCCAAAGCTGATGACAAGACTGATGAATAGAATCATAATAAAACGATAGCGGTAGCCGGTACGGGTATGTATAAAATTATAATAAGTAACGAATAAAAAGAATATTAGCAGGATAATCCAGAGATAGGGCAGGCTCTTCAAGAGTGCTTTAGTCAGGCTGATACCTAAATAATCGTAAATATCCCAATCCATGTCTCCGGTGATAAAAAGAATCATTCCAAAGGCTATACTGCCCATAATGGTGGTTAGGGCAAACATAAACCAGAAAAGATAATTCCTGGTTAAAAAATACCAACGTGGTCTGGGATGCACCTTCTCTTTTTTAATTTTTGTAAGGGTTTCTTTACTGATGTCACTCATATTTAATACCTATTTTGTTTGTTTTTTCATTTCTTGTATCAGTATTTTTTTGGCACGATTGATAAGTACACCTATTGTTCCTATCGGCTTCCTTAGGATATCGCTAATTTCCTGATAATCCTTATCTTCTATAAATTTTAATAAGAGTACCTCTCTATATTTTAGCGGAAGGGAATAGATTAAATGTAATAAATTTTCATAACTGATCTTTTGTACAATATTTTCTTCCAGATCAAAATCTGATTGTAAGAGCTGCTCCAGGTTATGTTCATCCCAGGAAAGTTCCTGGACATATTTTGGTCTTTTACGCAGCATACTTATGGTATAGTTGTGAGCGATACGATAAATCCAGCTGGAAAATTTAAAATTTTCATTATAATCATTCAGGTTCTGATAAGCACGGATGAAAACTTCCTGCAAAATATCTTCACAATCCATCCTGTTCATCCCGGATAATCTGTAGATGTAGTTCATCAAAACAGATTCATATCTTTTCATAAGAAAATAATAATAATTCTGATTTTTAAAACTCAGGGCTACCAGCTCGACATCTGTTTTTTGCTCACAATCAGAAATATTGGCCATATTACCTTTTCTTTAATTTATTAAAAGTGCTATACATAGTAATAAAAAATAATAAAGCTATCCCAATATCAGGTTGACGGGTGCGGCTTCAAAGGAAGTCCCTGAATACCTTCCAATAATACCCTCATAGCTATACAGTCATCTTCATTGTATTTTAAGATACGTTCTTTGATTTCCAGCTTTTTTTCTTCTAACCAGCGATGATACCATTCAATGGATTCTGCCCCTGAAGGATTCTTATCCCTCCAGCGAAATCCTAAATATTGAGCCAAATCCTTGACTGAATAGCTATAGGTAGGCCATTCGGTGTGCTTCTTGACTATTTCACTATAAAGGTCAATAACCAGTGGTGACTTAAAGAAAGCCTCTATCTCAGAGGGCTGGATAAGCTCAGGATATTTCTTACTGAGCTTTTTCCAGATAGTCTTTTCATAGGGCGAATAGTAATAGACAGTGCAGGGGAAGTGCTGTTTAATATAATGCCAGGCATCAATAAAAACCCTTTCCTCCAACTTCTCATCAACCTGGTCTGCAAAAAAAGAGACATATTTTTCGGTGTCAGGGTTGCCATGGTGTCTTTCCACAAAACCATGCAGATAGCAAAAGTCCCGCATAGGGTCAGTCTCTATGTCAAAGAATAATTCTGTATCGGTCCTGGGAAATCTTATTCTCTTTCTGGTATAAGCATAGGTATCAATCTTAGCCAGTAGCCGAGCACGGGCATGGAATTTGGAGAGGGTGGAAAGACCAATCCCCGGGAAAATGGTCTTTTTGCCATCCTTAAAATCGGACAGAGGTTTCTGGGCAAAATCTGTGAGAGTTTGTACCTGGAGGTGGATGGCCTCTCTCTTTTTACGTCCCAATTCTGGTATTAGTGTCAAATCTTGAGCTGCAATAAGGCTTTTAAGGCAATGAGTCCTCCAATGGCAGAGTTTGCACACCCCTCCATGCGCCGGCGTGGTAGTAACATTTTTTTCTACTATCTGTTCTATTTCAGACAGAGTTTCCAGGTAGCACTCCCACCATGTTTGTTGGTTAAGCTTCCCCTTCGCCTCTCCTAAATCATAACTGATATCCCTGCCCTTGATATCATGAATAAAGGGTGTTCGGGATGTGGAATGGTTTAATCGGGTTAAAATATCGGTATATAGACCTAATTGAAGGGCATAGTGTTTTTTGGGCTTTCCCTCTGTCTCTTCATTTTCACCTTCAAACGCTGAACCGCTCTTGATGTCCCCTGCAATATATTCTCCCTCTTTTTTTAGTAAGAGGTCCGGCTCGCCGACCAGTTGGGCAGTGCTGATACGGCCGCTATAAATCAGAGTGACACCTTGCTTTATGGCATCGATGGTTCTCTTCTCTTTTTCTGAACCGGAGTAGGAACTTAGATCAAGAAAGGGAATTTTAAGCTCACTCACTACCTGTTTTTCATAATCAATCCCTCTTTCCCAGAGCAGTTTCAGAAAGGCACTTTCCCGGTTCTGCTTAGCGGAGTCCTCAAAAAGGTCCAGATAGAGCCGATGAGGGCATTGGGAGTAATTATAAAGCATATCTGCTGAAATTTTATGTTTCATTTAGCTGGTCTCCATCTTTTTATAACTCTTCTTTTTGTTTCGCCATCCGGTTTTTTACTTGTTCTTCTATAACCCCAAATCAGTTTATTTAGTTGCTTTCTCAACAGCCCTTTTAGCTAAAATTAAAGTCGGGTCAATAACCGGAACGAGAATCTCGCCATCTTTTAACACCAGAGGGATTTCGGTACACCCGGCAATAATTGCCTGAGCGCCTCTTTTGATCTCTAATTCTGCCAGGGCAATAGCCTCTCTGTTTAAAGAACCCAAATCATGCCCGGCTTTTACCCCATAAATAATATTCATAATCTGCTGTTGTGCTGTTTCTGGCGGAATCAGGGTTTCAATTTCCAGTTCACTGAGATAAGACTGGTAAAGTCCTGCCTGATAAGTGCCTTGAGTTGCAAAAAGCCCAACTTTTTTGATCAATGGAAGTGTGTGATGAATGTAGAGTGCGGCCTCTTTAATCATATTTAAAATAGGGATACTAACCTTTTTTTGTATCTCCTGGTGAAAATAATGAGCAGTATTGCAGGGCATAATGATAAAATCAGCTCCTGTTTTCTCCAGCCCCTGTGCTGTTTTAACTAATTCAGGTAGAGGGTTCTCGCCATCATGCAATATCGCTTTGGTGCGATCCGGAATCTTGGGATTATTGAAAATAATAATTTTAAGATGTTCCTGGTCCTGTTTTGCCGGAGTCAGTCTTACTATCTTTTGAAACAGGTCAATGGTTGCCTCAGGTCCCATACCACCTAAAATACCAATAATTCTCTCTTTTTTCATGAGACACCTCTCATTATATAATGTTCAGGCAAAAATCTGTGATGTTCATAAATTAACCATAGATACAGGGTATTTTTAAAGAGCAAATTCAATGATTATCGATTAATAACCCAATTTTACTAAATATGCATGAAGCATAGGTATCTATTTTTATTATACTACATTCAATTTATTTTTATCGTATTTTTTAACTAACATGGCTATAATATAAAGTGTTAAACTGAAAAAGCCGGTAATTTAAACCAAATTTAAGAAGGGGTGGTAAGATGCGTATAGTAAGGTTTCAGAAAGATGGTAGGGTTTTTTATGGAGTGTTAGAAGGAGAAGAGATTAGGGCCATCGAAGGGGATGTGTTTGACGAATTTGTCATAGGCGATAGGATAGTCAGTAGAGGAGAGGTGAAATTGCTGGCACCGGTAGCACCTCCAAATATAATTGCCATCGGTTTGAATTACAAAAAACATGCCGATGAAAGCGGACAGAGTTATCCCGATAAGCCTCTTATCTTTTTAAAGGCAACTTCCAGTGTGATTGGGCCGGAAGATACTATTGTTTTGCCGGAGGCGGCTCCTGATGAAGTAGATTATGAGGCAGAGTTAGTTATCGTTATCGGGAAAAAGGCTAAGAATGTAGAAATTACTGAGGTGGATAATTATATATTAGGGTATACCTGTGGCAATGATGTGACTGCCCGGGACTGTCAGCAAAGATTAGACAAACAATGGGCCAGAGGTAAGTCTTTTGACACCTTTTGTCCCCTCGGTCCCTGGATAGAGACCGGGTTAGCCCATCCTGAACAGTGCCGCATAAGTTCACGTTTAAATGGAGAGGTTATGCAGGATTCCAGTACCTCTGACCTGATCTTTGGAGTCAGGGAATTAGTGAGCTATTGTTCTAAAAACTTTACCCTGCTGCCCGGTACCGTAATTATGACCGGTACCCCGGAAGGGGTTGGCTTTCCCAGAAAACCACCGGTGTTTTTGAAGCAGGGGGATATTATCGAGGTTGAGATAGACGGTATTGGAGTACTGAAAAACAGAGTAGTTTAAGAGACTGAGCTCAATACATCTGCCGCTTAATTAAGAATGAGAAGATATTGCCTCAGCAAGGCTTAACTTTCTGGCATAGAAGACCCTGGTTAGCAATCGTAAAGGCCATCGGGAAGGGCTGGCCAGCCTTTTCCAGGCCTTTTTTATTTCTATCAGTTTTCCAGGCTGAATAGTTTTGTGCCCATACCTTTCCAGATTGAAGCCATCAATAATTAACCCTATGTCCTGGTTACTATCCGGAAAGAAAGCAGCAAGATGTCTGCCATATTCGGAGGGTGTTTGAAATTTTTGTCTGGCCACACCGCTATGCCTGCCCCACCGGCATAATCTT
>JAKPKS010000196.1 GCA_029553585.1 Candidatus Atribacteria bacterium | reverse complement strand
AAAAGAAAATAATTTTTGCTTCAACCCTTCTCCCATTTCATTCTGATAATACAGGGTGTAATCGAATGGCTGAAATTCGCTTTCTAAATCGATTTCCCCAAAAAAAGTGGTTAATAAACTCTTTGCTTCAAAAAAAAGTTTATCCTCGGCGCTAATAATGCTGAATATTAACTTAACTGGTTTAGGATAAACTATTTTTCCCATATTTTAAAATTGGTTTTGATTAGGTAAAATTTGATAACTTATTAGGCGATAGTTTAACATGGGTTGTGGTTCTAAAACTTCTCCATTATAGGAAACCTTCATTTTATTTGGACTACTGGTAATTAAGGAAACCAGGCTGTCTGTTTTTACTAAAATTCTTTCTTCAGAAGCAATAATCCCCTCGTATAATATTTCATCATTCTGAGTTATCTTTAACCATCCTGGCTCGTTCGCTACAATTTCAATTGGTTTATAGTCAGGTAATGGTTCCAATACAGTAATCTCGCCAACCTCAGAAATTTCTTCTTTGTTCATATTTTCCTGAGCAATTTTCAATAATTCCTGTTCCATGGTTTTTTCTTGATTGTCTGTTTCCCCTTCAATAGTTACTATTGATCTGGAAGGACTATTCGCTTTATGGAAAAATTGGTTGATGATAAAAACAAACCCTCCAATTAAGAGAATTACGACAAGAATTTTAAAAAAAGGAATAATATTGGTTATTTTCTTTTCTTCCTTTATAGGCATCCTCTTTCTAATTTTAGAAAGAGGTCTGTTAGTTTTCTTTCTTTCAACTCTTGGCACTTGATCAATTGGTTTGGAAACGGTTTCTGATTCAGATTTATCTATAAGCTGGTTAACAAAATCCTGGTCTACTTGTAAATAATTAGCATAGTTCCTCAAATAGCCAATAAAATATGTTTTGCCAGGAAGGACACTATCATCACCTTCTTCCAAAGCGACTAAATATTTTTTTCTTATTTTAAGAACTTGTTCGATCTCATCCAAAGAAATTCCTAATTCATTTCTTCTATTTTTTAAGTATTCCCCTATTTCCTTCATCCTAAATAACACCTCACTTTATAATTAGTCGCAATAAATTTTAGAATAAATCCTTCAATTAGTTTAGCTAAGCATTGACTGTCCCTGTTTCAATAAAAACCAACGCTTTAATGAATATTTTCCAATAGTTTAGTTATATATATATGATATAATTATAAATCCAAGAGATTAGGTTAACTCTTTTTCATAAGGAACTCCATCAGCGGCAGGTGCGGTAGCCCGCCCTATGGCGCCCACCAGAACAAATATTGCCAATGCATAGGGTACCATATTAATAAATTGCACCGGAACGGTGAAAATACCTTGCAATCTGATGGCTAAAGCCTCTCCTGCTCCGAAAAGAAGTGCTGCCCCAACTGTTCCAAAAGGAGTCCATTTCCCAAAAATCATTGCTGCCAGAGCAATGAAACCTCTTCCCCCACTCATTTCTTTTACAAAATAATGGGCTTGTTCCAGAGAAAGAAAAGAACCGGCAAGCCCTGCCAAACCTCCGGAAATTAAAACCGCCAGGTATCTCATATTGGAAACATTAATTCCCAATGTATCTGCAGCCTGCGGGTATTCCCCTACAGAACGCATTCTTAAGCCAAATGGTGTTTTGAAAATTAAAATATGCGAAACAACAACAATTAAGATAGTAAGGTATACCATGGGTGAATGGTGTGCAAAGATAATAATTAAACTTCTTATTAAAGAGGAGGTTTCCCCTGGGTTAGGTATATTAAGCCCCCAGTAAGGAAGATTTTTTAATACCATAATCTGTGATTCATGAAACCAGAGCCAGCTTAAAAAAACAGTAATACCACTGCCAAAAAGATTTATTGCTACTCCGCTTACAATCTGATTTGCTTTAAAAGTAACCGTCACTATGGCATGTATCAGACCTAATAAAATGCCAACTATTGCAGCAGATAGAATTCCCAAACCTACATTTCCGGTAAAATTGGTAGCTGCAACAGCAGTAAAGGCACAGGTTAACATTATTCCCTCCAAACCAATGTTTACCACACCAGACAATTCAGAAAAAACACCACCTAAACCGGCTAAAGCCAGAGGAACTGCGATCCGTATTGCCGAGGCAAAAAAATCAGGTCTAAAAATATTCTCAATCATGATATGGATTTCCTCCTCAGAATAACCCTCTTTACAATCTCATCAGATACTACAACCAGGATGACAATAACTGCTTGTATCACCATAATTAATTCCCGGGGAATTTTTCCTTCTGTGAATATATTTACCAGAGCACCCCCATATGAAAGAGTTCCGAATAAAATGGCTGCCAGTACAACCCCAAAGGGGTGATTTTTTCCCAGTAAGGCAACAGCAATACCATTAAAGCCTAAGTTAAGAAAAATTTCCTGGCGCCAGCGAAACTTATATCCCATTACCTCATTAGTACCCACAAGACCAGCTAAAGCGCCGCTTATCATCATAGCAAGTATAATATTTTTTGCAATATCAATCCCGGCATATTCAGCAGCAAATCTATTGTATCCAACAGCTCTAATTTCATATCCTAAAGTAGTTTTCCAGAGAATATAATATACTAAAAAGGCAGCAAGAAGTGCGAGTAAGAAGGAAATATTTAATGGATTATGTGATGGAAAAGAGATATTAAATCTTTCTAATATGGTAGCAATTCGCGGTAAACGTGCTGCTAAAGCTATTTCGCTGGTTTGTGGAATCATTTGAGGAAGTCCGGCTGCTTTCATTGCTTCTGTGGGAGGAGCTTTAAATACTAAGACTAAATAAAAGGTAAGCGAGGCAGCTATCCAGTTCATCATAATGGTAATTATTACCTCATGTATACCCTTCTTAGCCTTTAGAATGCCCGGGAGGGATGCCCAGAGAGCTCCACCCAAAGCAGAAGCTGCTATTGTTAAGGGAACTAATACTATAGCAGGTAAATTACCTAAAGTAACCCCGATATAGGCAGCCAGAAATGAACCAACATAGACCTGCCCTTCTCCCCCTATGTTGAAGAGTCCGCAACGGAACGCAAAGGCAACCGCCAGTCCGGTAAATATAAGAGGAGTAGCTCTGAAGAGAACATTTCCCCACCCATCGCGATTTCCAATGGCTAAACCAAACATCATTTTATAGATCTGAATCGGGTCTTCACCCATTAAAAAGATGACTATGGAGCTAATAAAAAGAGCTCCAATAATTGCAATAATAGGAGTAATTTTTTCTATTACAGAGATAAATAAAGTACCTTTAGATACTTGTTTTGAATTCAATAATTTTTCCTCCTATCCGATCCCTGCCTGCTATTTGCTGCTATTTTGGTCAGTGAGACCTCCTCCGGTCATAAGCAAGCCCAGCCTGCCTCTGTCAATGTCTTTATTTTTCATAATTTCTACAATTTTGCCTTCATAAATAACAGCAATTTCATCACTTAACGATAATATCTCATCCAATTCAGCCGAAACTAATAATATGGCTTTTCCCTTACTTCTTTCTTTTAGAATCTGTTGATGAACAAATTCTATAGAACCGACATCCAACCCCCGAGTTGGTTGTGAAGCAATCAACAAATTAGGCTTCCGATACAACTCCCTAGCTACGATGACTTTTTGTTGGTTACCCCCGGATAACGCCTTTAACAAATTTTCTTTTACAGCAGGGCGTATATCATAATCGGAAATCAACTCATTAGCATATTTTTGGACCTCCGGGAAATTTATTAAACAACCTCTGGCAAAGGGGGGCCTGTAATGACTGCCTAAAACTAAATTTTCTGCCACAGAGTATTCACTTATAAAACCTCTCTTACGCCGGTCTTCTGGTATATGAGCAATATTTAACTCTCTTATTTTTCTCGGGTTGAGTCCAGTGAGATCAAGGTCATATAGATAAATATGCCCACTGGAAACTGGTCTTAATCCTGTAATCACCTCAACTAATTCAGCCTGCCCATTACCCTCTACACCTGCAATTCCAAGTATCTGACCTTCCTTCACAGAAAGGTTAATACTTTTCAATACCGGGTATCTATGCTGATTAAAAGCACTCACCTGCTCTAACCTTAATACCGATTTACCAGCTAACTGTTCAATTTTATCTGTCTTTAATAAAACTTCTCTGCCCACCATTAGAGTAGCTATTTCGGCAGTATTGGTCTGGCTGGTTTCTTTGGTACCCACAACTTTTCCATTTCTCATTATAGTAACCTGATCCGATATTGCCATTACCTCATTCAGCTTATGGGTAATAAAAATGATAGTTTTCCCCTGCCCTTTTAGCGATTTTAATATTTTAAATAACTCATCAACTTCCTGAGGGGTTAAAACTGCAGTAGGTTCATCTAAAATTAAAATTTCAGCACCACGATATAAGACTTTTATAATTTCGACTCTTTGCTGAATTCCAACCGAAATATCTTCAATTTTAGCCCAGGGGTCAATTTTAAAACCATACTGATCGGAGAGAGTCTTAATATTAAAGGCAGCCTTTTGTAAATCTATAAAAAAATAATTTTTTCTGGGCTCCATCCCTAATATTACGTTTTCCACCACAGTTAAGGGAGGAACTAACATAAAATGCTGATGAACCATCCCTATTCTGTTTTCAATGGCTTTGTTAGGATTAGATATTATTTTTTTTATGCCATCGATAAGTATTTCTCCTTCATCTGGCTGGTATAGACCATACAGTATACTCATCAGGGTACTTTTGCCAGCACCATTTTCCCCGACCAGCGCATGAATTTCACCCTTTTTTACAAAAAAGTCAACTTTATCATTAGCCAGGACCAGTGGAAAACTTTTGGAAATACCTTTCATCTCTATTAAATATTCAGTCAAAATCCTTCACCATATCTTTTTTTATAGTAACTAAAAAAATGTTAATCATCAGGAAATAAATATTATTTGTCTAAAATTATTCCCTGATGATTAACTAATGCTTCAGTATTTATACCTCAGAAGGCACTTTGATTTCCCCGCTGATAATCTTTTTCTTTGCTTCTTCAACTTTTTTAATCATCTCTGGTGTTACCAAATCTTTGTTATACTGATCCATAGCATAGCCAACCCCGTTATACTCAACACCATTAATGACCACAGATGTTGCCAGGTCAAACAATCTGATTCCTGGTTTGAAAGTACCATCCAAAATTGATTTAACAGTTAAGTATACTGACACGTCAACTTGTTTCAACATACTGGTCAAACCAAAATTCTCACCAGTTTCTTCGATATACCCTAAATAGTTTTGATTGGAATCTACCCCGATGACATATCTCTTCCTCTCTTTTGCGGCCTCATAAACACCAGTGCCAGTTAAACCAGAAGCATGATAAATAACATAGGCGCCGTTGTCATATTGTGATAAAGCTAACTCTTTTCCTTTGACAGGGTCAGCAAATGCTGTAGGGGTATCACCTGCATAAGCAGAAAGTATTTTACACTCCGGGTAGGCGTATTTAACCCCTGCAATGTATCCGGCTTCAAATTTTTGTATTAAGGGGACTTTCATTCCACCAACATATCCTACCGTATCTTTCCCATCTTGTAATGCCTTTAAACCTGCAATCATACCAACTAAGAATGACCCTTCATGCTCCGCAAAGCTCAGAGATACTACATTTGGTTTATCAGGAATAATCCCATCGACAATGGCATATTTGGTGTTAGGAAATTCGTCAGAAACATCACCAATGCTATCTTCAAATAAAAACCCGACACCGATAACAAGCTTATAGCCAATGCTGGATAAATTCCTTACATTTACTTCCCGGTCAGCATCTGCTCCCGGCTCCAGCTCAATTCTTTTAATTCCAAAATCCTGGGCAGCCCAGCTCAATCCGCGGGAGGCAGAATCGTTGAAAGATTTATCTCCCTTACCACCAATATCGAAAACCAGACCAACGGTAGTATCGCTTTGAGCTAAACCATTAATAGTAATAAAAGAAAGAAATATTAGCATAATAAGTGTTGTAATGATATTCTTACCATTTAACTTCATTATTTTTTATCTCCTTTCCATATTTTATTTTGAACCAACATTTGTGTTGCTTAATAAAAATCTCTTAAAAAAAATTACCTCCTTTCCTGATATTTTTAACTCGACAAAAACTACCCATCACAAATCTTTTAAGAAATAAATACCATATATATAATGATAATACGTTCTACTTCTTTATTCAATTAAAAAGTTTACAAGAGTTAGTGTTTTATTAACTAAATAGTGTCTTTATATTCAGAAAAATAATCTTCTTTTGAAATCAATATTTTTCTGGGATTTCGGCCATCGTAGGGGCCAACTAATCCTCTTTTTTCCATTAGATCAATTAAACGGGCAGCCCTGGTATAACCAATTCTCAGTTTTCTCTGTAAAATAGAGATGGAGGCCTGGTTGTTGTTAATAATAGTATCAACTGCATCCCCAAACAATTCATCTTCTTCCTCTTCTTCCACTTCCTCACTGCTGCCTCCATTAGCCAGCAACTGATCCTGTATATTTCCATTATAATCAGGAGCAGGGTTACTATTTTCCAGAAATGCCACTATTTCCTTAATCTCTTTTTCAGAAACAAAAGCACCCTGAGCTCTTATCGGTTTGGAGGCATTAATTGGAGAAAAAAGCATATCTCCATTACCCAATAATTTTTCTGCACCATTTACATCAAGAATAGTTCTGGAATCAACCTGTGTTGATACGGCAAAGGCAATACGTGAAGGGAAATTAATTTTTATAGAGCCGGTAATAATATCTACAGAAGGTCTTTGAGTGGCAATTATAAGGTGAATTCCGGTAGCACGGGTCATCTGGGCTAACCTACATAAGGCTTCTTCTACCTTTAGAGGGGATGAGAGCATCAAATCGGCTAGTTCATCAATGATTAAAACAATATAGGGTAGATTTGCCTCTTCAGACTTTATACTGGCAACATAGTCATGGTAGCCCTTTAAATTACGAACCCCGACTTCAGCAAAAATTTTAAACCTTCTTTCCATCTCGGAAATAGCCCAATTCAGTACTTTATCAGCTTTTTTATTATCGGTAACGATAGGAGCTATCAAATGAGGTATACCGTTGTATATATTTAGCTCTACTCTTTTTGGGTCAATAATCAAAAACCGTACCATTTCCGGTCCAAAACGATAAATTAAACTCAGAATAATAGTATTCAGGCAAACGCTTTTACCAGAACCGGTAGAGCCAGCAATCAACAAATGTGGTAATTCTACCAGATCAGCAATTATATTTTTTCCACCTATATCTTTTCCTAAAACTATTGGTAGAATATTGGAATTGTTTTGATATTCTTTTGATTCAATTATTTCCCTTAATAAAACCAAGCTTTTTTCTCTGTTAGGAATTTCAATTCCTATGGCATTTTTCCCCGGGATGGGGGTTTCTATTCTTACAGAAGGAGAGGCAAAAGCTAAAGCAATATCGGTATTAAGGTTGGTAATTTTGGATACTTTTACCCCCGGAGCAGGCTGAATCTCATATCTGGTTACCGTGGGCCCCTGGGTTGCTCCAATTACTTCACCCTGGATATTAAAATTGTCTAAAGTTTTTTGCAATAAAGCAATATTTTCTTTTATTTTATCGAGGCCACGTTCCCTAAATTCTTTTTTAGTCTCATGTAATAATTGAATTGGCGGTGCGGTATAGCTAAAAAACTGTTTTTCCCCGGTCATACTATCCTTAGCAGAAAAATCAATTTTACCCTGAACTCCCACAGCAGGTTTTTTGTCATCTTTTAACAAGCTATCTTTTTTAAAAATGGGCTCTGGTTTCCTTTTTACCTCTTCGTTTTCTGATGAATATAGCTTAATGGTTTGTTTGGTATCTCTTTTAGGTAACACTTTTTCTTTAATTTTTTTACTTTTCCAGAAGGATAGCAAAGTATTCCAGGTTGATTTTATTTTTTTATAAAGAGAGTTAAAAATATATAAAAAAGAAAGGTCAGTAGTAAATAAAAGCGCGATTAAACCAAGGGCAATAAGAAAAAGATAGGCTCCGGGTAATCCAAAATAATTATTTAAATGGCTGGCAGTGTAATAACCATAGAGTCCACCACCAATACCATTAACTGCAATATAATAAGCATTTTCAATAAATATTAGTCTCAGATGAATAAAAACCAGCAAAATTAATGCCAATGAGGCAATACCGAACATTCTGTTATAAAAATTAGTAATATTATAATTTAATAGAAGATAGAGACCTTCTATGAGCAGAAAAAAAAATAAGAAATATTTACCCAACCCCACCAGCTTGTTGATGTTTCTGATAAGTTCAGGTATAAAAGGAATCGATATACCAGGAGATAATATGAGGTAAAGGTAAAAAAAAGCAATGAGCATAAAAATTATTCCCGATATTCTTTTCTTTACATAAGGGTCTTTTTTCACTTTTTTTGCCATTTTATTCCTTAATTCTTTATTTTAATGAAAAATATTAATGCAGCGAAAACCCATAAATAGTAACCAAAAAAACGGAGTTTATGACTGGTCAGAATCTTAATAAAAAAACCTATGGCTAAATACCCCGAGATAAAAGCAATAAATCCAGATATTAATAGAATAAAAATGTTGATATTTAACTGAAATATTTCTTTGCATTTATAAAGGGAAGCGCCAATAATGATAGGCACAGATAAAATAAAAGAATATTTTGCAGCCAGGTTTCGTTCCAATCCCCTCCCGAGACTCATCATAATGGTGAATCCGGAACGAGAAATTCCTGGAATAATAGCTAAAGCCTGTGCCAAACCGATTAATAGTGCATCGACAAAATTAAGTTCTTCAATTATCCTATAGTTTTGTGTGAAAAATCTATCTGTTAAAACTAAGCATAACCCGGTTATAATCAGCATTGCAGCGATAAAATAAAAATTTTGAAAAGTTTGTTCAAGGATATCTTGAAAAAAATAACCTATCAGAGCTGCGGGAATAGTGCTAATGACCAATAACCAGGCGAATTTGCAATAACTATCTTCTTTTAAATAATTTGAAAAATTATCCCAATTATTTAATTTGAAAATGCTTTTAAAAAAAGAAACGATGATTTCTATTAATTCTTGTTTAAACCATAGAACAACCGCTAACGATGTTCCTAAATGTACAAAAATATCAAAAGCTATACCGGTTATTTCAACCCCTAAAAGGTTTTGGCTGATGATTAAATGACTGGAACTGCTAACGGGGAGGAATTCTGTTAACCCTTGTATTAGACCAAGGATAACGTAGCGCATCGGTCTCCTTCCTTTTGAAAAATATAACAGAAATTAGCATTATAAGCAGAAAAAGATCTTTCAGATCTACATTCCGGTATGTCCAAAGCCACCTTCGCCCCTAATGGTAGGGTCTAATTCTTCCACTTCAATCAGTACTGGTGAAAATACCTTTTGAATAACAAGTTGAGCAATCCTATCTCCTCTGTTGACATAAAATACTTTATTTCCAAGATTAATCAGAATTATTTTCAGGACACCCCGGTAATCAGCATCAATAGTTCCTGGTGAATTAAGCACAGTAATTCCATGGCGATAGGCCAGCCCGCTTCTGGGTCTGATCTGTGCCTCATAGCCAACTGGTAAAGATATTTTTATACCAGTAGAGATTAACTTTCTTTCTCCTGGCTCAATCTCTATAACTTCCGTTTGTGCAGAATACAAATCTATTCCAGAGGAATAGGCGCTTGCTGCCTGTGGCAGAGGTAAGTCCTCACACCCCGCCTCCCTCTCAATTCTCACTTCAACTTTATCGATTCTGTTATTCATAAAATTTTTTAATTATTATTTTCTCTTTTTTTGAATCTTCTGGAATAATTCTCTTCATTTCTCTCAGGTTTTGGGATTAAATCTTTCCGGCTCAGGTCAATTTTTCCCTGTTGGTCTATCCCGATTACTTTCACCTGGATCTCATCATTCATCTTTAGAACATCCTCAACTTTACTTACATGAGAGTGAGATAAATTAGAAATATGCAGAAGACCTTCTATGCCGGGAAGTATCTCTACGAAAGCTCCAAATTTAGTGATCCTTTTTACCTTGCCATTGTAAATTTCGCCAACTTTTGCTTCTCGGACCAAACCTTCAATAAGGTATTTGGCTTTTTCAATCTTTTCCAATTCGTCTGCGGTAATAAATATTTCTCCATTGTCCTTAATATCAATACAGGTACCTGTTTCTTCAATGATTCTTTTTATATTTTTTCCACTTGGTCCAATAATACTACCAATTTTATCAGTACTGACATTCACAATTAGCATTTTTGGTACATAGTGGGATAGTTCGGCTCTGGGTTTGGCAATGGTAGCATTCATTTTTTCTAAAATAAACAAACGACCTTTTTTTGATCTTTCAAAAATATCCCTCAATATTGCAATAGATACACCATCAATCTTCAGGTCCATCTGAATGGCGGTTAAACCATCAGCAGTGCCTACTGCTTTGAAATCCATATCTCCATAATGATCTTCAATACCAAGAATATCAGTTAATATTTCATATCTTTCATTCTCTTTTACCAGTCCCAATGCCACTCCGGCAACCGGCTTTTTGATAGGCACCCCGGCATCCATCAAGGAAAGGCTTGCCCCGCAAACTGTAGCCATAGAAGAAGAACCATTTGATTCCAAAATTTCAGATACTACACGAATAGTGTAAGGGAATTCATTCCCTTCCGGTATAAGCACTTTAACCGCTTTTTCAGCTAAAGCACCATGACCAATCTCTCTCCTGGATTGTGACCGTCTTGGTTTTATGTCTCCCACCGAAAAAGGAGGAAAATTATAATGTAGATAGAATTTTCGGGTAGTATCCTCTTCTAAAGTATCAACAGATTGCTCATCCCTGACAGAACCTAAAGTAGTTATGACCAGAGCCTGGGTCTGTCCTCTGGTAAAAAGAGCGCTTCCATGTACCCTTGGTAAAATACCAGTTTCACATTCCATCGGCCTAATTTCATCGAGTTTACGATGGTCTACTCTAAGTTGTTTTTCAATTATTAGATTCCTCATTTTTTCTCGGCAAAGAGAATCATATACTTCATTAAAGAGAGATAGATTAAGACTTTCTTCAGTGCCTTCAAATTCATTTTTTAATTTTTGAATTATTTCCTTTTTTAAACTTTCTAATCCTTCTTCTCTTTCAGACTTACCTATGATAGTGAGAGATGTTTCGATCGATTCAGAATATTCTTTTTTTAACAGCTGGTTATATTTTAATTTAGTTTCTAACCGGGTTTGTTCTTCATGCCATGTTTCAACAATTTTTTCCGGTCTGATTTCCTGAACAAATTTAATCTGAGCATCTACTATCTTTTCAATTTCAATCTGTGCTTTTTCAATAGCAGTTAATATAATATCTTCAGGTAATTCTTTGGCTTCTCCCTCTAACATAATTACAGAATCTCTAGTACCTGCGACTACCAGACTGAGTTCACATAATTTTAGTTCTTCAACAGTGGGATTTATTACATATTCTCCCTTTAAATAACCAATGCGGACTGCGCCAATAGGTTTATAAAAAGGGATATCGGATATATAGAGTGCAAAGGATGTGCCTATCATGGAGATAATATCAGGCAGATTCGCCTGGTCGTAGGATAATACAGATGTGATTATCTGGACATCATTATAATAGCCATCGGGAAACAAGGGACGTATAGGCCTGTCAATCAGCCTTGAAGTTAGAATAGCATTTTCGCTCGGTCTGCCCTCACGTTTAAAAAAACCACCTGGAATCTTGCCGGCAGCATAAAATTTTTCTTCATAATCGACCAGTAAAGGAAAAAAATCGGTACCTTCTTGAGGTTCTTTTGAGGCAACCGCCGTCACCAGAACCACCGTTTCACCACAGGAAACAGTAACCGCTCCATTAGCCTGTTTAGCTAATTTCCCGGTTTCTACCCTTATTTTCTTCCCACCAATTTCAAATTCAGTAAAATGAATATTATTATTAGACATAGAACGGTTATCTCCTTAATTGGTATACAAAATTCAATTTCATTATTTTCTGAGGTTTAATTGCTCAATAAGTTTACGATATTTTTCAATATCATTATCTTTTAAGTAATTAAGGAGATTCCTTCTTCTGCCAACCATTCTTAATAAACCATATTTGGAATGCTTATCCTTTTTATTTTCATTTAGATGTTTGGTTAGGCTATTTATTTTTTCAGTTAAAATTGCTACCTGAACTTCCGTCGAACCAGTATCTTTTTCATGTTTCTGGTATTCTTTTATAATATTACTTTTTAACTCTTTCTTTACCATTTTAGCTCAATTTCTCCTTCTGTCCTAATGGTGACTGTTATTCAATTATTTAAAATACTTATAATAAAAACAGTACAGACACGCTTTATGAAATAATTAAATTCCTTCAATAATATAAAGGAATAATGTTAATGTGATTGTCAGGAAGTAATTTTAACAATGATATATTTCAAAATGTGAAATGTCTGTCTGTTTAAATCCTATTACAATCTTACACTAATATATTAGTTTACCATAATTAAACCCTGCCTTCAAATATATTTTATTAGTTTTAATAATAGATTATTTATTATAAGTTAAACCTGAAAAAAATAGTTAATCTGTTATGACCTGTTTTTTATTTTTAGCTATCCTGATAATGTAAACCCATGTTTCCTTCTGTTTCAAAAAACTTTTCCGCAACTAATTGATCTTTGCTAATCTGTTTTGACAACTCTTTACTGTCTTGAAATTTTATCTCATCTCTTATTTTTTTTAACAAAGAGATGGTCATCTTTTTTCGATAAATATCTTTTTCAAAGTTAAACAGGTGTACTTCTATTGTCGGAGCTATCTTTTCGGCAACAGAAACCTGGTTAAACGTAGGCTTAATTCCAATATTTGCCAAACCTTGATATCTCTTCCCCTGCATCTTGGCAGAAGTTATATAAATTCCATTTTGCGGCAATAATTTATCCTGGGGGGTTTTAAGATTAGCAGTTGGGAAAGATAATAAGTTTTTTCCCCTTTTATCACCGTGAATTACTTCGCCATTTATCTGGTAGGGGTACCCTAA
>JAKPKS010000192.1 GCA_029553585.1 Candidatus Atribacteria bacterium | reverse complement strand
AAACTCAGGAGGAATTGGTGGCTATTTAATTTTACAGAAAAATTGGGATTGACTCGCAGATAAAATAGAATAGATATGATTATGATAAACAGAAAAATAAAAGGAATTAGGGAAATTATATAGAACAGTTCTGTATAATTTGATCCTTTAGTCTAAAGATTGATTGCATCTTACCCTAGTACTTTGAACTTTATAATCATTTATAATTAGTCAACCAAAGGAAGGCTGGCTTTGGCAATTCTATTTCTACCTTCTGCTTTTGCCTGGTACAGTGCGATATCTGCTGATTTTATTAAATCCTTAGGCCCCATTGCTTTATGGGTAGTAATTGCTGCCACCCCTATACCGACGGTAACAACAGTCTTTAATTCCTGGTACTCAACCAATAAGCCTTCCACTTTAACCCTTATTCTTTCAGCCAATGCTGCGGCCTGGTCTTCGATAGTATTGGTTAATAGAACCACAAACTCTTCACCGCCAAAACGAGCCACAAAATCACCTGCCCTCTTTACCGTGTCATCTATTGCTTTAGCAACTATTTTTAAGCATTGGTCACCGGCCAAATGTCCATAGGTATCATTATATAATTTGAAATGGTCTATATCTATCATAATCAGAGCCAAGGGGAACTTTTCCCGCATATTTATGCCCCATATGTGTTTTAAAATATTATCAAAATATCTTCTGTTGGAAACACCGGTAAGCCCATCCATCATAGATATTTTTTCTAATTCTTCATTCGCCTTTTGCAGGTCTTTATTGGTCAGGTCGATCTGGTGATTGGCATTTTCTAAATCTGATTGTACTTTTTTTCGAAAATTAACCTCTCTGTGTAAGCGGGCTATCCAAAAGAAAGAGACTGCTAATATTGTACCAAAAAAAGCCGCTATACCGATAATGATACGGATGATCGGGCCATAATCCAAACGGGTGTCCAAATGAATCCACCTGTTGTTAATTTCATTCCTTTCCTGCTCGGTTATGAGTGTGAGTGATTTATTAAAGATGCTTACCAGTTCGGGAAAATCTTTACGGACAGCAAAATACAAAGCCTGCTGCTTTTCGGCTTCAAAGGCTACAAATCTCAGGTTTGTTAGCCCGTTTGTTCGTATCAAATAGTTTGTTGTGGCAAGATTCCCGATAAATGCTTTCTCTTCACCTGAGGCAACTGCAGTGAGTGCTGCATCAACCGAATCGTAGAGGCTGAGATTTATGTTTTTAAATGCCAGCATATAGCTGTGGTGAGAACTATTTCGCTGTACCGCCACAGTCGAGCCTTCCAAGTCATCCAAACCGGTAATATTAACATCACTATCCTTAGTTGCGATTACTCTTTTAAAATAATAATAGGGTTCAGAAAAAAGAAAGTACTGTTCTCTTTCAAGGGTTTTCCCGATAGAGGGCAGAACATCCAGCTCTCTTGCGAGAGCCAGATCATAGGCTTCAGGCCAGGTCAAACCTTTTTGTATTTCAAATTGTAAGCCAATCTTTTTAGATATCAAGGCGAGATAATCAGCCGCTATTCCTTTATGCTCACCATCATCATCTATGAACTCAAAAGGGACAAATTTGGGATCTACTCCCAGGCATATCACCGGATGTGCTTCCATAAAAGCAAGCTCTTCTTCAGTCCAGGATATGCTGTCATCAATTGCATGGCAGGGAGCTACCGGAGCTAATGCCATAATTACCAGGAGCAGCACCCGGACAAGCGTTCTTTTTATATCTATTTTCATTATTTAAATCCATTCAGAAGGTTCATAAGCTAGCAAAGACAAACGGGTAATTACAAATATCAGTATAGCAAACAAATTAATATTTTTCACTATTTGAAAATGTATTTAAACTACAAAGAGTGAGCCTGAAAAAATAATATAAACAGATACGTAGTGATCTCGCCGGGCAGGTTGAGTTACCTTATAATTTAAACCATAGCTTATTTCATACACGGGATTAATTAATTCAAAAATTCAGGCATATGCCGCCAAAATAAAAAATCCCCGCCACCGGTACTAAGCCGGTAACGGGGAGTCCGCGAATTTTTAAAATAATCAATGAGTCAAGGCCGGACATTATCCCGGATATTACCCACCCTTATCATCGCCACTTTTTATTTCCCTTTATCTGCTTGAATGCCTGCTTCATCTCTGCCTTACTCCCAAACATACGGTTAATTTTATCATTCTCCCGCTGGCGAGCATTCAGTCCCTCGTAGACCATTTCACGCTGAAGCTTCAAATAGCTTTCCAAGCGTTTTTCTGATAATAAGCCGTTTTTGATTGCCTGTCTTACGGCACAGCCCGGTTCATTGCTATGTGTACAATCCTTATACTTACATTTCAAGGTAAGCCCTTCAACATCTTCGAAAGTCCTGGCAAGGTCACCGGAAAAAATCTGTAACTCTCGCATACCGGGTGTATCAATCACAATACCACCCTCCGGAAGCAGGAGCAGCTGACGATGTGTGGTAGTATGCCTGCCTCTGCCGTCATCCTCACGAATCTGTTTTGTGGCAAGAATATCCTGTCCCATCAGCCTGTTAATGATTGTTGACTTGCCAACACCTGATGAGCCTACAAAAGCAATGGTTTTGCCCGGCTGTATATACTCCTGAAGAACATCCAGGCCACCAGGGCTTTCTGCAGAACAAACCACTGCATCTACACCCATAGCAACAGATGCTACTTCATTTAATTTCTGCTCTGCATCATCACATAAATCTAATTTTGTCAAAACAATGACAGGGGTTGCCATACTATCCCATGCAATGGTCAGGTATCTTTCCAAGCGCCTGAGATTAAAGTCGACATTGAGCGACATGCAAATAAAGATGGTATCGATGTTTGCGGCAATAATCTGTTCTTCATTTGACGTACCTGCCGCCTTACGAGTTAATCTGCTTTTGCGGCTCAATATGTGCTGTATAATGGCATGCCCACTGCTATCATCCTGTCTGTCTACCATCACCCAGTCACCAACCGCCGGGAACCCGGCTTTACCATCTGTAGAATAGGCAAGCTTTCCTGAAACAGAGGCGCTTATCTCGCCGTGTTCTGTGATTACCCGGTATTGTTCACGATGCTGTGCGGAAACGCGTGCTATGAACAAGCCCTCATACAGAGCTGATTCAGCTATGAAATAATCGTTGATCCCGATTTTCTTTAAATCTAAAAGCATTATTTAATCCTCCAAAATTGATCCTGTTTTTATTCTGGAGGGTATTGTTCTATATTTTTACAATTCCCTCCCTTCTTGATGCGATTCCCGCAATCTCCATTAAATATCTGTTAAACATAAAGGTATCTCCTTCCGTTTTTGGTTTCCCAGATTCTTTTTTGTTCAAAGAGGTGGCTTAGATCAATATAAATTTACTTATCCCTGTTTAAAATTGCCCGGCAATTTTCAGTCAAAACCGCAAAACCTTTAAGAGCCTGCAGAATGGGATATTAAATTGTATCGTTTTCGAAGAAATTATAACATAGAGAGTAATACCGTTACCAGATGCTTTTTTATACCTGTAACTTTGCCCGGGGTATGGAATATCCCGGCAGGATTATAAAATTGTTTTTTACTTTTATCGTGAAACCACAATGGCTTATATATTATTTCAAACAGCCCGGATAGATAGCCAATATTGTCAGATCTGCCCTGGCAATAAATACAGGAATATTAGCAGTATATTTTAAAATAAATACGCAAATCATTCAGTATAATTTGCCGCTTGCCTGCCTGTGTGTTTTAATTTAAATATTTTTAAAATACCCTTGACTTTACCGTAACGTAATAGTTTATCTTATCAGAAGGAGGTAAGAAAATTGGAATATACCATAAATAAACTGGCGAAAATGTCGGGAGTCAGCACCCGTACTTTGCGTTATTATGATGAAATCAAGCTTTTAAAGCCGGCCAGGGTGGCAATATCCGGATACCGCTTTTATAAACAGGAACAGGTAGATATGCTACAGCAGATCTTGCTTTACAAAGAAATGGGCTTCCTGCTGGGAGATATAAAGAAATTATTGTCCGCGCCGGACTTTAGCAAAGAACAGACATTTGCCAATCATTTGTCAGCTCTTTTAAAAAGGCGCGAACGGCTTGATGCACTAATTTTAAATGTAAAAAAATCCTTAAGTTCATTAAAAGGAGAGATTATTATGACAGATTCGGAAAAATTTGTAGGCTTCAAAGAAAAGCTTATTTCAGAAAATGAAGAAAGATATGGTAATGAGATTCGCACGAAATACGGTGACACCATAGTAGATAAGACCAGATCAAAACTAAAGGGTCTGACAGAGGAACAATATAAAAATGGCGAAAGGTTACGCCTGGAATTTGAAAAAACATTAAAAGCCGCTTTTGATACGCAAAACCCTGCAGGAGAATTGGCACAAAAAGCCTGTGAACTGCATAGAGAGTGGCTTAGCATTTATTACCCAGATTACAACAGAGAATACCACAAGTGTTTGGGTGAAATGTATGTAAATGATGAAAGATTTCGTGCAAACTACGATAAGCTGGCAGCCGGATGCACCGAATTTCTACGTGATGCAATAAA
>JAKPKS010000191.1 GCA_029553585.1 Candidatus Atribacteria bacterium | reverse complement strand
TGACTATTATATAATCAAAATTGATAATTGATAATGCTTTTAAAAAATAATTATTCCTGAAAATATTTCGGCTATTTCGACACTCAGATACTCCGGCAACATTTTTTGTGGTTTTTTTGGTTTATTCTTTATTCTGATATACCTCTAAATATTCAATCACTCTAATATGGGTATGGGCGATTTCTTTTATTTTCCGGATAATCTCCTTGATTTCACTTTCCTTCTTCAAATCAGCAATCAAGCCAATGTTCAAAATATTCTCCTTATCTTTTTGTCTCAGCTCAGCAGCCCTCTCCACTGGCAAGCCCTGCTCTGATAAGATACGTCTGATATTTTCACTATTTTCCTGCTTATCCTCTATTCCTATTCTTATAAAATAGTGCTTTCTAGCCTGCTCTGCCCGTTCAATCTCCCATTTCTTCGCATCCCGGAGCAGAAAATTAAAATCAAATTTTGCCGGCTCCCTGATAATTCTGATGATATCGCTGATAATCATACTCGCCCCTGCCAGACCGCCGGCACCGGCACCGGAAAAGAACAGCTCCCCATAGCCATTACCTGACAGGAATATACCATTATGGGCACCATAAATATGGGAAAGCAAATGATTATCGGGAACCAAAACCGGTCTAACCCCCACATTTAACTTCTTATTATTCGCAACTTTCCTGGCAGTAGCCACCAATTTGATACTATAGCCCATCTCTTTGGCCAGTTTCAGGTCTGCAAGGGTTATCTTGCTGATACCGGTTGGTTCAATCTGGTTTAAATCCAACTTTCCTCTGAAACCCAGGGTAGCTAAGATAAATATCTTATATAAAGCATCCCAGCCATTGATATCTTTTTCGGGGTCAGCCTCGGCATAGCCCATCTCCTGCGCTTTTTTGACTGCCTCAGCCTGTGGCATATCCTGTTCCAGCATCAATTCCAGCACATAATTGGTGGTACCATTTAAAATCCCGCTAATCTCATCAAGCGGAGCAGAGGTAATCATATTTACCATGGTTCCCAGAATTGGAATGGCGCTGGCTACTGAAGTTTCAAATAAGAACTGCACATTATGCTGATGGGCAATCCTGATTAGCTCATAGCCATGCTTGGCTACTACTTCCTTATTGGGTGTTACCACATGTTTGCCTGCTTCAAATGCCTGTTTGATAAGATTGTAAGCCGGGTATTCACCCCCGATTGCCTCCACCACAATCTGTATATCTGGATGGGTAATCACTTCCTGAGCATCGCGGGTAAAAAACTGATAGTCAAATGAAGAGCCCGGTTTTCTGCCCTCATCAAGATCAGCAAGCCCTACTACCTTTACCTTGGACGGTGAAAGCTCCTGCTCAATAAAGCCCTTATTGTTTTTAAGTGTAGAAAGCACACCTCGTCCAACATTACCCAACCCTAAAATGCCAATACCTACCTCTTTGTTTTGCATTGCTACATACCTCTTTCGTAAATTTTATTATCAGATAACAAAGAATAAAAAAAGCCCTTCGTCTAACTAAAGACGAAAGGGCTTTCGCGGTTCCACTTTATTTCTTAAACTAAAATATTACAACTATTACAATTTATAATCATAATATCTTATGTTTAAGCAACTCTTATTTTTTAATAACCTCCGGGCTGGTCTTGGGGTATCTAAAGAATTCTCAGTCTACCCTACTCTTCCCTTCACTGGTCCATTCAATATAGATTGTGTAAATTGGTGTTATTGTAACATTAGCCTTTCCCTTTGTCAAAAATTTTCACCTTATTTTAATGCCTTAACAACTATTTTTATTTTATAGCAGAACATCTTCTCATCTTTAAGAAAATTTCTCCCAGCCCATACCATCTTTACTCTCTTTGTCACTGCGCAACCCGCCTAGAGCGGGTTGTGGCAGCCACATCCATTTCTATCCCTATCTTTTCTTCCCCTTTCCCGGTCATTGCGAGATTTGCTGCAAGCAAATCGTAGCAGTCACATCCGTTTCTACCTACATCTTTACAAGTATGCTCACATAACCACTAATGTGTGGCTATTTGTTGCCATTTGTTTTAATAACAACCAGGTTACTTCTTCTCTTTGTCACTGCGA
>JAKPKS010000026.1 GCA_029553585.1 Candidatus Atribacteria bacterium | reverse complement strand
TATGATTGCCCAAGAATATCAGACCAGCTATCATAAGGTCAGTCAAATGCTGGAAGAAGAGTTAGAATTTACCCTGACTTACTTAGCTTACCCCACTCATCACCAGCGTAAGATTAGAACCACCAATTTAATTGAAGGTGTAATCAACAAAGATTTAAAACAACGCTCCAAAGTGGTTGGTATTTTCCCAAATCAAGAATCCTGTCTGCGCTATGTCTGCCTTAGGCTTATGGAGATTGATGAGGAATGGCAGACTGGAAGAAGGTATATGAGGATAACCAAAGAGGATCAAAATCTAGAACTAAATGATCCTCTCTTATGTGAAATAAAACAAATGAAAGAAAGAGTCCAAACTCAGGAGGAATTGGTGGCAACTTAATTTTACAGAAAAATTGGGATTGACTCAAATTATTAAAAAATATTTTTTGCTATCTGTGTGAACATTCACTATAATATTGCTATAAATTTTGTATTATAACAGCTATTAGTAGCAGGTGATGAGAGGAGATGGAAAATGGATATAGCTCTGGATGTGATGGGAGGGGATTATAGCCCTGAAGAAACAATTAAAGGGGCTTTTCTTTTTTTAGAAGAAAAAGATAGCCATCTTACCCTTTTGGGAGAGAGAAGCATAATTGATAAAGTTGTTGAAAAATATTCATTTGCGAAAGATAAGATTGAAGTGATTGATTGTAATGCACAGATTAGTAATGATGCATTGCCATTAGAAGCCCTTAGGGGTAATAAGAATTCCCCTATTATGGTTGGTATGGATTTATTGGAAAATAAAAAAGCCGATGCCTTTGTTTCTGCCGGCAATAGTGGTGCGGTTATGGCAGCAGCTCTTTTGAAGTTGGGCTGTATTCCTGGCATTAGTCGCCCGGCTATTGCTGTCATAATCCCAACTTTAAATGGTAATAAGATTATACTTGATATGGGGGCCAATGTGGATTGCAAGCCCATTAATCTGCTTCACTTTGCCCTAATGGGCGCTGCCTATGCTAAATATGAGCTTGAAATTGCACAGCCAAAAGTAGCACTACTCAATATTGGTGAAGAGGCAACTAAAGGAAATAGACTAACAAGGGAGGCATATCCACTTCTGGATGGAAGGGATGACCTTAATTTTATGGGCAATATTGAGGGTAGAGATATC
>JAKPKS010000176.1 GCA_029553585.1 Candidatus Atribacteria bacterium | reverse complement strand
TGAAATATTCTTTATGGCTTTCATTACAATATCAGCTTCTGATTCGGTTAATACCGCCGTTGGTTCATCTAATAATAATAGTTTTGTAGATTCCCTTACAATTTCACGGGCAATTTCGGTGAGCTCTCTGTAGCCTATAGGCATTTCTTTAACTATCATTTCTGGGTTCAACTGAACTTCCAGTTTTTTAATTGCCCTTATGGCTTCTTCTTTCATTTCTTTCCTATTCAACAAGTTGACTTTTTCCCCGAATATTTCCGAAAAAATACTATACTCTACCGGTTCCCGGTTTAACAAAATATTCTCTGTTCCGGTAAATTCTGGAATTAAATTAAATTCCTGATGTACCATTCCTATACCGGCATCAATTGCCTCCAATGGTGAAGCAAATCTTACTTCATATCCATCAAAAAATATCTTTCCCTTAAAACCTCCGGTCTCCTGAATTATGGGATCTCCAAAAAGGATATTCATCAAAGTAGATTTTCCAGCTCCATTTTCTCCGACCAGGCCAATGATTTCACCCGGTTTTACTGAAAGATTAATGTTTTTTAATACCTCGTTACCATAGAAATCTTTACTTACTTGTTCTATTTTCAATAAATATTTTTCCTGGGGTTCCATCCATTCACCTTTTAACATTGTTCTATCTAAAAAATGACGGGGGAAAGATATCTCTTCTTCCCCCGTCATGCAAAGCTCCTGTAAATTTGAGTTAACGATTATTTTTTGCCAATATTCTTATCATAGTATTTCTCAGGCACTTCTTCTGAAGTTAGATTTAAAAATCCTTTTCCTAAAACGTAGGTATCCTGATATATTAACATATAATTATCTCTTTCAATATCATCTGCATCAACATAATAAGTGCTGTTCCATTCTGCTCCATAGGAATACTTTTTAAAGGCATCCATAATATCTTCTTTATTCAATACTTCAGAGGTACCTTCAATAACCCTTTTAGCATGTTCGCCGAGGGCAGCAACACATGTAAACTGGTATGAAGCAGCCCAGGTTCCCATACGTCCAGCAGCACCCTTTGCTACCACTGCATCTTCTACCTTTTTTAATATGTTGGGCCAGTTACCACTATCAGATTCTTCAAATTTAATTCCCAATGCGCCAGGATATCCCATTATAGGTGAAGCCTGATGTGGTTCCAGGAATATTCCACCAAGTTCTGCAACCCTTTTTATTAGAGGTTCCTGATGTGAGATATTGGTAGACATAAAAGCGGTTTTTTCTCCGTACTCAGCTAACCATGCTGGGTATTTTTCTAAAATAAACTGCTGTGCTCCTGCTACTCCAACATCACTGGTTGGATCCGGTGCACCTACAATAACAAAATCTAAGCCCAGGTCTTCGCATGCCACTTTCATAATACCAGCCATTCGGGAGAGAAGCTCTATGCTTAAATGTCTGGGGAAGGTGACGAGTACCATAGTTTCTGCTCCTAATTTTTTAGCTTCTACTACACGTAAATAACCCATTGTTAAAGAATCCCCATCAACACTTAAATCGGCAACATCACAAACCATTTTGGGATCTTCTTGTGGGCTTCCTGCAAAAAGTAGAATATCAGGTCTGAGCTCACGGACCTTTCTAAACCCTTCAACTGTCCCTGGAATTGCCTGAACAACTACAATAGCCTTCATTAAAGGATCATCAGCCCAGCCAGCAATTTGGCTGATGGTTGTTTCCATTTCGGTCATAAAATTATCAGGCCAGGTTAAATGGCTGATCATACCACCTTCGGAAACCTTGCCATATTCTTTCATAAGTAACTCTGCTCCTCGCAGCTCATCTTCTGCTTGCGAAACTGTACCGGTCATTACTCCAATATGAAATGGAGCATCTGCCCATGCTGCATTTACACATAAAAACATAAATAGTATTACTAGTAAAAACCTTTTCATTTACATTTTTCTCCTTTTTCTATTGTTTTACTCTGTATATTTTAAAAACTCAGTAACGCGAATTTCCCTGCCAGTATCACCCCTTCCTATACCCAGTCATGCTGCGATTTATTCATTTTTTTATAAAACAATATACAATTTTATATTAATTCGTATTTCTATTAATTCTTACTAAATAATAATATGATAAATATGATTTGACATGAATGATCTTCTGTGGGGTTCAATGGTATTCCTACGAGATTTAGTATTAATCAACGATAGTTGTACCTCTGTGGTAATTTTCATTATATCCAACGTCTTTATATTTTAATTTAACAACTTACTTTTTGTCAAGGATTAATACAAGGACTCAGTATTCCAGAAAAGAAAAAGACGAATTTTGAGGATAGATTTGTACATCCTGTGCTAAATGGGATAATGAAGGTGAGGAGTCAATGTAATGGTATATTTCATTCAGAGATACTTCGTGGTCCCGATTACTATCAGCAGGGTAAGCAAAATTAAAATTATTATTATAACCACACCCGTCACATAATGCTGCGGTAAAATATCCATAGGGTTTTCCATCAATAGGGTGCGGGTTTATGGTTTCAAAGCATTCTTGTATGCCGGAGGCAGAGGTTATCACTACAAATCCCTCTGCAGCAAGATTGCCCCTTCCCACTATAGAATCATACCAGGCAAAAGAATTGATGATACCAGTATTATACCTCTGCAGGCTATCAATTCTTAACTCTTCTACAGAAAAAATGTCTTTACCGATAAATCCTCCGGAAAAACAGGAATCCAAGATGACTACTTTGGTACCAGGCATGCCCCCCAAAAGGTCAGCCAGCTCCTGAACAGTGATATCTGAATCATAGGTTACAATAGTGATTGTACCACTCTCATTAAAACCATGACCTGAAAAATAAAAATAGGAAACATCAGAACTTTCAGCTTGTGAAAAAGTAAGAGTAATACCTTGCAGTATATTAGAGCGGGTTGCCTCTGCACCAACTAATGTATTGATTTCAGAAAATTCATTTTTGTTGTCACCAAAGCGGGCGTGCTCTAAAACCTGCCTTATCCTTTCCACATCATAGGGGGGAGCATACAAACTATTTATCCTGGGGTCCCTATATTTATCAATCCCGATACACAAGGCCCGATATTTTGCCTCAGAAGCCAATTCTAAATGTATGGAGGTGGTCTGATTATGGCTAATAACTACGGCTCTGGTACTGCTCATGGAAGGATTATCTAAAGTTAATAAAAGGGTGTAGCTTCCTTCCCAGAGGTTATTAATGAGAGCCGGGGTGACCTTCCCGGTATCAACACCATTGAGAAATATTCTCGCACCAGATGGCTCGCTGGTAACATAAAGAGAGCCGACCGGGAAATAAAAACAACCACTAAAAAATAGTATAATGAAAAGGGTAGCAATTAAACCAGGGAAATAATTTTTATGACGATGAATCATACCGTACTCCTATATATTATATCCTGTTAATACTCTTAAACCTATTAAAATTAAGATAATTCCACCCGCCAATTCGGCATATCTCTTCATTAAACAGCCCAACACCTTGCCTATCTTAACCCCTATCAGAGAGAGAAGCAAGGTAATTATTCCAATGATAAGAATGGGTTTATAAATATCCCATCTTAAAAAAGAGAAGCTTACTCCTACAGCAAAAGCATCTACACTGGTAGCAATAGCTAATAAAAGAAGGGTTACTATACTATTAAAATTAAGTGAAGGTTTTTGCTCCCCGCTCTGAAAAGATTCGTAAATCATCTTTATCCCTATCAGTAATAGGAGTGAAAAGGCAATCCAACGGTCATATTGTCCTAAATAGATAGCGACACTCTGTCCTAAATGCCATCCTACCCAGGGCATCAGCATCTGAAAACCGGCAAAAAAAAGGGCAATCTTGAGGGCAAAGACAAAATCGGCAGTACCGGAAACCATCCCACCGGTAACAGAGACACAAAAGGCATCCATGGCCAGCCCCAAGGCTAATAGTACAGTAGAAAGAAAAGACATTATGATTTTCCTTTTTAACCAACAGACGAAAATGGATAAAATGATTTTACCAGATAATAGGGGTGTGGTCTATCCTAAAAATTGATTTTCTAACTTTGCTACCCTTATTTGAACTATCATCATATTCCTTTAAAAATAGAATTCATAGGTTATGCTGATAAATATTATCGTCCTAGGGGCATGAAATAACCTTTTTTTGCTG
>JAKPKS010000174.1 GCA_029553585.1 Candidatus Atribacteria bacterium | reverse complement strand
CTCCACCTTTATTTTTAGCCTGTTCCAGAAAACGTTTCTCCTGCTCTACCGGGTCATTTAATTCAGTAAAGGCATTGGCAATTTCCATGCCATCAACAAAAAGTTCAAAACGCTCTACCAGATGCGGGTATCCTGGCTTTTGTTTGGAGAGAGGGGACACTTCTATTGGATAGTCAGTAATAAAAGTGGGTTGTATTAAGGTAGGTTCCACCCTTTCTTCAAACAATTCATTGATAACTTCACCTTTGGAGGCATTAAGGGGTAGCTCCAGTTCGAATTGCTCAATCACTTTTCCTAAATCTTCAACTTTAATCTCCTCAGGATTAATGCCCATTATAGTTCTAATAGCTTCATACATGGATAATTTCTTCCAGGGAGGGGTAAAATCAAGTATCTTACCTTGATAGGTAATAACTGTTGTCCCTTTTAATTTTTTTAATACCTCGCTTATCATTTCCTCAGCTATCTCCATCATTATTTGATAATTGGCATAGGCTTCATAAAGTTCTAACATAGTAAATTCCGGATTGTGCTTGGTGGAAATACCTTCATTACGGAAATTGCGATTCAATTCATAGACTTTCTCCAGACCACCCACCAATAGCCTTTTTAAATAAAGTTCCGGGGCAATCTTCAGATACAGGTCTCTATGTAAACTCAGATGGTGGGTAACAAAGGGAATAGCAGTAGCTCCTCCCGGGATAGGTTGCAAAACAGGTGTTTCTACTTCTAAAAATCCTTTGTTATCTAAAAAATCTCTAATATATTTTATTATCTTGCTTCTCTCTATGAATAACTCTCTGGTTTCAGGGTTACTGATCAGGTCAAGATAGCGTTTCCGATATCTGATTTCAGTATCAGTAAGGCCATGCCATTTTTCAGGAAGGGTACGCAACGATTTACTCAAGAGAGTAAATTTACTGGCTAATACTGTTAATTCGCCGGTATTTGTTTTAAATACTACGCCGGAAATTCCAATGATATCTCCCACGGCAATACCCTTGAATATCCCAAAAGACTCCTCACCTATCAGGTTGGATTTTACATAAATCTGTATTCTCCCGGTCTGGTCTTCTAAGTCCGCAAAAACCGCTTTGCCATGTTTTCTAAGCCCAATAATTCTCCCGGCAATTACCACAGACTCGCTGGTAGGTTCACCGGCAGCAATCTGGCTAAACTTTTCAATAACCCTGGTAATAGGCTCTTTTCCGGTAAAACGGCTGCCAAAAGGGTCAATCCCTTTTCTTCTTAGTTCTTCAACTTCTTTTATTCTTTCTTCTCTAATTGACAACACATTCTTCCCTTCTTTACTCTGTTCAGACAATGTGCTTCACCTCTTATTGAATATTGTATTTTTAAAGCTTATAGTTCATAATTCATAATTTTTAGTAAAGTACTAAAATAATATTATTACTGTTCTTTATATTTTCTTATTGTATTTAACTATATGCATCTTAAAATAACGTTGGTATAAGTGCATGTGATCGCCACGTCGCTGCGCTCCTCGCGATGACCAGGAAGAGAGATACCCCTTCTCTCTGCTACTGCAAAACCAGCTGAAAGCGGGTTGTGGCAGTCTTATACTCTATAGCTCGCATCTTTTCTTTGATTTTTTACGCAAAACGCATAACGCAAGACGCATAACGCATTTATCTGTATACTCCTTAAAAGAGTGTTAGCATTATAAGTGCATGTGATCGCCACGTCGCTGCGCTCCTCGCGATGACCAGGAAGAGAGATACCCTTCTCTCTGCTACTGCAAAACCAGCTGAAAGCGGGTTGTGGCAGTCTTATACTCTATAGCTCGCATCTTTTCTTTGATTTTTTACGCAAAACGTAAGACGCAAGACGAATTTACCGGTATTACCATCGGTATAACTCCAGCACAAGACGATATTTAAGGTATTTCTCTAATTAATACTGCTATATTCTATAATAGAAGGGTACTAAAAGTAAAATAAAAATATGATTAATGGGAGGGATATTGAAAAGAAAGCATGAGTAATTAATTGAACAATTATTAAAAGGTAAGGGCATACCCTGACCATTTAATTAATAATTGTTTAAAGCGGTCTTTCGGACAGTATTCTATTCTATAAATCTATCAAACGGAAAGTTAATACTATTTGATTTCCAATATTTTATAATGCAGCATCCCGGCCGGGACTCTTATTTTTACTTTATCTCCTACTTTTTTCCCCAGAATTGCTTTGCCAATGGGTGAAGTCATGGATATCTTTCCGGAGCCGGGATCAGATTCCACATAATCAACCAGGGTATAATTAATTTTTTCTTTTTTCTTAATATCTTCCACTACTATTTCTGAGCCAGGGGAAACAAAGGTACCATCATTTTTAGTTTTATCTATTATTTCACTATTTTCAATAATCTTTTCTAAGGTAAGGATTCGCCCTTCAATAAAGGCCTGCTCATTCTTCACTGCACGGTATTCGGCGTTTTCAGCTATCTCGCCAAAAGCAATTGCACTTTTAATCTTCTCAGCAATCTCTTTTCTTTGTACAGTCTTTAGTTCATTTAATTCATTTTTTAGTTTTTCTAACCCTTCCTCTGTTAGTAAAAACTTCCGTTCGCTCATTTTTAAGCTCCTTAACTTTCTATTTAAATTAGAACCAGGATAATGCGTTTACTATAAACTTACCTTAGTAGCATAGTAATGACATATTATTGAAATATTTTTTATAGCTAATAATTTTAACTGAATTATAGAGTATTTATTATTCAATGTCAAATTAGGTTATTTTAATTTCACAATACTTACTTAATAATTATTCTTACTTTTTTTCAATACATAAATTACCAGACAAAAAATTAATACTCCCATTTTGGGTTTTAAATAATTCCTAAAGACTTTCCGGCCTGTTCAAATATTTGCAAAGCCTGCTCTATATCTTCTGAAGTATGGGAAGCCAGCACATGTGCCCTCAGCCTGTTTGTTCCCTTGGGCACAGCCGGGAACAGTATGGGGCAGATGAATATTCCATCTTCATTAACTTTTTTACATAACTCTAATGTTCTTTCTTCTTCCCCCACCATTATAGGAACAATGGCTGTTTCACTATATCCGGTATCATAGCCCATTTTCTGCAACCCATCCCTGAACTGATTAATATTTTTTTGCAATTGCTCTATTAGTTCTGGCTCGTTTTCTATAACTTCAAAACAAGCCTTAGCCGCAGCCACCGCAACTGGAGGCAGACTGGCTGAAAATATAAAGGGACGGGCAGTCAATTTTAAAAAATTGATTAAATCTTTTTTACCGGCTAAATAACCCCCAATAGAAGGTATGGTCTTACTTAGCGTTCCCATATGTATATCAACAGCATTCTCCAGGCCAAAGTGTTCCTCAATTCCATGCCCGGTCTTTCCAATCACTCCAATAGAATGGGCTTCATCAACCATAAGCAGGGCATTATATTTTTTAGCCAAATGGGATATTTCAGGAAGGTTTGCAATATCTCCATCCATACTATAAACAGCATCCACCACGATAAGCTTGTGCTGGTAGTTTTCTGATTGCGCTAAGATGTTTTCCAGACTCGGCATATTGTTATGTAAAAAACTACGATGATTGGCACCGGATAATAGACAACCATCAATAATGCTGGCATGGTCTAATTTATCCATAATTACTAAATCTCCCCGCTGACAAAGGGTAGTAATGGCAGCTAAATTGGTAACATAGCCGCTGCTAAAGGTTAGGGCATCTTCTGTATTTTTAAATTGGGCAATCTTTTTTTCCAATTCTATATGGGCATCGGTCGTACCAGCTAAGAAGCGCACCCCTGCCGCACCGGTTCCATACTTATCAATTGCTCTTTTTGCTGCTTCCCTGACCTTTGGGTGGGATATCAGACCCAAATAGTTGTAGGAGGCAAACACAATCATTTCACGACCATCAATTTGAGCTCTGGCACCGTTTAATTCTTCTACACTCTTTAAATAAAAGAAGGTATCGTTTTCCTTCATTCTGCTGGCACGTTCATTGGTTATTTTAATTCTGTGTTCTAAAGTTATGGACATTACTTTTTCCCTCCACTTCATTCTGAGATATGGCGTAAAGATAAGGCTTGCAAAAATACTTTTTTCGCGATTGTTTTGACTTTTTTAAAACTAATTCAATTGTTCAATCCTTGGTTGAAAGCCGGACTTTTTAGCCAGTTCCAGATAGTCCTCTCCGGTCAATTCCTCCGGCCTTTTTCCTGAAATAGCAACAAGAATGCCCTCATAGACATTAGTACCAAAAGACCTGCCCTGAAATTGGGGAGTGGTGGTGATGAGATACTTTACTCCTCTTTCCTTTAAATCCTGCACATTTTGTAAGGTAATTGTATTTGTAATTACAATCTTACCTCCCATTTCAGATGGCATATATTGACTTATAGCTAAATAATCACCGGCAATAATGTCTGCATCATAAAAAAATCGGCTATACTTTAAATTACTCTTTTCCTGCTTTTCACCTGTGGGATATAGATACTTGATAGGCAGGTTTGCCAGGATAGGAATGAGCAGTTTGGCTACTATACTCAATGTTTCCAACCGATGTATAGGAATGGGCACATTAAGGCAGAAGATCAGGTCACCGAAAACCATCTGGCAGCCTGCTTCAATGAGGCCTTCGGCCAGACCAAACCTATCTACGGTAATCAATACTAAAGCCTTTTTCCCCTGAAAATCAATGTCAGTATTTTTTCTGACATAACTTATAACCTCTTTCTCAAGCACATATTTTATTCCTGTCCCATCCACAATAGGAGTTTTTTTAATTACACTGACAATCCGGGCTGATTCCTTTATCGTATATCTTTTACCAGACGGTCCGGAGTAAAGATATAAATCAGTCCCGCCTAAGGCAAATACATCGACTTTGCCATCATATTCCTGATATATCTGCATCATCTTGGGAACACTGCCATCTGTTCCTCTTCTTTCTACTTCAATTTCTTCTCCCAACAGTTCAATTTTCACTTTGCTATCACGGGTTGAAGAACCTAAACTAACACCCAGTACTTTCTTCATTGCTACACCTCCATATCAGATGTAAATACCTTAACTTCTTTTAAAACATCTTTAATTATTTTGATATCAATATACTTATCTTCAGTGATCGGTGATTCCCCTATTACAATACCGATTACCTGTATGTTGAATAATTTTTCAGCCAACTCAACTCTCTTATCAGAACCCAAAAAAATGATTACATCAAAATCGAGTAAATAGGTGATAGTAGCCAGAAGATCATTAAAGAGCTCTGTTTTATTTCTCATTTGAATAAAATCCAGCCGTTCCTGCTGGCTTAAGAGCAAGGTATAATCTATACCAAATTGTTCCGCAAGGGATAGCACTTCTTTCTTATTTTTGACAGGGAATCCAACCAGGGCAATCTTTTCACCTTTTCTTATTTCACCCAGACTTTCCAGACGTGAAACAAAGGTTCTTTCAATACCTGACTTTTTAGCAACTTCTTCCTGAGTCAAACCCTCTGTTCGAAATTTAAGTATTCTGTCTATTTCTCTCTGCAATTTATCCTCAGAGATTACCTTTTCCCCTATTCTTATTAATTTCATTGTTTAATCCTTGTATACATTTTTGTATACATTATAAATCGATATAAAATTGATGTCAACAAATTTTTCTGGATTTAATAACAGGGGATAAAAATGGGTAGGGAAAAGAAAATAAGATTTAGATAATAGAAAGGCTGAAACTATTTTTAAAGGAATATCTTTCAACAGGTTTGATATTTAAAACTGTTCGATAATACCGCCGCCAATTACCATATCCGCCTGGTAAAAAACAGCTGATTGGCCTGGAGTTATAGCCCTTTGTGGTTTATCGAAGATTATCTTTAATATTCCTTCATCTAAAGGAAAGATTGTAGCCATGGCTGGAGGTGTATTGTATCTTATCTGTACTAACAATTTAGCTGGCTGAGAAATTGAATCACAAGAGGGATAATGCACATCTGTTACTTCAAATTCCTGATGGTATAGCTCATGCTCATCACCTATAATTACAGTATTGTTCTCCGGTATAATTTTGGTAACATATTTCCTGGAATTTAAAGATAGACCGGTTTTCTTTCTTTGCCCGATAGTATAGCAGGATATACCTTTATGCCTTCCCAAAATATTACCGTTTGAATCAAGAAAATACCCTGATTCTTCTTTTGTTTTTTCCAAACTGGAGATCAGTTTCCGATAATTGTTTTCAGGGATAAAGCATATCTCTTGACTCTCATGAGCAATAGAGTTCGGTAAACCAATTTTTTGAGCAATTTTTCTAGTATCTTCTTTTTTTAAATCACCCAAGGGGAATAGGCATTTTGAGAGAACAGCCTGTTTTAGGCGATAGAGAAAATAGGATTGATCTTTTTTCACATCTGTCCCTCTCTTTAAAATATATCTTCCCATCGCCTCCTCTTTTTCTACTCTGACGTAGTGTCCGGTAGAAATATATTTCATTTTTTCTTTCAGGGCAAAATTGTAGAGGAGTTGAAACTTTATCTTTTCATTACAAAAAATACAGGGATTAGGGGTTAATCCTTTTTTATATTTTTCAATAAAATCGAGTATAATAATTTTAAAAAAATCTTTTTTATAATCAGCTTCTAATAAGGGAATACTGAGTTTTTGAGCCACACTTTTTAATTTTTGTTTATTACTTAGGTAATCATTAAAGGCTTCAGATAG
>JAKPKS010000170.1 GCA_029553585.1 Candidatus Atribacteria bacterium | reverse complement strand
CAACTCCGCCTGCACCAGACTGGCAGTAGAAGGAGTAAAATAATCGGGGGTTATGGTAGCTATAATAGCCAGATCAATTTCTCTGCTGTCGATATCGGCTTGTTCAATTGCTTTCCGGGCAGCCTGTACAGCCAGCTGAGTAGTCTTTTCACCCGTAGAAATTCTTCGCTCTGCTATTCCGGTTCTGCTGACAATCCATTCATGAGAGGTATCAACAATGGCTTCCAGTTCTTTATTACTGACTATTTTGGAAGGAACGTATGCCCCTACTCCGATAATTTCACTGTGGTACATCTCACTTTCCTTTAAAACAAGTTTTAGATTTTAGTTAAAAGTTTTTTGTTTTTAGTCAATTCTATACTGGCTACAGAGTATGTAACTACCACGCTCACTGCGTTCGCTCGTAGTAACAATCTCGTCGTGCGTCTTGCGTTTTTTATCTTGCACCAAATTCATTTTACAATAATATTCTTTCTCTGGTCATTGCGAGACAGCCCCTATACCTAAACTTTGGGCTGTCGTGGCAATCACATCCACTTGAGCCTGAATCTTTTTTTTCTTAAACTATCGACTAAATACCAACGACCAACGACGAATTTGTATTTTTATTATATGTTTTTATTGTTTTAACGGTATACAGGTATGCATTATACCGATATAAGCGTCAGAATGACGTTCTAAGCAAAACGTATGACGCATGCCGTAACTATACAGGTATATTATTATTATCATCTATTAGTAGTAAGTATTAATAGCAAGTATACATACACTATCAGTTCCTGTCAATATCCCGGAAAAAATATTTTGAAAATTTAATTTTACCGGAATCGGGCTTTTTACAATAATTGAATTATGCTAATCTTAATACTATTTTTTATCTTTTTAATAATAGTGGGGGTATTTAAAATGGCTAATATTGATTTAGCAGGTATTTTTCTACCCGTTGTAACCCCTTTTACAAAAGAAGAGGTAACTTATGATTATTTAATTGAAAATATCAATAAATGGAATAACAGTGGTCTAAAAAGGTTTGTGGTACTCGGTTCTAATGGTGAAAATGTTTTCCTTTCTGAAGCAGAAAAAAGGTGGTACCTACACCGTAATTGAGTATTGGGCATTCCCGGTATCAGTAAAATCTTTTAAATAGAGCAGGGTCTTTTCCATCGCCTCTATTAGAGGGTCTGTCCCGTTAAAATCGATAATAACAATCAAAATATCTTTGGTATTGTCGGTAAGCTTGGTCCGTTCAGAATCACTGGTTGGACTGCCGAAAGCACCAGATGAATCCCGAAAAACCGGCAAATAAGCTATATTCATTATACCTCTGCCAATAGCCTGATAATTTTCGTTTTCTTTACCTAT
>JAKPKS010000066.1 GCA_029553585.1 Candidatus Atribacteria bacterium | reverse complement strand
GCTAAATAATTGTTCGGTTGAACCACTATATTTTTCATAAAAATAACTGATAAAATTTTTCAGCCTCCTGGCTTTCAGATTATAATAACCGCTGGACCTGATTAAGGTAGCTAATCTTTCCTCAGAAATAGCAAGAAGGGCTGAGACATCCAACAGCCCTTCTTTTTTTATATTTTGAATCGCCTTTACCACATTCTGCCAGCTGGTATTCTGGGTTAAGATGGCGCCTATCATTATCTCCAGCGGTGTTTCACCAGGCCACCAGTGTAAAGGACCATAGAATTTTAAGAGTCTCTGGTGAATGGCTTTAAGCTGATTACTGATATTCTGATTTTCCATAGTCTTCGGTTATTACAGGTTATAAAAATCGGCTAAATGTACATTCTCTAAGAAAGAGACCAGTAACTGGATGCTGGCTTCCAGGTCATCGATACGGCACAACTCTACTACTGAATGAATATAACGGGTCGGTATAGAGATACCTCCGCTTATCACCCCACGGCGGCTCTTCTGAATTGCACCGGCATCGGTACCTCCTCTTTCCATAATATCAAGCTGGTATTTAATATTATTTTTCTCTGCCAGATCTTTCAGGAATTGATACAACCCGCGATGTGCCAACATGGAGGAATTCATTACCGCAATAGCTGTCCCTTTTCCTAAAACACATACTTTCTCTTCTTCTTTAATACCGGGTGTATCCATTGCCACAGTTACATCCAGTGCAATACCAAAATCAGGTTCAATGGCATATGATGAGGTGACTGCACCTCTTAATCCTACTTCTTCCTGTGAGGTAGCCACTGCATAAATATCTACCTGATGTTCTTTTACCCTGCGCATTGCCTCAATCAGGACATAGACCCCTGCTCTGTTGTCCAGAGCTAAAGAGGTAACGGCCTGGTCGTTCAGCTGTACAAAATCCCGGTCAAAAGTAATGGCATCACCCGGTTGAATGATAGCTTCAACCTCTTCTTTTCCTAAACCGACATCGATGAAAAAGTCTTTCATTTCCAGCGCTTTTTTCTTTTCCTCTTCAGTCAAAACATGAATGGGCTTGGAGCCGATTACCCCGATGACTCTCTTTTTACCATGGATTGCAACCCTCTGGGCAACTAAAGTCTTGGGGTCAAATCCGCCCACTGCGGCAAACCTGATAAATCCGTTCTGGTCAATGGATTTCACTAAAAACCCTATCTGGTCCATATGGGCCGCTAACATAACTTTTTTGGGTTGAGGGCAGCCTTCCTTACTGTTCGCTTTTTTCAGCGCAATTACATTACCTAAACGATCCAGCTCCACACTATCACAGACATTCTGCAATTCTTCCTGCACAATATC
>JAKPKS010000163.1 GCA_029553585.1 Candidatus Atribacteria bacterium | reverse complement strand
ATTTAAATAGTGAACAGTATCAAAAGCTCAAGATGTTAATAAAGAATTTTAAATTTTAATAAAAAAAATAAGGAAATAATCAAATTTTCATTTATCAACTGAGTTTGTTATAATAGCCATAAGAGTATAATATTATTTTATTTGAGAAATAAAGGAGGAGGTGCCAGGACTTATAATTTGTTAAATCTATTGAGGTATCTGGATAACACAAAAACATTGTAAAGTAAAAATAAGATAATTTGGAATATCTGAAGAATAGCTGCTGGTTATAGATATAGGAGGTTTAAAATGGAATTGTTAAAGGTTTCCTCAAAGTCAAGCCCAAAAGCAGTTGCCGGTGCATTAGCAGGGGTAATAAGAGAAAAAGGGAAAGTTGAATTGCAAGCGATAGGTGCCAGTGCAGTAAATCAAGCCGTTAAAGCCATCGCCATTGCCAGGGGCTATACCGCAACCAGCGGAGTAGATCTGGTCTGTATCCCCGCTTTTGTTGATGTGGAGATTAATGGTGATGAAAGGACTGCTATTAAATTTTTAGTTATTCCCAATGGTTAGCATAATATTTTGATAAAAGTGTCCGGTAATATTTTATATAATTAATAAGGAGTAGTTATTATGCAAAATCAAGAGTCTGATGATAAAAAATTAAAAAAAGAAAAAATTCAAAAAGAAAAAATTAAGCCACCCATTGCAACGGTTGAACAAAAAGAAAAACCAACTCCCCAGGAATGTATTGAGACCAAAGAGAAAATCAGCAAAATTAATTTAGGGGAAATCAATATCCCTTCAGAAGTTTTAGCCATTATTGTAAGTAGGATAGTAAGTAATATTTCGGGAGTAGCCGGGATAGTTCAGCCTTCTAAGAGTGGGTTCGGAACACTGCTTGGTGTGAAAGAAATCGGAGAGGGTGTGAAAGTTGATTTGACAGAGGGCAAAACCATTTCTGCTTATATTTCCGTTATTGTTGAACATGGCTCCATTATAATTGACCTGGCTAAAAAAATTCAATCAGTAGTAAAAAGTGAGATTGAAGAGAAAACAGGGCTTTTAGTTAAATCTATAGATGTAAATGTCATGGGTCTCAATTTGTCTGATAAGAATTACAAGCCAAAACAGATTAACCAACAATCAGAATAAAAAAAACAGGTCTGTTTCTAAAATAGATTAACAGAACAGGCCTGTTTTTTTAAAATGGAGTTTCTAAATTTGTTAATTAACCTTCTCTTTTAATTCTTTCCCTGGCTTAAAAAAGGGTACATTGGTCTTTGGTAAAGGTATACTTTTACCTGTTCTGGGATTACGGGCCATTCTGGCCGCCCTTTCTCTAACGCCAAAAGTTCCAAAACCAACTAACCGTACAGATTCCTTTCTAGCCAGAGCTTCGGCAATATTTTCAAAAATGCTTTCCACAGCTGCTTTGGCATGAGCCTTTGTTACGCCTCTATCACAGGCTAATTTATCAATTAATTCACTTTTATTCAAAGTTTTACACCTCCTTTCTTATCAACAATAAGAAAAATCTCTATTACAAGATATGGGCATTGATAATTATAGTCATTTTCAAGTTACATTTTACTAAGAATATTAAAAATAAAGGCTTTTGTCAATTATTTTTAGTTTTTGTCGATAAAAAATAAAAAAATAAATAAAGAAAAGCAGATAAATCTAAATTCTTTGTTTATTTTATGGTAAAGATAGATGCAGGTTAAGTATATTTATTTAAATATTTGTAAAACTTGAGCTTCGAAGTAAAAAAGAAATATTATGGTTGTTAATAATGGCAGGTTTGTAGAAAAATATGATATAATTATGATAAATTTAAGAGAATTAAAAACAAAAAATATTAGAAGGAGTGGGAAAATGAATCTATCAAAAAAAATTAAACAAAAAAAAGAAAATAAACGAATCTCTAATTATTCATATATTTATTTACTTACGGTCATTTTTATCCTGGCTATTTTATCAATTACCACTGTCAATGCTCAGGAAGATATGGAAAAGAGCATCCGGATTATTAATCCCAGACCCGATTTTGCCTTATCCCTGAGACTGGATAAAGGAACTGGAGCAACTTATAATCCGGGAGAAAGGATTAGGATATCTTTTCGTTCTACCAAAAAGGCTTATGTTTCAATTTTTGGTTATGATAGTTTTGGAAACATTAAACTGCTATTTCCCAATCAATATCAAACAAACCAATTGGTAGAAGCTAATAAAGAATACCAGATTGATGGTGTAATAGATTCTGATAGCAGACCTGGTATGGAATACGTGCAGGGATTTGCCACCACTGAATCAGTAATTATTTCCAGAGAGTTAGAAAGGATAATTGAGAGACAGCTGTTTCCTAAAATGGAAGAAGGAATTCTCAGATTTACTCTTCGGCTGAAAGGGATTTTAACCAATTTACCAGCCCAAAGATGGGTGAGCAGTGATACCTTGCACTACCAGGTTGTGGAGAGCAGGGTAGGAACAGGCAGTTTAAGACTTACCTCCAGTCCATCAGGGGCTGAGGTATATTTAAACGACCGTCAGGCAGGCCGAACACCGCTTAACATGGATTCGATTCGCACCGGTGATTATTTAGCACGGGTGGAATTGCCTGGCTATCAGACCTGGACCAGAACAATTCAGATTAACTCCAATCAGACAACCTCTGTCCATGCCAATTTAGTTAGCATGCAGCGTTATGGATCAATTGCAATTCGTTCTAATGAAGGTAATGCCCGTATCTATTTAGATGATGAGTATAAAGGGCTGACTGAAAAGAATAGAAATGTTTTACTGGAGCAGGTTAGGGAGGGCTTTCATGATATCAGAATTACCCTAAGCGGATACCATGATTGGTTACGGACAATAGAGGTGAGACCCAATCAGCAGATTCCTTTGACGGTTAATTTAGAAAAAATAACCCGAACCGGTAATCTGGAAATCAACTGTGATGTGGATAATGCTATGATTTATTTGGATGGAAGATATCAGAGAAATACAACTATTAACAGGGGTGTGATTATCAGTAATCTACAAGAGGGTAATTATGAATTGAGGATTACCAAAGATGGATACTATGATTATATAACTACCATTAAAATAACAGCTGATCGTGCCAATCGCATCAATATAAATATGCAACGGGTTCAAAGAGAAGGCTCTATTTCTGTATCCTGTAATGAGAGTAATGCCAAAATATTTATCAATGGCACCTATATGACTACTTCTTCAACCCTTCAGGCAAAAGTTTTTGATGGATTGAAAGAAGGAGTTTATGAAGTAACCATTATCAAAGATGGATATAGAACCTGGTTAGACGAGGTCTGGGTTTATTCCGGAGAAACAACCTCTGTCCATGCCAATTTAGTTCAAATTAGAAATTAATCTGAAAATAAACAGATATTGTCTTATTGAAACAAGGTGTAGCTTATTGATAGTCTAATACTACAAATAAATTATTAAATGAAAGGTAATTAAAATGCAAACTATGGATTTAAAGAGACAAATGGGCAAATTGCATGAAGAAATGCCTGGAGTAATGAAAGAAGGATTCGATCTATTAAGTGAACAGGTATTAAAAGAAGGTGCACTTAGCAAAAAAACAAAAGAACTTATAACTGTTGCTTTAGGCATTGCAGCACTTTGTGAACATTGTATAAAACTGCATACCCCTCTGGCAGTTAGGGCAGGTGCTAATAGAGCGGAAATATTGGAAGCAGCAGGGGTAGCTATGATGATGAAAGGTGGCCCAGCAGTTACCTATGTTGCAACTGAACTATTACCATTATTGGATGAACTGAAAGTTGAATAGAGGCAGGGTTACTTTTTTAGTCGACTCAAAAATAAAATAAAAATTAAAAATTAACACTTTAGAATTGGGGCATTATTCTAATTGTTAATTTGGAAATATTTTAAAATACTGAAGTGAGAAAATAAGAAAGCAAAGGCAGGTTAGGTTTTTCTAATCTGCCTTTAAAATTAAGAAATTCCTACTGACTGTATTTTGTAACTAATTAAATTAAAATATTTTATTTTCGATTTTTAGTTATATGTGTATTATAAGTGCTATAGATAATTTTCAGTGTACTTGAAATACTTTATTAAGGGAAATCAGGGAATTTATTTATAGACTGGTGAAATAGGGTTATAATCTTATGAAAAATAAACTGTCAATCGTAATTATATCAATTATTTTAGCAATTGTTATTATCATCTCCTGGACCATGTTGGTTTCTCCACAGTATTCCTTGAAACAACTCAAAAAAGGAAGCTCCAGAAATGAAGTAATAGTGTTCGATAAATATGTGGATTTAGATAGTACTATCGATAGTGCTATTGAACAAATCTGGCAATATTACAGTAACCAGCCAACAGAAGACCAGAAGAATAGCTGGGTTGACCTCAGAAATGAAATAGGGCACAGCTTGCTCTCACTTGTAAAACCTAACCTAAAGGAGATAGCTAAAAGAGAAGTTTATAATTATGTGATTCAGGGAGAATTTGGCAGCACTGATTCTAAAAGAGATAGTAAACTTACCTCTTGGATTACTGGAATAATTACTGAAAAGATTAATCCTAAGAATTGGGAATTCCAGACTATAAATTATGCTAAAATCAGAGGAGGTTTTGCCTTTCTGGGCTTAACTTATTACGATAAATCTAAACAGGCTAATTTTTTGATGGAAGTCAGGATGAGAAATATGTCGAGATACTGGCAGATAGTAGAAATTTTAAATATTAGCCAGATAATGAATATCTTTCTAAATATCAACAACAATTAATAAATAATAGTTATCTCAGTAGATTATTTGACTATTTTAAAAGGAGGATTCTGAAAATGAATATTACTGAAATCAGTAATATTTTAGGTGAGGAAGCCGATTATCTGTTAGCACATAAGTGTCAAACAATTTCCAAAGACCTGCTTCATTTGCCGGGGCCAGATTTTGTGGAAAAAATTTTTAGTATCTCTGATCGCTCTTCACAGGTCAGGCAAAATTTAAGAGCTGTCTTTAACCATGGCAGATTAAAGGGTACTGGCTATCTGTCTATATTGCCTGTAGATCAGGGGATAGAACATTCCGGAGGAGCTTCTTTTGCCCCTAACCCCATCTATTTTGATCCGGAAAATATAGTTAAGTTAGCGCTTGAAGGTGGATGTAATGCTGTGGTATCTACACTGGGTGTTTTAGGGATGGTTTCAGGTAAATATGCTGATAAAATACCCTTTATTGTCAAATTAAATCATAATGAGCTGCTCTCCTATCCCAACTTTTATGACCAGAGAATGTTCGCTACAGTGGAACAGGCTTACAATATGGGTGCCCTGGGAGTAGGTGCCACCATCTATTTTGGTTCTAAGGAATCAAGAGATCAGATTGAAGAGGTATCTCATGCCTTCTGGGAAGCGCATCAATTAGGAATGTTTACTGTGTTGTGGTGTTATCTAAGAAATACTGCTTTTATAAAGAACGAAATTGATTATCATACCTCGGCAGATTTAACCGGCCAGGCTAACCATTTGGGGGTTACTATCGAAGCAGATCTGATCAAGCAAAAACAGCCCACTAACAATGGCGGTTATTTAGCCTTAAAATTTGGGAAGACCAGTCCCTTGGTCTATGATAAATTAACTACTGACCACCCTATTGACCTTACACGATATCAGGTAGCCAATTGTTATATGGGGAGAATTGGTCTAATTAATTCCGGAGGACCATCTGGAGAAAATGATTTGCAGCAAGTGGTAAAAACAGCGGTTATTAATAAGAGAGCCGGTGGTATGGGTCTTATCTCTGGAAGGAAAACCTTTCAAAAATCATTGGCAGAGGGAATTAAGCTATTCCATGCTATACAGAATGTTTATCTCTGTCAGGAGATTGAGGTTGCTTAACAAATTACAATTTTTTTGCCAATTCTTTCAGGAGGGTAAGAACTTCAGCTGCAGAATTGATATTATATTTTGCTTGAGAAATGCCAGGACCAACTTTGATGGAATAGGCTGAAGCTGGAAGCTGAGAAAAGGTATATTCATCAGACCAGTCATCACCAATGGATATGATGAAATCCCATTTTTTTTCAGATATCCATTGATAGGCAGCAATTCCTTTGTTGACACCTGCTGATTTTATCTCGATAACTTTATCTCCATGGTTTGCCTCTAAATTAAGATTAGAAGTCAGATAAAGAAGGGAATTCATCAATTCCATGGCCCTCGTGCGCCCAAAGGTAGGTTCCACATTAATATAATGCCAGACCAGCGAATATTCTTTTTCCTGAGTAAAAGAGCCTGGAGTCCTGTTTGTGTATTGCTCCAAAATAGGCCTAATCTCACCTTTCCATTCTTTTTCCAATGGTACAATAGTCTTCCATCCACTGGAATTCTTTTTTAACCAGGCGCCATGTTCGGCAATTAAATCAACTTTTACATTTTTAAACCATTTATTTAAAATATCCTTCTTTCTTCCACTCAGAATGACTACTTTATTTTCAGGGTCTTGAGCGAGTAAACTGATGGTTTGAAGGATTTTTTGGGAAGGAGCAGCATCTTTAAATTTCAAATGAAAGGGAACTAAAGTACCATCATAATTTATTAAAAATAAGCGTTGAATACTCTGCTCATAATCTTTAATTATTTTAAGTCTGTTTTTGGGTGTTAAATATCTGGTAGCGAGATTTTGTTGTTCATCTATAGTTTTAACTAAATGGTTTTTAAAGTCATCAGCCCATCTTTTAACATCATAGTCTCTTAAACGTTTTTGTTGAGAAAAGACCCTCCGCTGTTGTTCCTGCACTGACATATTCAGGGCATATTTTATAGCCCAGGAAATCTGAGTTCGATTATTAGGATTGACAATAAGTGCCTCACTCATCTCATTAGCTACGCCAGCCATTTCACTCAGGATCAGAACTCCTGTACCATTATTTTTGGTAGCAATATATTCTTTGGCGACCAGATTCATACCATCTTTAAGGGGAGTTACCAGAGCAATATCACCAAGATAGTAAAGGGCAGCTAACTCGGGGAAGGGGATAGAACGATACAGATACCAGATAGGTGACCATCCAATTGTCCCAAATCTACCATTTACATAGCCAACCATCTCATCAACCTGTTGTTTCAACTGCTGATATTGGGGAATATCAATACGGGAGGGGACTGCCACTTGAATCATAATTACCTTTTCCCAGTATTCAGGATTATCTTCCAGGAAAGTAGAGAAAGCTTTTAGTCTTTCTAAAATACCCTTGGTATAGTCCAGGCGATCTACAGAGACTATGACTTTATTCTTTCCTATTTTATTTTTGATTTTCTTTATTTCCTGTTTTACCTCTTCCTGTTTAGAAGAATTATGAAAATGGTCGAAATCTATACCCATAGGGAATGAATCTACTTTAACTATACGATTTTGATAATTGATGAAACTGAGACTGTTTTCATAACCACATATTCGTAGTAATGAATCGAGAAAGTTTTGCACATAATCATAAGTATGAAATCCAATTAAATCGGCACCTATTAATCCTTCCAATAACTCTCTGCGCCAGGGAAGCAGGCGAAATATCTCTGAGGGTGGAAAAGGAATGTGTAAGAAGAATCCTATGTTCAAATCCGGCATCCTTTTTCTTAATAAGAGCGGTAGTAACATCAGATGATAATCATGTACCCAGATAAGGTCATTTGGTTTTATAATATCCAGTATAGTCTGACAAAAAATCTGGTTGACTTGTCGATATGTTTCCCATAAATGGTTTTCATAGATGGTAAATTGGGTAAAACAATGGAATAAAGACCAGATAGTCTTATTGCAAAATCCATTATAATATCCTTCAATATGGGCTTGTGACAAAAATACCGGGTAATTTCCCATCTTACCCAACTCTTTTACCAGGCTAACCCTTTCTTTACTATTAAGTTGGTCTCTGTCAATACCAGGCCAGCCCACCCAGAGGCATTCATAATCTTTTTGTAAAGAAGACATTCCTGTAGCCAGGCCACCTACACTGGGTCGGTAGGCCAGCTTATCTTTGTACTTCTCTACGGTAACCGGAAGTCGATTAGATATTATAATGATACGCGCCATAATGTTGCAACTCTCTGAATATATTATTAATCAATCTATCTTCTTTAATTATAGTTTAACATAATATTATTTGAATTAAAAGCAATAGCACATCAAAGGAAGTTTGACAGGTAAATCAAACTTATAACCGGTGAAAAATTATATTGACATTGGCATTGCACAATTTGCATAAAATAATTGATTGGTATATAATAAAATGACAAAAAATCATTAATCTGCTCAGTGATACTATTCAACCAATGACATGTTCTTCATAAACGCCATATACGCCAGGAAAGGAGGGAGCTTATTATAATATATCGTGTGGTTATGTTGGTAAAATTAAAATAAAATCTAAGGTAGATAGGAGGTAATTACCTTGAAAAAGTATAATCTGATTATAATAATTTGTTTAATATTGTCGTTTGTTTTGCCCGTTCATGCTCAAAAAAGTGTCACGGTAATGGCAGTGTGGACTGGTGCAGAAGAAGATGCATTTAAAAAGATGATTGCTCCCTTTGAAGAGAAAACCGGAATCAAAGTTGAATTTACCGGTACCCGTGACCTGCCCGCTGTCTTAACTACCAGAGTTGAGGCAGGAAATCCGCCAGATGTTTCTGTCATGCCAAACCCAGGTCAGATGGTGGAATTTGCTAGAGATGGTAAATTGGTTGACCTGGCTACTTTCATGGATATGACTGCTTTAAAGTCTGAATATTCCAATGCCTGGTTAGATCTAGGCTCCTACCAGGGTAAACTCCATGCAGTCTTTATCTCGGCAGACTTGAAGAGCATGGTCTGGTATAATCCTAAGGCATTTGCCGCAGGAGGCTATACCGTTCCTGGTACCTGGGATGAACTCATGGCTCTATCTGATAAGATGGTGGCAGATGGAAAAACACCCTGGGCAATTGGCTTGGAATCTGGTGCTGCAAGCGGCTGGCCGGGCACTGACTGGATTGAAGATATTATGCTTCGAATAGCTCCACCGGAAACCTATGATGCCTGGGTTAACCATGAAATTGCCTGGACTAACGATACAGTGAAAGAGGCTTTCGAAATCTTTGGGGAAATTGCCCTTAATGATAAGTATGTCTATGGTGGTCCTAATGCAGTACTGACTATACCATTTGGCGACTCCCCTGATGCTTTGTTTACCGATCCACCCCATGCCTATATGCATCGACAGGCTACCTTTATTAAGAGCTTTTTCCTGGAACATTTTCCTGATTTGGTAGCAGGAGAAGATTATGATTTCTTCCCATTCCCGCCTATCAAAAAAGAATTCGGGACCCCGGCATTAGGAGCTGCAGACATGTTAGCTATGTTTAATGATACTCCAGAGGCCAGAGAGTTTATGAAGTATATTGCATCAGCCCCCGCACAGGAAATCTGGGTTGGCGAACTGGGTAAATTAGCACCTAACCAAAAAGTTGACCCATCAGTTTACCCGGATGATATAACTAGAAAAGCAGCTGAATTCTTAGGCAAAGCCTCTGTATTCCGTTTTGATGGTTCTGACTTAATGCCTGCTGCAGTAGGCTCAGGCTCTTTCTGGACTGGCATTTTAGATTATGTCAGCGGTGAACCGCTTACAAATGTGCTTCTGCAGATCGAAACAAGTGCCCTGGATGCCTATAGAGAATAATAGTAAAATGAATAAGTTTTACTAACTGATTAACTGATAAAAACAGTCAGCTGGTTTATTATACATTTTAATAAACCAGCTGACTGTGTAAACATTTAAGTTAAATACCATTAATACTAATTGAAGTAATTTTATGGAAATTAATTTAACTTAAATTTTAATGCTATAATTGTGAAATTATTAACTAATATTAGCGTAAACTACTGTTAATTTTTCAAGGTATTTTTTTTAAAGCCATACTTTTTAAAAGGTGTTAATAATTTAGCGGATGATAATTTAAAACTAATATTGTTTAATAAAGGAGATGGACTATTATGCGAACACACTGGTTTACTCCATGGTTATATGTCATCCCAGCTTTGGCAACACTGATGTTCTTTTTAGTTTACCCTTCCCTCAACACCCTTATCATTTCTTTTTTTGGCCCTCAATCAGAAAAATTTGTTGGATGGACAAATTACCTCTATTGTTTTACCGATGAGACAATGTTATCAGCTTTTAGAAATAATTTGTTCTGGGTAATTCTCTTTGTTCCCCTTACAGTCTTTTTAGGATTAGTTTTAGCTGTAATACTGGATCGGGTACCTTACGAATCATTTGTAAAATCGATAATATTTATGCCTATGGCTATTTCTTTTGTGGGAGCTGGGGTTATCTGGAAATTTATTTATTCTTATAGGCCTGTGGGAAGTGCACAAATTGGAATTCTTAACGCTTTTTTATCCTACTTGGGAGTGCAGCCCATACCCTGGCTAATCACACGTCCCTGGCTTAATAATATCTGTTTGATAGTGGTAGGAATATGGATCTGGACCGGCTTTTGCCTGGTGGTTCTTTCAGCCAGCTATAAAGGTATTCCCAGAGAATTACTGGAGGCAGCTCGTGTAGATGGTGCTAATGAATACCGAATCTTCTGGAAGATCATACTGCCTTTGATGAAACCTACCGTGGCAGTGGTAGCAACTACTATGGTTATCAATGTTTTAAAGGTTTTTGATATTGTGTATGTGATGACCAATGGTGCATTTTCTACTGAGGTTATTGCCAATAGGATGTATAAAGAGATGTTTATGTTTCGTAACTATGGCAGAGCAAGCGCCATTGCCATCGTTTTGCTTCTCTTTATCATTCCTATGATAATAATCAATGTTCAGCGATTCAGAGAGCAGGAGGCAGTACGATGAAACCAAGATATAGTCAATTTTTTTTAAATGCCCCTATGCATATATTTATTTTCCTGGTAGCAATTATCTGGATATTTCCTACAGTTGGTTTGCTTATTACCTCTTTTAGGTCTTCTTCAGCAGTTGCTTCTTCCGGTTGGTGGACTGTATTAGCCCATCCTTTTAATTTTACTCAATTTACCCTGGAAAATTATCAAGAGGTAATAGCCAGAATTGGGATAGGAAGGGCTTTTCTTAATACACTTAAAATTACTATACCAGCCTGTATTTTACCAATAATAATAGCCTCTTTTGCGGCTTATGCCTTTGCCTGGATGGAGTTCTGGGGAAGGAGATTTTTCTTTATCCTTTTTGTAGGGTTGCTGGTTGTCCCTTTACAGATGACCTTAATTCCTATTTTAAGGATATTTAATAAACTTGGTTTATCAGGCTCTTTTTTGGGAATATGGTTAGCTCATGCCGGATATGGCTTACCGCTGGTTATTTATTTGATGTATAATTATATTTCAGGATTACCCAGCGAAATATTTGAGTCATCAACCATTGATGGTGCTACCCCCTTTCAGATTTTTAAAAGTATAGTACTACCACTGTCAGTTCCGGCTATAGCATCAATAGCCATCTTTCAGTTTATCTGGGTCTGGAATGACCTGCTGGTAGCATTGGTTTACTTAGGTGGAACACCAAATGTAGCGCCCTTAACGGTAAGAATTAGTGCTCTGGTTGGCTCCTATGGGCAAAATTGGGAATTGCTAACTGCAGCTGCCTTTGTATCAATGGTACTACCGCTGGTAATATTTTTAAGTTTGCAGCGTTATTTTGTGAGAGGGATTTTAGCTGGCTCGGTGAAGGGTTAAAACTAAATCTTAAAATAGTTGTTCTATTCAATCACAAAGATTAAAGAATATAAATCATATTTTTAAAAGAAGTTAGGGATAGAGAAAGAATGCATTTAGCAGAAAATATAGATAAAAAAAAGAGTAAATGGACGATTGGTGTCGACCTGGGAGGGACCAAAATTAGTGTTGGGCTGATAAATGAAACAGGTAAAATTGAGCAATATCTAAAGATTCCTACCCAGGCTGAACAGGGGCAGAAAGAAACAATAAATCGCATAAAACAGAGTATCTACCAGATAATAGAACTAAATAACCTGAAAATCGGAGGAATAGCGGGTATAGGTATCGGTGCCCCAGGTCCGGTAGATTACCAGAGAGGTATAGTTCATTGTGCTCCTAATTTACCGGGATGGACCGAAGTTCCCCTGGCGGACATTATGAGGAAAGAATTTCCGATACCGATAAAAGTCGAAAACGATGCCAATGCCGCTGCCTGGGGAGAAAAAATATTTGGCGTTGCCAGGGGCATTGATGAGCTGGTTTGTCTGACACTGGGAACTGGAATAGGGGGAGGATTGATTCTCTGTGGAGAAATCTACCATGGCAAAAATTTTGTAGCCGGGGAAATAGGCCATATGGTGGTAAATAAAATTGGGCCCCGGTGTAATTGCGGTAAGAATGGCTGTTTAGAGGCTTATTCCTCTGCTGCTGGTATTAGAGATAGGATTTCCAAAAGAATCGCTTCTCTTAAATCCCAGCCAGATAATCAAAAATTCCTTAATATATATAATTTGGAAAATATTGGTTTGGCTCAGATCTTCGAGTTAGCTCGACAAGGGAATATGATAGTTAAAGATATTGTGGAAGAGGCGATCGAGTATTTAGGCATTGCCATAATTTCACTGGTAAATATTTTGAACCCGGAAATGGTTATTCTATTAGGTGGAATAGCTAATGAAGGTGAGAAGTTACTCAATCCCATAAAAGAAATCGTTTTTCAAGGAGCAATGAGTTCCCATCTGCCAGATTTAAAAATTGTTTTGGGCAAATTAGGAGTATTTGCTGGAGTGATTGGTGCTGCTGCGCTGTTGTGGGAACACCAAAAATATTATACCTTAAACAAAAAAGGAGGACCACATGGCCAGAGTTGTTTTAAAGAATGTGACTAAGAAATTTAAAGAGGTGGTGGCAGTAGATAATATCAGTATTGATATTGAGGATAAAGAATTTGCCGTGCTGGTGGGACCTTCCGGTTGTGGCAAAAGTACCACACTTCGTGCCATAGCTGGACTGGAGGAGGTGACTTCTGGCGAAATCTATATTGGAGAACGCTTAGTCAATGATATTCCACCCAAAGACCGTGATATTGCCATGGTCTTTCAAAGCTATGCCCTCTATCCCCATATGGATGTTTATAACAATATGGCCTTTGGTTTAAAATTGCGTAAATATCCTAAAGAGGAGGTAGACCGTCGTGTACAGGAAGCAGCCAGACTCTTAGGTATAGATAATTTGCTTAAACGCCGTCCCAAAGCCCTCTCCGGAGGTCAACGTCAGAGGGTAGCCTTAGGCCGAGCCATAGTACGTAAACCCAAGGTCTTTCTCTTTGACGAACCATTATCCAACTTAGATGCCAAATTACGAGTAGCTATGCGTGGTGAGATTTCCAAATTACACAATCGTTTAGAGGCTACCATTATCTATGTTACCCATGATCAGGTTGAAGCTATGACTATGGCCAGTCGTATTTTTATTATGAATGAAGGGCGACTGCAGCAAGCTGGACCTCCTTTAGAGGTCTATGAGTCGCCAGCCAATCAGTTTGTAGCTGGCTTCATAGGATCACCAGCTATGAATTTCTTTCCTGGCACCTTACATCAAAAAGACTTCTCCTATTATGTAGATTTAGAAAATAACCAGCTGAAATTGCCGTCTTCTTTTAACCAGTCAATTTCACCTTATGATGGTAAGAGTGTAACCTTTGGCGTAAGGCCTGAGGACCTTCACGATAAAGATTTCTACCAGGGTGCAACACCGGAAAGTACCATAAGAGCCAAGATTGAGCTGATAGAACCTCTGGGGAATGAGGTGCTTTTCTATTTGATCTTAGGGAAACTTCCCATGGTAGCAAAGCTGGATAGCCGTACCCGTAAACAGGTAGGACAGGAGATAGAAATAGTACTTGATTTACCCAAAACCCATCTTTTTGATGTCAAGAGTGAAAAGACTATAGTATAATACAAGACAAGTTTTAGTACATAATATGTTTTTTGTTGATCATTTTTAGATTTTAATAAAATATTGGTTTAATCGGTAAAAAAAGAAAAAAGATTCTCTATTCAGGCAATTTTCTTTATTTTCTATTTTCAGTATACGTTGAACTATATATGTTACAACTTTCTAATAGGAAAAACGTACAACAATTATTATCAAAAGGAGTAGTTTTATGTTAGAGGACCTAAAGAATTATTTTTTCCAGATGGTTCAGATTGATAGTGAATCAGGGGAGGAACAAGAGTTTTTAAAATTTCTGGATAATTTATTTCAAAACGAACTCGGCGCTAAAACACAGTACGACGGATATGGTAATTTGATCATCAGAGTAAAAGCTAAAAATAGCCTGAAGAGTGAGCCAATTTTATTTTGCTGCCATGCCGATACCGTTAAACCTGGAAAAGGGATAGAACCATTCCTGGAACAGGGAGTAATCCGATCAAAAGGGGATACTATTTTAGGGGCAGATGATAAAGCAGGAATTGCTGAAATATTAGTGGCTTTACAAAGGGCGCCCCAGTACCCACCGGTCGAGGTGTTTATAACACGTCAGGAAGAAATGGGTTTGATAGGCTCAAGTTTTGCCGATAAGAATCTGCTCAAGGCTAAAAAAGGGTATGTTCTTGACTCAGAGACTTTAGAAGAAATCATTATTGGAGGACCTTCCCGGGTGGAGATGATTATAAAAATCATCGGGAAAGCAGCTCATGCCGTAGAGCCAGAGCACGGTATTTCTGCTATTGAAGTTGCCGCTCATGCCATTTCTCTTTTAAAAACCGGATGGATTGACCCTATAACCACGGTTAATATCGGATTGATCGAAGGTGGACAGGTATTAAATGCAGTTCCTGAGAAAGCAACCGTACAATTAGAATGTCGCAGCCAGAATCATAAAAGATGTCTGGAGCATAGTCGTTTAATAAAAAATACTTTTCAGACCGTTGCTAAAGCTAAGGGAGCCAGGTTAGAAATTGATTCAAAACCAGCTTTAAGGGCATACAGGATTTCAGAAAATGCTGAGGTGGTCAAAGTAGCTAAGAAAGCAATCCAATCAATAGGATTGATACCTGAAACAAAAGTAATTTGTGGTGGAACTGATGCAGCTAATTTAAACAAAAAAGGGATTGCTACCGCAACTTTAGGCGTGGGAGGCAGATTACCCCACAGCAAGGATGAAAATATTGCCCTGGCTGATATGGAAAAGGCAGTAAATATGTTAATTAACATAATGAAAGATTTTTCTTAAGACTTTTTTACAAAATCAATTTCTAAAACATTTAAAACTATCTTTCTTTATAACACTTGATTATTGCTATTCCTTTAATTTTGGTTCGGATATTGTAATTATTGATAAACATAGTTCTATGGCAAGGTATATACTTATTTGAGCAAGGTGATCTGATTGAGCTCTTCTCATAATGTTCCATCAAAATTATCCTCTTTCTCGATATATTTCTTAATTTTGTAATTTTATTCCATTATATTTAATATCGCTTACAGAAGGGAGTAACCTGTTAGTATGATTTTAGCTTTAGGAAAAACTTTTCTGGTTCTAATTATGGGAACCATGAGTGGTTATCTTTTCCAGAAATGGATGAGAAAACAACAATTCTTTACACCAGAAAAATTGAAAAAATGGGCTATTTTTTTGCAAAAATTGGGAATGATCTGGCTTATGTCCATAACCTATATTGGTAGTTTATGGATTTTTGAAATTAAAAGTCTTTCTGAAATCATCAGCTTACCTTTAGTTGGAGCTGTGATTATTATGGCAGGTGGTTTTTTTGCTTTAGTAATTGCAAAATACCATCATTATAATCGTATAGACTCTGGTTCTCTGTTTAGTTGTGGATTCTTTGCCAACACTGTTACCTTAGGAGGCATGATCTGCTTTTTCTATTTGGGTGAAGCAGGGTATGCCTTGGTCCCCATACAAACATTTCTTATGAGATTATTATATTATGGTGTAGGTTTTCCAGTTGCTAGAATTTATAGTAGTGAACATAGTCCAGAGGAAAATATAGCTCAAAGGCTGTTCACAATACTGAAAGATCCCTTTTTTAATGTAGGAGTGGGTTCAGTATTCATCGGTTTATTGCTAAATTTAAGCTCTCTGCCTCGTCCCCGGATCTATACAGGTATTAATGAGATATTTATTCCATTGGCTACCTTTGTTTTATTATTTTCGGTAGGACTTAACTTAAGATTTAGCCGTATCAATCAATACCTTAAGGAATGTTTATATATTTCACTGATAAAGTTTTTAGCAGTGCCTTTAACTACCCTGGTGATAGCTTTTTTGTTAAAATATCAGTCTGTTGATAATGCATTACCTTTGAAAGTTTCTATGATTATGGCTGCAATGCCTGTGGCTTTTAATTCGGTCATAGCCGCTAATATTTATAATTTAAATACAGATCTGGTCAATTCTTGCTGGGTTTTTACTACTTTTGGAGTGATATTTGTTTTACCCCTCTTACTTCTTTTCCTTAATTTATTTTAGTATAATAATGCTATAATACAGGTCAGGACAAACAGGAGTTAATGATGAAAGTTAGATTAATAATATACTCGGCTTTAAAAAATTTTATAGATGGCTATCAAGATAACGGTGGTCTAAACAAAGAGATATCTGAACCAAAAACGATTGAACAATTTTTACGGGAAACCATCAAACACGAGAAAGCGATGGATGCCATTAGTATGGTTTTGGTAAATGAAGAGGTTATTCCTTTTCAACAGCTGAAACGTATACTGAAGGATGGTGATACTATTAAAATTTACCCTCCTATGGGTGGAGGTTAAGCATATTATTCTTAATTTAAAAAATAATAAATCTCATAAACTATTCATATTTTTCAGCAGGAATTATTCCTAATTGTGTTAAAATTGATAATAAGATTTTAGCAATTTGAGGATATGATTAAAATGAAAGGAAAAACAGAGGTTGCTACTTTAGCAGGTGGTTGTTTCTGGTGCTTAGAGGCAATCTATCAGAGAGTAAAGGGTGTTCTGAAAGTTATTTCGGGTTATAGCGGAGGAGATGTGGTAAGCCCTGATTATGAACAGGTCTGTTCGGATACTACCGGACATGCTGAGGCAGTTCAGATTGTCTTTAATCCAGAAATAATATCCTATGGCGAGATATTGAAAATTTTCTGGCAAATCCACAATCCGACCACTTTGAACCGTCAGGGTAATGACTTTGGCTCACAATACCGTTCTGTAATCTTTTACCATAATGAAGCTCAGAAAAATATTGCACTCAATTCCAAAAAAGACTTAGAGGATGCACATATCTGGAAAGAACCAGTTGTAACGGAAATTGTTCCTTTTCAGGAATTCTATCCTGCAGAGGAATATCATAAAAATTATCTCAATAATCATCCAGAAAACCAATACTGCCAGTTTGTGGTAATGCCTAAAGTAAAAAAATTTGAAACAGCATTTAAAAAATATCTTAAATAAAGCAAACTAAAAAAAGGGAGAGTATAGATATAATGGAAAAAGAGAAAAACCCTGGTTTTTATAATTTTAAAGTCGCTTTTGGTATACTGGGTATATCACTTATTATTGCCGCTTTTGTCTTTGGTTTCTTTTTTTATCAGGCCAGAGGTATTCGTGATTATGTTCAGGTGGTAGGAGCAGCCACTCAGGGCTTTGAATCAGATATTGTGAAGTGGAATATTACCCTGGAAGAGAATACCGACCTGGACAATATTCGAGATGGTTATAATAGTATTCAGGAAAAAAGAAATAAATTGTTTCAAATATTAGGAAATAAGGGAATATTGCCAGAGGATATTAATACCAATCCTATCAATACCATGAAAAGATGGGATAGAAATGGAGAGGTGGCCGGTTATACTTTAAATCAACCATTTTTTATTATTTCCCAAAAGGTGGAGGTTATTGAACAATTAGCCTTAAACCCTGATGAGCTTTTAGAAGAAGATATATTTTTTCAGATCTCGTCATTAGAGTATTTCTACTCAGAGATAGATGTTTTGAAAAAGGACTTACTGGAATTAGCTACCAGGAATGCCCGCGAGAGAGCTGAAATGATTTTAAAGGAAAGTGGTCATAAGGTAGGTAAGATGATCTGGTCTCAGGCCGGTGTCTTTCAGATTATCGAACC
>JAKPKS010000162.1 GCA_029553585.1 Candidatus Atribacteria bacterium | reverse complement strand
ATAGTAGCTATAAGTATTAACAGCTAATATATCCTTATCAATCCACCAGAATTGAAAACCTTCATCTTCATAGTCAGCTTTTTTTATTTCCGTAAAATCTGATTTATTAACACTTCTAAATATTTTATAATCATCGGCCATTTCCCATTCAAAGGGAGCCCAGAGTAAGCGAATTTCATTTTCAGTAAAACCCTGCCAGAATCTGGTAATGGAGTAAGCCCTGATCTGCTCATCAAATAAAAGCTCTGTTTGCGCGTATACAGGGTTGATGGTAGAAGGTGCGGTGAGGGCTACCAAGGTGAAGAGGAGAACAAAGAGGAGATTCAAGACTGTTTTGTTTTTTCGAGGCATATTATATAATACAGTATGTAATTTATTAAAATATCTTTTGCTCATATTTTTTTATCCCTGTCTTATTCTTATCATGATCAGCCAACTCTCCCTGGTTTTGTAACTATCACATCCACTTATTCCCACATCTTTTCTTGATTTTCTTTTTCTTTAACATTATACGTTATACAATATACGTTATACCTCTTCAAAGTAGCAATCTCATTCCCTACAGCCCGCATCTTCTCTTTTTCTTTAACGTTATACCTCTTTATTACCTCTTTAAAGATTGTGGGCAACACTACATGTGATTGCCGCGTCGCTTCGCTCCTCGCAATGACCAGAAAAAGAGTATTTGATTTTTAACACATAACGCAAGACTCACAACGCATAACGAGTTTTGCGGTGTTAATCACCGCAAAACTCATGCTTTTTCCACTCGCACTACCAGCACAATCCCTAATGCCAAAAATATCACATTTGGAATCCAGGAAGAAACAAAAGGATCTATCATACCACCTCGCCCCATGGCACGGCACAAGGAATATATAACATAATAGAGAAAAACCAGAATAATACTGATAATCAAACCGGTTGCTTTGGTGCTTCTTTTCATTTGAATTCCCAGCGGCACTCCAATAAGGGCAAAAATCAATCCGGAAACAGGGAAAGAGTATTTCACATGGTAGTCAACTTCAAAATTATTGGTATCTACCCCGGCATCTTTTAATATCTGTATTTGTTGACGCAATTCCTTGCTACTCATTTCCTGCGGAGTACGTTGATTTTTAAAAAAGTCCTGCAGGTCTTCTTTAACCTCAATATCCATATCCTGAAAACTCATCTCATAGGTAATTTTCCCCTCTGAATCATAATTATAAATAGTGCCATACTTTAATTGCCAGGTATCTACCACCCAGCGGCCCTCAGCTGCAGTAATTACTCTGGGGAAACGTTCCCGGGTCATCTCATAAATCATGATTTCACGCATAATCATATTCTGTTCATCTAAACGATTGATATAAAAATAGCGGTTTTCGGCATCACGAAAAAAGACATTACGTTTAATATTGGGGGGACCTTTTTTCAGTACAATTTCCCTGATAATATTTTGTGAAGTATGGTTAGTTTCTGGTACTATATAGTCATTGGTTACAAATGATAAAATACTCACCAGAATACCTGCTATCAAAAAAGGCAGCATAATTCTACGAAAACTAATCCCGCCGGTGCGCATAGCTGCAATTTCATTATTGGTAGACATCTGGGCAATAGCAAGTTCACTGGAACCCAAAAGAGCAACCGGAAAGGTCACTGCTAAAAAAGCTGGAAGGCGATAGAATAATAATTGAATTACACTGATAATAGGGGCTTTTTTATTAATAAGTATTTCAGTGAGTTCAAACATGGTCTCAACAATAAGCAGGATGGTTAAAAGGGCAACTATTCCCAGGAAAGTGCTTGTAACCTGAGATATAATGTAACGGTCTATAATTTTTATTCTTGGTAATTTCACGGCAATCCTTTTTCAGTTTTTACAATTGTATTATTATTTATTTTTAAGCAGTTTTAAGGTTTCAGATTTTTCCATTAGTATAACATAAAAGATTTTTAGACCAAAACATTTTTTCCTCTTTGTCGCTGCAAGCTTTTCTATTCTTCAACGTTATACGGTATACATTATACGTTATACCTCTTCAAAGATGTGGCAGTCTCATCCACTTCCACCCGCATCTTCTCTTTTTCTTTGTTTTTGGCTCACAACGTAAAACGCAAGACGTAAAATGTAAAACGCATGACGCAAGATGCACAACAAGTTTACTTTTAACAATTTAACTGTATAATATAAAAATATCAAAAATTGAATACCATGCTTTAAATCTTGAATCAAAACAAATTTACCAGCAGAGAATTAAAAGAAGAGGCAAAAATTACCTTATGAAGAACCTTATAAAAAATATAAAGACCTGTTTTTCCCTGATCCTGATACTGCTATCTCTGGGAATTACCATATTAAACTCACTTTTCAGCCCATTTCCAATACTTAACACTTCTCTTATTACCACTGTTTTAGCCCAGCAGGAGATTGGGCAGGGGAACAAGCAGCAGGATGACATCCACCCTACCTGCTTAGAGCAGGGCAAAGAACTGTACTGGGAACAAAAATATCCAGAGGCCATAAAACAATTAGAACAATGCATACCTCAGGACCCGGATAACCCCGAAATATACTATTATATAGGCCAGTCCTATTTTCAGCAGGGACAGCAAGCCGCTCAAAAGAAA
>JAKPKS010000159.1 GCA_029553585.1 Candidatus Atribacteria bacterium | reverse complement strand
TTTTAAATCAAAGGGAGATAGGTGAAATAAGATGAATATTGTGCTGGTAAAAGACTATCAGGAACTCAGTGTCGAGGCAGCTAATATAGTTGCCCGGGAGATTGAGAGAAAAAAAGATACTGTGCTTTGTCTGCCCACTGGCCAGACTCCCCTGGGTATGTATCAGGAATTGATTAAGAAAAATCAAAACGGGGAGCTTGATTTTTCGAAAGTCATTACCTTTAATTTAGATGAGTATTATGGCTTGTCACCGGAACACCCTCAGAGCTACCACTATTATATGTGGCATAATTTCTTTCAGTATATCAATATAAAAAAAGAAAATGTCCACCTCTTAAAAGGTATCATTGAGGATATTCTGGCTGAATGTCAGCAATTTGATGAACTAATACGGGAAAAGGGCGGCATTGACCTGCAGATACTGGGAATCGGCAATAATGGCCATTTAGGTTTTAATGAACCTGCTCTTAGTCTCCATGGTAAAACCCATCTGGTAAATCTGTCAGATGACACCATTCAGGCAAATTCCCGGTTTTTTGATGATATCAATGAGGTCCCCAAACAGGCACTTACCATAGGCATGGAGACCATTATGAAAGCCAAAAAGGTAATACTGCTGGCCAGTGGAGAACATAAGGCCGCTGCCATCAATAAGACTGTTAATGGCCTCATTAGCACCCAGGCACCATCAACCTTCCTGCAAATGCATACCGATGCAACTCTTATCATCGACAAAGAAGCCGCCTCCCAGCTCTGATACCCTAGTTTTTCTTTTATTTTTGTCTATATTTTTACTTATGCCGTATAATGCTAATATTTTCTTTTATGATTTTTCCCCTCTTTAACCATCATGACTGACCTTTCCTTTCCCTGTCACTTCAACTATTTTTTTATATTTTTTTGTCATTACAACTACTTTTCTCTTCTTCCGTCATTGCGAGACAGCCCCTAAGCCCGAAATCTAGGCTGTTGTGGCAATCACATCCATTCTCGCCCACATTCTTTTCTTCTTCTTTCTTTTCTAATTCATCAAGCATAACTGAATGAGACTGCCATGCTCATTGCATTCGCTCGCAGTGACCAGAAAAAGGTTACTATTTTCCCCTCAATTGTTTCCTACATCTTTATCTTTAACGTATGACGCATGACGCAAAACGCAAGACGAAATCGTGGCGATCACATCCCCTTATTCCCACATCTTTCTTTTGCTAACTACCATCTACCAATGACTAACGACTAACATTCCATCAGGCTTATTTAGTTCCTCAGTATTTTCTTTATCTTTCTTTGTTTTTTCTGCGTAAAACGCATGACGTAAAACGTACAACGCTATTATTGCGAATCTGTTTCCCTCCCTCTGTCATCGCGAGGAGCGCAGCGACGTGGCGATCACATCCCCTTATTCCCACATCTTTCTTTTGCTAACTGCCACCTACCAGTTTGACAAATACCTTTAAGTATGATTATAATATCATACAAAGAGGTGATACTAATGGCCAGACATACCGTCTATTTATCTGAATCTGATAGCAATCTACTTCAGGAATTAAAAGAAAAATACGGCTCTGCATCCAAGGTGGTCAGTCTTTCTCTACAGAAGCTTAGAGAAGAACAATTAAAGGAATACTATAAGAGCAAAACCGAGTCTTATCTCGAACTTCGCAGAGCACAGCAAAAAGTTATGGAAAGGCAGGAAAAAGAGGAGAAACTATGAGTTATCCCAAGAGGGGAGAAGTCTTTTGGGGTCCAGGCAAAAAGAAGATCAGACCCCTTTTGATTGTATCCAATAACCTGGGAAATCAATATAGCAGCGATGTGGTAGTAATTCCCGGCACTACGAAAAATATAGATACTGTCTATCCGGTAGAAATATTAGTAAAAAAAGGTTTTACTGAGCCAACCAAATTCCAGGCAGATTCTATTTTTACTATTGATAAAACTGAACTTGGTGAAAAAATTACCACTCTTCCTCTAAATATTATGCAAGAAGTAAACCGGGCACTTAGAATTGAGCTTTATCTGGAGTAGCTAAAAATTTTCATCAAGTATAATTGAATAAGATCACTACGCACATTGTATTCACTCACAACGAAAAAGAGATAGTACCGTATTCATTTTTTAAAGCTTCTCCTCTGCCCCATTATCAATTAAGAGAAGGTGAGTTTGTTTCCTACAAAGGACACAATTACTGTTATTATTAAAACTTTTTTACTTGTAAATTAATAAATTAATAATATAATATATTAATAGAATAATAATATTATTTATCAGTAGATTTAAAGATATACAGGTGATGTTAGATGAACAAAATGGCCAAAATCAGGGATAACTCCCAGATTACAATTCC
>JAKPKS010000156.1 GCA_029553585.1 Candidatus Atribacteria bacterium | reverse complement strand
ATAGTATCCGGCTGGGCATTAAGCACCGGCATTGAAGTCATTAAAAAAATTGCTGCCATCAAAACAGCCAGTAGTCTCTTTCCTCTCATGTCTATCCTCCTATGTTTCTTTTTATTTACATTTTACACCAGTTGGGATATTATTTCAATGTATCCCAATATAACACCACTTTCTTAATCATTCTAAAATACTCATTTAACTAAAGCTATATCATCAGTAAGGAAATAATGCTTCTATGAATAATACTTCTGAAACTTGCTTTTTGGTTTATCCGGCAGAGTCATTTTTACTTTCCCATCTTCAATCAATGGCTGTATATATGTTTTAATAAAATAAGTCGGCGCTTCAAATCCAAACCTCCCTGCAAGCTCTTCCCTTGAGCGGGGTATAATGCAGAAATCCAATATCTCTTGCTCCATATTGACGTCTTTACTCTCCGCGGCAGTCTTTTTATACAGTATAACCTTAAATATTCCCCGTCTATCTATAAATACCGGATCCGGCATACCTGCCTTTTTCAATTCTGCTCTTACAGTTGGAATGCCTGAGAAGCGGTTTTCCGTGTCAATCATGATTTCCAAGGCTCCTGCCGTATAAGGATTTCTCGTATCCGCCGAAACTTTGCCCAAGTCATCTATAGTTATTCTACCATACAGCCCTCCTGGGTTTTCCAGTTCCAGCCTATCCTCATACATTACCAAACGTATAGGTGAACGATCCGTATGCATACTGTAATCTCTATGTATTAAAGAATTTAAAATAATTTCTCTCACAGCCTTTACCGGATACTCGGGTTTATCTGCACGGACCCCATCTTCCGTTATTATGGTTTTCATCTTCATATTTCTTCTTACAAAAGCTAATGTCCCATCCAGCATCTGAGGTATGGTCCCCTCTATACGTTTATTATCTACAAAACGTTCACCCTCATTACCCAATTCCCCTATATCTTTCCCTTGAACTACCATTGCCGTGACACTAAGCTGCGGAAAAAATTCCTGGGGATACTCACCAAACAGCATTAATCCAGCTAATGTAGGAAGGCCCTCCTGACAGATGCCCTGGGTTTCCAGCAGCCTCCCGTCATCCAGATTAACCAGGTTTTGTTTTTGTCTGCGCAGCTTTATCAGATATTCGGTTACATTGTCTTTTGACAGGTTTTCTATTTTTGCTCTATCAACAGTACGGAGTTCATCATGTATTCTCCTTTTAAATGCTTCATAGCTGTATATCTCATACTCAGTCATATGCTGATCTGAATCTCCGACCCGGATATAAGATCCTCGCAATCTCCCGGCGCCTTTATAAAAACATGGTTTATTATAAATATCACATTCAGATATTTCCGCACTTACGATCATTTTATTTTCTATCCGTGCAACCGTAAACAATGGCCTTACTGCAGTTTCCATCTGCAGTGACTGCTCCATCACCTTTTTTTGAAGGTCATTTGCATCATATACCCCTGTAACTTTATATCCTGAATCTTCATCAATGCCAAAAATAATTATACCTCCACCAATCTGATTGGAAAAGCTTGACAAAGTATCATAGAGTTTTAAGGGTGTCCCTCCTTCTGCCTTCTTAATTTCTATGTGCTGCTTCTCACATTTTTCTGAAGTAATCCTTTTCACTAACTGAACTAATTCTTCTTCTAACATAAAATCACCTCTTGTCCTTATTATACTATGATTTTATACAAAAATTCAATATTTTATTCAAATATTGAATTTATTATTAAAATTTATACAATTTTATTAAAATAATATTTTTAATTTAATAAAGTATTTGACTAATTTTTTATGTGTTCAATGCCCCGTATATGCCCTTTGCAATTATATATGCCTGAAGCCTCGTAGGATTATTGGACAAATATTGGGCCGTAACCCCGCTTTTATCCGCTCCGAGAAGTATTCCCAGCTCCTTGCAGGCCTTTGCTTCCCTGCTTATAGTATCCGGCTGGGCATTAAGCACCGGCATTGAAGTCATTAAAAAAATTGCTGCCATCAAAACAGCCAGTAGTCTCTTTCCTCTCATGTCTATCCTCCTATGTTTCTTTTTATTTA
>JAKPKS010000136.1 GCA_029553585.1 Candidatus Atribacteria bacterium | reverse complement strand
GATTCATTCTTTTCCTCCAAATTACTTTTTATTTTTGAGAACCAGACTATTAACTAATTTAGTTTAGTTAATAGTCTGTTAAGACAATTTTTTTATTATGACACCCCCTTTTAAATTTTATTATATTTTAGCTATTGATGTAAAAATGTTACGGGAAATAGATATTTTACGGGAGTAAATAAGACAGGTAATTTAACAATTATTTTATATTGGAAAGGATCATCTCATATAATGATTCTTTTTTGAGAGGAGTTATAGCAAAAAGTTTGCTATATCAAAAATGAATAAGTTGAATTCCTCTTTTGTACCGTTGTTGTAATTTAAAAAAACTATATTTTAAAAATTAACAGATATAACTCTTTTACAAAAGAAAAACATCTAAAATTGTAAGAAGGCAGATGGGTTTTTGTTTTACATATTAATTGTTTCTAACTTATATTATATTCAGATATTGAATTAATTGTCAAGAAATTCTCATTAAAAGAAAAAGGCAGGTGTGCTTGTGACACCCCTGCCTTTTTTCAATAGTCCCTATTTTAGTGTTAAAATGTTCTGGTTTGAAAACTAAAAAGTAATATGGTCGACCAGTATTCCATAATAGTTGTCATATTTAACGCCACCCTCTTCCAGTTGGGTCAGCTTAGCATCAACACCAGAATATTCAAAAAACTTCTCTTTCAGCAAGGGAATATTCACTTTTTCAGTAAATTTTCCATCAATCCAATCTTTAACATATTCTGTCCCGGCTTCTATAAACATCATAGCCACTGGAACTGGCCAGGTTGAGGTTCTTCCAGTCATTCCCTTTTCAGCCATAATTTTGGTGATTTCATCAATGGCATACTGCAGATCTCCCATCTTATCTTCCGGTATTTCCATACCTAAGGCTGAGGGGAAACCATGGTAAGGTGATGGACAGCAGGGTTGTGCATAAAGAGCTCCAGTTGCTACCACAGCACTGATGAGGGGTATCTGCTGAGAGCAGTTGGTACTGAAGAAACAGGTATCTTTACCATACTTTTCCACCATTCTAGGCACATCTTCTAATATAAACTGCTGAGATCCCGTAGTGCCTGCATCGCCGGTTGGGTCAGGTGAGGTGGCATCCACAAATTCCAGACCAAGACGAGCACATGTTTCCTTCATCAATTCCCTTCTTCCAGAAAGAAGTGGGTAAGACATATGCCTGGGGAAGGAATAGTGTACCAGAACTTTAGCTCCCAGGTTTTTTGCCTGAGTGGGAATCCCCACACCCATTCCCATTTCATCCATCTGCATCACAATATCACCTCTGGCTGATATTACTGGCGGGTCTTCCTGGGGTTGGCCAATGAAGATAAACAGGTCATCCCTGAACTCTTTCACAGCATCTATACCTGGAGCAGTGCCGGGGACTGCCTGACAGATGACTAACCCTTTCAAATCCGGATCTGAAGCCATACTGACCAGGTTAGCAATGGAAGTTTCCTGTTCATCCATAAACTTATCAGGAAAGGTCATATGGATGATATGTTCAGGACCATATTTGGCCAGAACATGCTGGGCTGCCCTATACTCTTCTTCGTTTTGAGTAACAGTAGTAGTCATTATACCTATTTTCCACTTATCCTGTCCCACTGCTGAAAAGGTCATCAGTGTCAATACAAATACTACAGTTAAAACGAGCAATAAACTTTTTCGGTAGTGATTCATTCTCTTCCTCCAAATTACTTTTTATTTTTGAGAACCAGACTGAACAACTATTAATATTTAGTTAACAATCTAATAGTACTATATTTTATGTGCACACCTCCTTCTAAGTTTTATTATCTCCAGACCATTATGATAGGAATGTTAAGTAAAATAGGTATTCTAAAGTAGAATAAGCCATTGGTGGTCAGGCTATTATTTTTCTTTCAGTAAGCGTTGCCTTGAATATGATTCTTTCTTTGAAGGAATGTTGCTAGCTACTATATAGTTTTATTATATCTAAATGCTTAATTAAATGTCAAGGTAAGTGCTACCTATGTTCGTGTCAACAACTTGTGGGTACTTTTCCTTACCTCAGAAATTAGGGAAATGAAATCAGGTTACAGAGTAAGCGATAATAAACAAATTCTAACAGTAAAACGAAAATAATAAT
>JAKPKS010000126.1 GCA_029553585.1 Candidatus Atribacteria bacterium | reverse complement strand
GAGGGAATCCTTCCAAGAGATTGCCAGAGAACTACCAGATTTGGCAAATTGCTTCGCCTCCTCTGTGGTGTAGTCCGTCTCCCTGTAGGGACGGATGGGTGGGTATTTCACCTGCCCCACCACCTCTTGCCAACCTAGGACAAGAAGCAGTAAAAACAAAATTTTTTTCATGTCTCCTGTTATTGTATCTGAGCCCAAAAACAATCCAATATTTGGATCCAAATACAATAACAAGAGAATACTACTTCATCCGAAGAATAGCATATTTATAGAAAAATGTCAATGTCGCCACCTTCCTCCAACATATAGTAAATAATGAGGGATAATTATGCAGACAAATCACAAAACAGCACAAATTTAGCAAAAATAAATCTTACCGAAATCGCGCGATCGCGCAGGATCGGTAAAGAATAAAAATATAGGTGAAGGGGTGCGTTTTGACCTTTTATAATATATAATAATCTTATATGACAATTAAGTTTGATGACGAAAAACAACAGAAGAAATTAGATGATCTAAAAAAGATTGAGGAGGAGCAATTAGTTGAATTTTTAGCTCAATCTAAATACAACATTGGGTCTGTTAATCTATCTGACCTGCCTGTTGAAAACGAGGCTTTGCGTTCGGTTAGAGAGAAAGATGCTCGAGAATGGGAAATTGGACCGTTTAAACTATCTGGAAAAAATATTCATGTAGCAGTTAGGTCTCCTCAACCAGACAAAATTTCTTTTTTAGAAAGTTATTTTAAAGGACGAGGATTAACTCCAGCATTTTATATGGCTTCTTTGTCTAGCCTAGAAAAAGTCTGGGAGAGATATGCTGAATTGTCAAAAGCGATGGAATCTGAGGCTGGAGTTATTAGTATTTCTGGAGAATCTCTAAAAAAGATTATGGCTGAAATAAAAAACCTCGGGGATATTAAAGAAGCTGTGGTTAAAACACAAGAAGGAGGTTCCCGTATTACTTCAAAAATATTAGAAGTTATCATCGCTGGAGCTATTGCTATCAACGCCTCTGATATTCACTTTGAACCAGAAGAAAGCACAATTAGGATTAGGCTTAGGTTAGACGGAGTTTTACAAGAATTGATGGAAATAGACCCTTCTATCCATAAGTTTATAAACTCCCGAATTAAATTAATTGCAGGACTAAAAATAACCACAACAGCGTCAGCCCAAGATGGACGATTTAGTTTTATGTTAGACCAAGATGAAATAAACCTGCGTGTTTCCGTAATGCCTGGAGCTTACGGTGAATCTGTGGTTTTGCGTATATTAAATCCTAAATCAATTAGACACAAACTAGAAGACGCCGGAATAGAACCAGCTCTTTTCCAAATATTTATGGATGAAATTAAAAAACCAAA
>JAKPKS010000088.1 GCA_029553585.1 Candidatus Atribacteria bacterium | reverse complement strand
AATGCCTATTTATTTCCTGCTTTTCTTGATATGATTAGGTTATTCTCGGTCAGCCTGTTGAGACCTGACTCCAGCTATGCCTATAGAGACTAATTTTAATAATGTCAAATCTTTTTTAAAAAAAATTAATGGTTCATTATTTTTGGTTTTTGGTTTAGGATAAGAGAGATGGTTCTTCTGTGTTGCTTGTGTTGTTAAAAAATTGAGGTGATCCAGCTACCGGCAAAATGAGCTAACAATATGACTACTATGGCAACCCCCAAATGCTCTAAAACTACATTCCAGGCTTTTTTACCTTGCATTTGGGATAATAGAAAACTGAGTATGGAAAGCAAAGACAGACCTAATACTACACTTACGATTATTGCTGTGGAAAGCTCAAAGATTAGTATAGGTAAAATAAACAGGGATGTAATAATAAATTTAGCTAAAAAGGTGGAAATGGTTGATTGCCAGATTTCTTTATCGGTATGTTTCCCCTCTGATTCTTCTGAAATATGAATTCCTAAAGCATCTGAAAAGGAATCTGCTATTGCTATAGTTAGTATTCCACCGATTATGGTAATCTTTGAGTGGGTTCCAGAGTGCAATCCAATTATCAGACCGAGTGTAGTAATAATACCTGAAGTGATTCCAAAAGAAAAGCCTACTTCTAAAGAATGTTTATGTATCATACCAACCTCTAAAAAAATCCATAACCATACTGTGGAAAATTATTATTTAATACAAAAAATAGTGGCATATGCCACCGAATTACCTAATTATAAATAAATATTAATGTTTTGACAATTAAACTTTAGCTATCTTAAATTAATAGATCCACTTATCATTTTCTCAGATATGGATACAATGCAGGCTATTTATTTGCATGGGATTCATCATCTTTCCCTCAATTAAAAGGGTGTGGTATTATTTCTAATAACCTCAGAATAAGAAATGAAAACTGACCCAACCAAAAATAACGGAATCTACCAAACATATTCATGATGCCATGCAGAAGAATAGTCGAAAAACAATTTTTTGTTTTGTATCTGACTGCACCCAAAACGATTCCAAAACATAATCCCGTAACCGATTTCATTAACATAATAAATGGAAGATTATTGATAGAGTCTGCTCTTAATGAAATTCTGAATAATATTATATCAATATATCCAAGATGCCAGAGTGCAAAGAATAGTGTAGTAATAGCATAAACTGTGAGCCCACTGCTAAACTTTGCTTCGAGTTTATTCCAGACAAATCCCCGAAAACTTAATTCTTCAAATACCGGTATTAGCACCACTGAATAAATCAGCGAAGAAACTGCAAATATTGACCTATCCTCTGTCAGGGATGGAGTTGAGATAAGCAGTATTAAAAAAATGATAGTTGCTATGAAGTAGAATGCTTTATTCCGGGCTGGGAACATAGATAATGAGATGCCTTCCTTTTTCATAAAAATAACACCAGCGAGTATCATTATCATCATAAGTAAGGCAGAGACAATTGTGTCGGTTAGCAAGGTCCTTTCCATAAAGTGAAATATAACCTGTGTAAAAAAGAATCTGGTAATTTGTATCAATATTAATCCCAGGATAATTTTTATTGTCATTTTTACTTTTTCATTCATTTTATCTTGTCCTACAAATACTAAAATCTATGACCTGCCAATTGCAAAGAAAAGAAAGGCTTTATCTCTCATCACTGCGAGCGAACGAAGTGAGCGTGGCAGTCTGATACTTTATAGCCAACAACATTTACCTTTATTTTTTAATAACAATTCGGCTATGGATGTTCTAACTTAGCGCATAACGTCTTTTGGTGGTGGAGATAAGGGGATTCGAACCCCTGGCCTCTGCGATGCGAACGCAGCGCTCTCCCAACTGAGCTATATCCCCACACTTTTTAATTATCAAACTATATAGACTTATCAGAAATGAATGTAACAGACCATAACATTTTACTACAAATTAAAAAACATTGCCATATTTATTCCTTTCAAGCCTGATTAAGCTTATAAAAAAATATCCCGGATAAATGTCAGATTCTTCCCCTCTTTCATTTCTTAATATTTTGGCTATACCATTTGTATTTATTCTGCTATTGATTTATATAAAAAATGTACCCCCGAGAGGTCTGTTTACTTTACTTTACATAATTTTTAGTTATAATAATAGATTAACTAAAAGTTAACAATCTGGCAGGAGGCTTTTATAAGTCCATTTTTGGTCTAATCTGAAAACCGTCTGTTTTAAGGGGTATCAGAATGACAAATTTTTTTAGTCACCTAAACACTACCACTATTATTCTATTATCACTGTCTGTAATACTGTTGGCTGGATTCTTGCTTACCCGGATAACCAAATTGGCTAAACTACCCAATGTAACCGGTTATATAGTGGCTGGCATTATTATTGGCCCCTATGTTCTCAATCTGATTCCCCATGAAATGGTCGGCAATATGGGGTTTATCAGTGATATTGCGCTGGCTTTTATTGCTTTCAGCGTAGGACGTTTTTTCCGTAGGGATACTTTCCGGGAAACCGGCACCGGGGTCATTATTATTACACTGGTAGAATCGTTATTGGCAGGTGTATTAATAACTTTATTGATGTATTGGTTCTTCCCTCTGAGTTGGGATTTTTGCTTGCTGTTAGGGGCAATAGGGACCGCTACCGCGCCAGCAAGCACCATAGTTACTATTCGGCAATACCATGCCCGCGGGAATTTTGTCAATACCTTACTACAGGTGGTCGCTTTGGATGATGCAGTATGTCTTCTAGTATTTAGTATCGCTATTTCCATTGTTAACCTCAATGCTAAAGTAACCTCTTCTTCTTCTGAGATTATTTTACCTATCCTGTATAATTTAAGCGCATTAGTCATTGGAGCTTTAAGTGGTGCTCTTTTAAGCAGACTGATTACTCCCGCACGTAGTGAAGATAATCGCCTGATATTGGCAATTTCATTATTGCTGGCTATTTCTGGTTTTTGCGCAGCTTTAAATATATCTCCCCTGCTCTCCTGTATGCTGCTGGGCGCTACCTATATCAATATGACTGAGGACAAAGAGCTGTACAAGCAGGTTGAACGTTTTGCCCCGCCAATTCTTTCCATATTCTTTGTAGTCTCAGGAATGAATCTGGATATTACCCTTTTTGGCACATTGGGGGTAATAGGAGCAGCTTATTTTATAATCCGTATTGTGGGAAAATATTTGGGTGCATACTTAGGTGCATTAGCAGTAGGAGCTTCAAAAGAGGTACGGAACTATCTGGGATTAGCCCTAACACCTCAAGCCGGGGTGGCCATTGGCTTGGCTTTTTTAGGCAAAAGGTCTTTGCCTCCTGATACAGGGAACATGCTTCTCACCATCATACTATCCTCTTCGGTCCTATATGAGCTGATTGGACCGATATGTGCCAAGATTGCTCTATTTTGTTCTAATACCATTAAAAAGTAGAATAGTATCTATCAGTAAAAAATGATGAGATATTAGTTTTTGTTTTTTACTTCTAATTCCATCAATCTCCTTACAAAAGAAATTCAGAATTACAGCAAGGACAGAAGACATAAATATATTATTACATTGGCTTATATTTTTAGAAATTAACAATATAACAATACTTAAAGTATGTCAGTAGAACCGTCCCTGTGACATAGTGATAATAAAAAGAAAAGCCACCCTTGGGGGGTGGCATTTTCTTTAGTTAGGAGGTCTAAAAATGAAAAAGTTATTTGTTGGTTGGTTGGTTCACTTTTTCAGTTTTCAAACTAATTATAGTTTAACATGAAAAAATATATTGTCAACCGAATTTGAAAAATATTTTTGATTTTTTAAAAAAATTATTCTATAATTATAAGCAAACAAATGTTTGCCTACCAGATTAATCGAGTTACTTATTGTTTTAAGATAGTTGGACAAACAGATCATTTCTACAGGGTTTTAGATTCAATTAAAAGATGCAATTAGAGCAATTATTTCTCACTGATTAGTTTTAAAATAAATCTGAGTTTGCAATTTAAAATGAAAAAAATTCAAAAATTTATAGAGTTGAATGATCAGATTCGGATAAATATGAAGATAGACACTTTAGAATATTTTGGTATTCCTGATTATATAATTAAAATCTGGCAAAAGCATTACTCCCCTTTTCTGCTTCCAGTGCAGGAAAAGGCTGTAGCGCATTTTAATCTATTAAAATCTAAAAACTTCTTCTCCTATCAGGAGTTCGGTCAATCTTCTGAAGGAACTCAAAACCTACTGGTTGTTTCCCCCAGCTCTTCCGGTAAGACCCTGATTGGTGAGATGGCTGCACTACAGGAAATATCTTTCCAGAAAAAAGTAATCTATCTGGTTCCGCTGCGTGTTCTGGCAGAAGAAAAGTATCAACATTTTGTCCGGCTTTACCAGGCAACAGGATTGAATATTTGCCTATCCTCTCGTGACCACCGTTATGATGACCAGGATATTATTTCAGGTAATTTCCATGTTGCCATTATTGTTTACGAAAAATTTTATTACCTACTCCTGCAGTTTCCTCAATTTATGAGCAATGTTTCCTTAATTATTGCCGATGAGATTCAACTGATCAATGATCTAAAACGAGGACCAAGGCTGGAAAACAGCTTTAATTATCTGAAAAATAATTACCCATCTCTCAGAATAATAGCCCTTTCCGCCTTTACCGAGCATCTTTTCCCATTAACTGCCTGGCTGGATGCCCAGTTACTCTTTTCTTCCTTCAGGCC
>JAKPKS010000085.1 GCA_029553585.1 Candidatus Atribacteria bacterium | reverse complement strand
GAATTGCTCTCTTTTTATAAGATAGATATACCAATACTACCGACTGCCAAACAGATGCTCAATTATTATAATCCTCAGGATAAGACCTTGCACATATATCGAAATATTGCTGAATCCTCATCCCTTGCCTCTCTTGGCATTGTGGCTCATGAAGTGGAACATGCAGTACAGGATTGGGAAGGGTTCCGATTTATGAATTTAAGAAACAGAATAGCCAAAACCCTGGCTGTTATAGGTCAGCTGAGCCCGTTGGTTTTTATCTGGGGAGTCTTTTTCAGAAATATATTATTTATCTATACCGGGGTATTGCTGCTATTTGGTATGGTCGTCTTTGCACTAACCTCCCTGCCGGTAGAGTTAAATGCCAGCCATCGAGCCCTGAATGCTTTACAGGTAACGGGTCTGGCTGATGAGGCAGAGATTAAAATGGTAGGGGTCGTACTGCGCTATGCTGCTTTAACTTATTTTGTCAGTGCCATCCAAAGAATTGGCACCTTTCTCTTTATTATCTTAATTCTGACTATGGTCAACAATTAATAAGATTTTTTTGTTTTTATAAAATATTTTCGATAAAATTATGATAGAATAAAAAAAGATCCTCAAAATTCAGGCAATAGTTTATACCACATTTTAGATAAACTAAGCAGAATATTTTTTTTAAGTCATGATTTAATCAGTGAGCAGAAGCAGAAAGGATTTTTATGTTAAAGGTAATTAAACGGAATAATACAGTACAATATTTTGACCAGAATAAGATTATCAATGCTATTACCCAGGCAATGAGAGAGACCATTAAAGGGGTCGACCCGCAGCTCTCTATCAATATTGCCCGTAAGATTGAACAGGATTTAGAGAAAATATGCGAGAGTGCTACTGTGGCTGACATCCAGGAGAGAGTAGAAGCTGAACTTATGGAAAGTGAGAGAAAGGATGTGGCAAAGGTCTATATTCTCTATCGGGAACAGAGGGACAAGTTAAGAGACATTGCCCGGGAAAATCATAAATTATTGAGTGATGAGTTTATAAGTAAATACAAACATCTGCCCAACCCTTTCCCCACCCAGTTGGGACAGTTTATCTATTATCGTACCTACTCACGCTGGCTTCCCCTGGAAAAGAGAAGGGAATACTGGTGGGAAACTGCCAGAAGGGCAGTTGAGTTTAATTGTAATCTGGTCAGGACCACACAGCAGGAAGCAGAGGCATTATATGATAATATCTACCATTTACGACAGTTTTTAGCAGGCCGGACCCTTTGGACCGGCGGTACCGAAGTCAGCTTAAAGTACCCTATGTCCAACTTCAATTGCAGTTTTACCGTGTTGGACCGCTTTAGTGCCTTCCGTGATCTGTTCTACCTGTTGATGATCGGGGCTGGAGTGGGAGTCAGAGTATTAAAATCAGATGTTCAGAAATTACCAAAGGTAAGGACTAATATTAAAATTATTCATGAGTCTTATACACCGGTACCCAAAGATGAAAGGGAAGATTTAACCAGCATTACATTCCAGAGAGACACTGCCCATGTCATTATAGGGGACAGCAAAGAGGGATGGGTGCAGGCATTAGAGATATATCTAAATATCTTATCACGCAAAGAATATCGGCAGATTACCACCATTATCTTCAATTACGACCAGGTAAGACCAAAGGGTGAGATTTTAAAGACGTTTGGAGGCACAGCTTCCGGATATGAGAGTCTGGAAAAGATGTTTTCCAAAATTGATAAAATTATTAAAAATAATATTTTCTCTCAGCTAAAAAAGTTAAAACCGGTTGATTGTATGGATATAGCCAATATTATTGGTCAGAATGTAGTGGTAGGAGGAGTGAGGCGAACCAGTGAGGTTATCCTGTTTGACCCTGATGACCAGGATATTCTGAATGCCAAAAACAATCTCTATGAGCAGAGGAATGGAAAATGGATTAAAAATAAAGAGATTGATTATCGGGAAATGAGCAACAACAGTATCTTTTATACTACAAAACCTTCCCGGGAAAAGCTCTCCTGGCATGTAAAACAGATGCGTTACAGTGGTGAACCCGGTTTTATGAATGCAGAGGCTGCTGCCCGGAGAAGGCCAAATCTGGAAGGAGCCAACCCCTGTATGGAGGTATTGCTGGACCGGGAGCAGATGTGTAATCTTACTACCGTAAATGTAATGGGCTTTGTTAATGAGGGAAAGCTGGATGAAAAGAGACTTCTTGAGGCACAACGTCTCTCAGTTCGTGCCGGTTTCAGAATGACCTACCTGGACCTGGAATTAGACCAGTGGGACATTAAGCAGAAAAAAGACCGGCTGGTAGGGTGCAGCATCACTGGATGGCAGGATATGGTTAATGCCACCAATCTTTCTGCTGAAGAACAGGCAAATCTGCGTAAAAAACTGAGGGAGACAGCACATCGGGAGGCCGAATCTTATGCCAAAAAATTAGGAGTCAATCCGCCGCTTCTGGTTACTGCGGTCAAACCGGAAGGCACTGTAACACAACTGCCCACGGTATCGAGCGGGGTGCATTACTCTCATGCGCCTTTTTATATCAGAAGAGTGCGTATCAATGCCTCTGATCCACTCCTGAAGGTTTGTGAAGAGCTGGGTTATGATATAAGACCGGAAAATGGGCAAACAGAGGAAAATTGTCGTACCAAGGTCATCTCTTTTCCTTGCAGCGCGCCACCGGGAAAGACTAAAAATGATGTTTCAGCTATAGAACAATTGGAAACATATAAAGCATTTCAAAAGGAGTATTCAGATCACAACACCTCAATCACCGTACATCTGCGCAATAATGAATGGGAAGAAGTGGAAGAATGGTTATGGAACAACTGGGATGATGTGGTAGCAGTCAGTTTTGTCTCTTTAGATGACAGCTTTTACGCCCAGATGCCCTATGAGGAGATCACCAAAGAGGAGTATGACAGGAGAGTGCGGGAGATGGTTCCTTTCATTCCCTCTCTCATTGCCAAATATGAGAAGGATGAACAGCTTCTGGATCCTGGTGATGAATCATGTGAAAACGGTGTATGTCCCATCAGATAAATGATATTATTTATCTGTTAATACTAATTTTAGTATAATTAGTATAATTTGTTAATAAATTGAAAGGAGGTATAAGGATGGAAAGTGTATATAAGATTATTGAAATTGTTGGAACCAGTGAAAAGTCCTGGGAGGATGCCGCAAAAAAAGCTTTGGATACAGTATCCAAAACTATCCAGGATATCAGAATAGCAGAGGTAAATAAGCTCGATATTAAAATGACTGATGATGGTAATATGATTTTTCGGGCTAAACTGAACATTTCATTTAAATACAGAGAAACAGATTAAAATTGGCAGGTTTTTTGATAATAAATTTTAGGCATTGTTTTATTTATTGGTATATAGTCGAACAATGCCTAAAATTATTCCCTTTTCTTCTTTCTACAGAAAATTCCTTTAGTAAGATACCAAGCATAGATTTTTTGCACTAAATGTTGTAAGATAAGAGCACCGCATTTAATCCTTGATTCAAAATTCAAATTCAGAATTTAGAAAATAAGGAAAACATCGGAACTCAAAAAAAGTCCAGTATGGGAGGGAAATTGATTAATGTGTGCTAAGGAACTAAAAAATTCAGAACCGGTAAATTTTGTTCAGGCAATTATTGACAAAGATAAGAAGACTAACAAATATGGTGGCAGGGTACACCTGCGTTTCCCGCCCGAACCGAATGGTTATCTGCATATTGGTCATGCCAAATCGATCTGTTTAAATTTTGGTTTAGCTGAAAAAAATAATGGTTTATGCAATTTGCGTTTTGATGATACCAATCCTGCCAAAGAGGAAGTAGAGTATATTGAATCAATTATCTATGATGTACACTGGTTAGGCTTTGACTGGGAAGACAGACTCTTTTACGCCTCTGATTATTTTGACCGAATGTATCAGGATGCCCTGACTCTCATCAAAGAAGGGAATGCCTACGTCTGTGATTTGAGCCCGGAAGAGATCAGAGAATATCGGGGAACCTTTACAATTCCTGGTAAGGAAAGTCCCTTTCGTAACCGTTCCATCGAAGAGAACTTAGTTTTATTTGAAGAGATGAAAGAGGGTAAATTTGCAGATGGTAGCAGAGTTCTGAGAGCCAAAATTGCTATGAATTCTCCCAATTTAAATATGAGAGACCCTGTTCTTTATCGAATCCTGAAAGAATCTCACCATCGCACAGGTGACAAGTGGTGCATTTACCCTATGTATGATTATGCCCATCCACTGGAAGATTATTATGAAGGAATAACCCATTCGGTCTGCACTTTAGAATTTGAAGACCATCGTCCACTGTATGACTGGGTTTTGGAGAAAATGCATGCAGAAGAACCACCGCAACAGATTGAATTTGCCCGCTTGAATATTAGCGATACGGTGATGAGTAAGCGTAAATTAAGATTTCTGGTAGAGAATGGACATGTTGATGGCTGGGACGACCCACGCTTGCCCACTATTTCTGGCTTACGGAGAAGGGGTTATACACCAGAGGCGATCAGGAATTTTTGTGACCGAATTGGTGTAGCCAAGACTAATAGTGTAGTAGATATACGTTTTTTGGAGCATTGTATCAGAGAAGATTTAAATTTGAAAGCCCCGAGAGTGATGGCTGTTTTAAATCCCTTGAAATTAATTATTGATAACTATCCAGAAGATTTTGAAGAGGAGATGGATAGTGAAAACAATCCGGAAGACCCTGACTCTGGTACTCGGAAGGTGTCTTTTTCCAGAGAATTGTTTATAGAAAGAGAGGATTTCCACGACAATCCTCCTGCTAAATATTATCGTCTGGCACCAGGCCGTGAGGTCAGATTGAAGAATGCCTATATCATTAAATGTACCGATTTTCTACGTGATGAAAAAACCGGTGAAATAGTAGAGGTACACTGTACCTATGACCCGGAAAGTAAAAGCGGGCGGCCTGGAGCCATGCGCCGGGTAAAAAGTACTTTACACTGGGTTTCAGCTAAGAGTGCCCTTAAAGCCGAGGTACGTCTATATGAAAATCTTTTATTAGCCTCAGAACAGCAGCAGGAACAAAGTGAAGATGCAGGCGATAATGAGCTGGTGAATAAGCTGAATCCAACATCAAAAGAAATATTACTGGAATGTTTAATAGAACCTAATTTAATGAATGCCATGCCTGGTGAAAGATTTCAATTTATGCGTAAAGGATATTTTTGTGTAGACCCTGACTCTAAACCTGGCTCTCTGGTCTTTAACCGTATCGTTTCTTTACGGGATAACTGGGAAAAGATTATGGGAGAAGTATAAAAATTAATAATCTACCAGGCTATTTTAATTTTAAAATCCATGGTGGTTAGATGAGGATAGTTTTTTTTACTAATTGTTACAAACCCCTCATAAATGGGGTAGTGAGCAGTATTGTATCTTTAAAGGGTGCCTTCGAAAAAAAAGGACATGAAATCTATATTTTTGCTCCAAAGGTAGGGGGTTACACAGATGAAGAAAAAAATATATTCAGATACCATTCAGTTAACTTAACTCAGAAGGTCAAATACCCAATAGCTATTCCCCTGTCTTTTGAAGCCGGGCGGGTTATCAGCAGCTTTAACCCGGATATTATCCATCTCCATCATCCCTTTGTACTCAGCCTGCCTGCATTAATGTATGCAGCCAGGTTGCAAATACCCAATGTGCTGACTTTGCACACACAATATGAACGGTATAGTTACTATGTACCGGCTATCCCTCATAATATTACCAGTGAAGCTATCAGAAGAATAGTCTTCAGTCTGGCGGACAAGGTAGATATTATTACTACACCATCACAATCCATGAAAGAACTTATCAACCGTTATGGAATTACAAAAGAGATAGTGGTTATTCCCAATGCCATAGATATTGATATTTTTCGTAATAAAAATAAAGAGCAGGGAGAGATACTGAAAAAAGAATTACGATTGGCTCCTGATGAGATAGTAATCCTGTATGTAGGAAGGGTTTCTATTGAAAAGGATATCGATAAGATAATTAAAGCATTAGCTATTATCAGAGATCAGAATAATACCAATTTCCAGTTTATTGTGGTGGGGGAAGGAACAGCCTTAGAACAGATGAAAGATTTAGCAGATTCTCTGAATCTGGCTGATAAAGTTAAATTTACCGGGGCTGTTAGCCGGGAATTGATCAAATATTACTACCAGATTGCCGATATTTTTGCCTTTAGTTCAACCTCAGAAACTTTTGGTATAGTCATTATTGAAGCCTTAGCTTCCGGTCTACCGATTTTGGCGGTTAAAGCTCCTGGTGCAGTAGATATTATTACTGACGGCTTTAATGGCATTTTAGCAGAGAATGATATTGCAAATTTTGCAGAACATCTCAGCGTTCTTATACAGGATAAAGGTTTAAGGCAAAGGTTATCTAAAAATGCCCAGCAAACTGCAAAGAAATACTGCATCGACACTGTTGCCGACCGGGTACTGGAGCTCTATGAGAGATTGATAGCAGATAACTAAAGTATTTTTAATTCTGCAATCTTCCTTTTCCATTTTTTTAAAGATAAAAGTTTTTATTAGGCAGATTGGTTTTTTAAGGTAAAATACAGAATAAAATGGTGATAAATATGAAAAAAGATAAAAATGAACATAATGCTTATAACAGTAGTATAACCTTTGCCAATAAGTTAGGAAAAGAAAGGTTATTAATTGTTTCATTAATTACTCTTTTTTTACTTATATCTGTTCTTTTTAATAATACTGTTTCCAGCCAGCCAATACTGGAAAAGGCTACCTTTGCCGGTGGCTGCTTCTGGTGTATGGAGGCTGCACTGGAAAAGGTAGAAGGGGTAATAGAGGTTATTTCTGGTTATACAGGAGGTGAAACACCAAACCCTACCTATGAAGAGGTCTCGACCGGAAAAACAGGTCATTACGAGGCAGTGGAGGTGCTCTTTGACCCCACAGTAGTCTCCTATGCTGACTTGCTGGATGTATTCTGGAGAAATATCGATCCTACTGATGATGATGGCCAGTTTTATGACCGGGGAAGCCAGTACCGGACGGCAATTTTTTACCATAATGATGAACAAAAGAAAATTGCCGAACAATCAAAGGCAGAACTCGGAAATTCAGGAAGGTTTACCGGGGAGATTGTAACCAGAATATTACCTGTGACAGAGTTTTATCCGGCTGAGGAATACCATCAGGATTATTACCTGAAAAATCCTATAGGATACCAGTGGTATCACGCCGGCTCTGATAGAGAAGAATATCTTAATATTAAATGGTCAGGAGAAATTATGAATAAAAGTTGGGATGAAAATTATGAAAAACCTGCAAACGAAGAGTTAAAAGAGTTGTTGACTCCATTACAATATGAAGTAACACAGGAAAATGGTACCGAGATGCCTTTCCAGAATGAATTCTGGGATAATAAAAGAGAGGGAATCTATGTAGACATTGTTTCCGGAGAACCACTCTTTAGCTCAACAGATAAGTTTGATTCAGGAACTGGCTGGCCCAGTTTTTCCAGACCAATAGAAGGTACTGTTCTAATTGAAAAGGAAGACCATACCTATTTTATGACCAGAACTGAAGTGAGGAGCAGATATGCCGATTCGCATTTAGGACACCTTTTTCCTGATGGCCCTACTCCCAC
>JAKPKS010000078.1 GCA_029553585.1 Candidatus Atribacteria bacterium | reverse complement strand
TTAGTGAGGTTCTTTTAGTCAAAATTTCCGGTACAAGCATTTATGTTAAAGGATTAGATGCTTTTTTAGATAGCCCGGTCCTGGATATAAAGGGCGGCAAAATAGATAGAGTATAACCCTTTAACCTTTTCAAAATCTTTAATAAAAATGATGATTATATATTGAAGGTATCAGTCATAATGGTGAACCCTTTACCCTCAATTTATTTAAGGAGTAAACCAATAATTACTGGTGTTGCCGATGAGTGTCAATTTAATGAATCGACAAATTTTGAAACCATTGAAAGCAAATGAACAAGGGAGTGGGTGTAATGGCGAAGTCAGTTTTTGGAAATAAAAAACAAGGGCATGAAACACTCTTTTAAAATTATGCTGAAAACTGGATACAGAACCTTTTTAAAGAAAAATTTATTTTGATATAAATGATTTGATAAATAATAAGATTGCCAGTACTGCAGTACTTCTGCCAAACCATTCTGAAACACCGGGAAATACAGAGGTAAGAAATAAGTATGGTCTGCTTACACAACATAACAAACCTGCACACAAAGAAATAGAAACCCCTAACTGAATAATACGCGAAATATTAGTTAATTTAAAATTTATTGGTATAAACCTAAGACCGTTATTTATGACATAGATACCTGTGTTCACTGCTTTGAGTGTTATAACAGCAACTATAATTCCTATCAATGCCCATAAAAAACATTGACCTAAAATAATGCGAGCCATCCCCGATACCGGCAAGCCCCGCCATCGGGCCCAGCCTTTCAAGACACTAGAGATTAATGGCCAGCTCCTTTGGCTATTGGTCAATATAATGATAGCATCTCCAGTTCCTGGAATTGAATGGAAATGACTCATCCAGCCAGTTCCTTGTCCTCCATGAGATACTGCCAGCCGATGTTCCAAGTAATAACCGAATCCATAAGCCTCAAAAACTAAGTTATATATCCCGAGTTTATTTACCTGGGGTGAATAAAGTTGTTCAACACTATAAGGAGTTAAAATATTCTGTTTGGAATAATTATTCATTCCGGCAATGCAAAAACGAGCTATATCTTCTACAGTTGATATTAATCCACCTGATGCTTTTTCTGGATAACGGTAGTGGGGAACTGCTTTACCTTTGAGGGTATAACCTAATGGCGAGACAGCCAGCGTCTCAATATCCCATTTAAAGGATGAATGAAGCATGTTAAGAGGTACAAGGATCTCATCTTCCATATATTCTGCAAATTCTCTACCGGTAATTTGTTCGATTATTAGTTCTAAGAGATTATATCCGACATTAGAGTAAGAAAAGCCCTTTCCCGGTTTTTGAAATGGGAATGCTGTTTTGCTCAGACTGTCACTTAGAGAGGGAATAGGTCCATCAGGTGAATAAAATTCCAAGATATTTCCAAGGGGCAATCCAGCGGTATGGCTAAGTAATCGCCGAATTGTTATACCCTCAGTATTGTATGTCGAATCAGGGAATTCCCAATCTTTCAGGTATTTGCTAACAGGCTCATCAAGATTAATTTTATTTTCTTCCGCTAATTTCATAACAGCCCAGGCTGTGACAGATTTTGATATTGATTGAACGCGTACTGGTAATTCAACTGCCATTTTTCGTCTGGATTCTTTATCTGCATAACCATAAGCCATGGTGTATACAATTTGACCATTTCGTACAAGGGCAATGTTAACACCGGAAATAGTGAATTGCCTCATAAGTTTCTGTATTCTACAATCTAAATGGTCAGTAAATTGTTCCAATAGCCAATCTTCATTTACAATGCTATCTGCCAGATATAGGTCGATGTAAGATAGAACAAAGAACCCTATAGTTATACCCGTGATTATCAATATGCCCATCGTTTTCTTCATGATTTCTTTTCTTTAGAAAGAGTAGAGATAGCCCCAAGAACTACACCTATACCAGCTCCAATTAGAAGCCATAGTATTAGATTACCTAGCAGTGCGCCTAACATAATACCAATTGCTGCGCAAAAGCCAATAGATGTTCCCATACTCCAGTAATCTAAAATTCTAAATTTACTCATTTGTTTTCTCCTTTCGAAATAATCCTAAAATTTTACATTTTATTAATGCAATCATTGATATCTAATAGAAACCTCTCTTTCATTCTGGTTAAAGTAAATACAATCTCCGTCTTGATAATGCCAGACCGACTGCAGAACTTTCGGTTGTAAAACCTCGTTTACTTCATGATAACCCAAAAAGTACGCAGACCAGTCTGCTTTTGTTTCCTTTCCGTTCATATCGATAGCAGTTCTGTCACTGGTGCGAAAAGATAGTAATTCTCCATTTTCTCTAAAAGTAAAAATTCCTGATACATTTATCCCATCCCATTCTATTACAGCTTTTGCTTTTGTATCATCTATCGTTTCCCATTTTACAAACTCTTGCAGAGCTGCGCTTGGTACAATTAAGCACTCAGCAAGCCAGGTTACCAAGCAAGCACGGTCCATACTTACTCCTTGTTGGTTAAACAAAGGAATAATTTTAGCCAATACTCCTTTCATACTGCCTTTACCATTTTTAAATAAATCTAACCCCTCAAAAGGTATTCCCATTATGGAAGAGGTGATAAGGGCAAATCTCTCTGGTCTTTCCACAAGATTAAACTGCTGATAATTAATTTTGATTATTTTACTCTCTGACATGTAAAAATTTACGTTATTAAACGAAGCAACCATGTAAGTCATTTTAGGTGTTCCCAAGTATCTGCAATATCTAAAATATCTTTGTAATGGTTCGGGGAGCCCTTTCAGGTCAGTTTCAGTAAATAATTCGGTTTCCTTGGCAGGTATTTCAATTTTTTTATCTACTATATTGTTAAAACCGGACTTAACAGGGGAAAAAGGGATGCTTAAAAATATAACAATCGCCAAAACTAAAGAAACTATAATTGTAGCTGTAATCCACATTTTACTATTCCTCCTTATTTTCATGTCCTCTCTCCATTTCAATTAAATTTTTTTCTAACTTCTTAATGCTACTGAAGAATAATAATAATTCTTCTGATTTAAAATCTTTGAAAAGTTCTTCTATAAATTGCTGTTCCATTTCAGTTCTCTTTTTTAGATGTATTAAAACTTTATCGGTGAGAGAGATTCTGAGCATTCTTGCATCAGCATTATCCCTCTTCATGGA
>JAKPKS010000039.1 GCA_029553585.1 Candidatus Atribacteria bacterium | reverse complement strand
TTAGTGTTGTTATTCTTATTATGCAAAGATTACACGAAAATGACCCTACAGGATATTTGTTAGAAAAGAATAAAAATATAAAGCATATATGTTTACCAGCTTTGCTTTCAGAAAACATACAGCCATCCGACTTAAAAAAATATTATACAGACGACTTATTAGACAGAGAGAGACTTTCCAAAGAGGTATTGGAGCAGAAGCGAATTGAGATGGGCGATTATGCTTTTGCTATGCAGTATTTACAAGAGATAGTGCCGAAGAGTGGGAGTTTTTTCGATGTTAGTAAATTGCTAATAATTAATGGTTTAGACGAGAAAGAAGTTGTCAGGAAAGTGCGGTATTGGGATAAAGCGGGGACTCATCTTGGTGGAGCATACACTGTAGGAGTAAAGATGGCTTTGCTAAAGAATAAAACCTATGTAGTTTTAGACGTAGTGCGTGGGCAGTGGGAGGCAGGCGAGCGTGAAAATATAATAAAGCAGGTGGCTGAATTAGACGGTAATAATGTAACTATATACATAGAACAGGAACCTGGCAGTGGTGGAAAGGAAAGTGCTGAAAGTACTATAAGAAATTTAGCAGGTTTTCGTTGTTATGCTGACAGACCTACTGGGGACAAGATAATGCGTGCTGATACTTTTGCAGTACAATTAAATGCAGGTAATGTAAGTATGTTAAGGGCAGATTGGAATGCTGAATATAAGCGTGAATTAGAATATTTTCCTTATTCTAAATATAAAGACCAGGTGGACGCCACCAGCGGGGCTTTTAATATGTTAGTAAAAATGGGAGTAGGACTGGCTTCGAGAGGTGGTGGTGTAAATTCTTTTTAAATTAATTTTTAAAAAACATACATATATTAAAAAAATGTATTATATTTGTAAAAAAAATGGAAGACAGAGAATTGATAGAAAAATGTATAAATTATTTTAAAGAAGAATATAAAATATATATAAGTGACTATCAATGGATTACATATTATGCTAATCCAGATTTTGATTTTTGGATACC
>JAKPKS010000032.1 GCA_029553585.1 Candidatus Atribacteria bacterium | reverse complement strand
TGCCTCCCCATTTGAGATCTCATTTTTTGAAAGCAGGTCCCGGGCAATTTTCATATTCTCTGATTTCTGGTTTAATACATTTACAATTAACCGTTCATCCACTTTTTTAGCCAGCCCCTCTTTAACCTTATTAATCAGTGGAGTCTCTGAAATTCCATCATCTTTTGCCGTAATCGCCGTATCCAGAAATTTCTTTATATTATAGGCATCAACTTCGTTATTGATACTGCCCTTAACTATAGAAAGGGTATCTTCTGGGGAGATGCCTTTTTCAATGGCGTTCTGCGCGGTATTGAGTACCATTCTTTTCTGGAATTCACTGTAGAGTGAGTTAGCAATGACCTGCTCTAACTGAGACAGAGTTTGGTCATTATCGGATGATGCTGCCAGAATGGGAAATGAGGAAAATAAAGAGAAAATAAAAATCAAGGCAGAGCAAGCCAATAATGTTTGCCTTTTTCTATTTGCTATTTTTTTCCTTATTTTAATTTTCTTGTTCATTTCTTTACCTTTTAAAGAGGTATACCGCATATCCTATATCGTATAATGTATAATGTTAAAAGTGCGGGCTACAGAGTATAAGACTGCCATCTCGTTCTGCGTCGTGCGTCTTGCGTTCTGTATTTTCGGTACACGATATACGTTATACGTTATACCATATACCTTATTTTAATTACACCCGCATTGACTTATTTCAATGACCGCATTCTTATTACCAAATCCGTCATTAACATAACGGAAGGCAGTCGGGTCTGGTACCCACTGCTGCCCATCAAGGATAAACATATATTCATATCGGCCAGGTTCCAGCTTTAGAGTAACGGTCCAGATGCCATCATGATTTGTATCGGTGAGAAGGTGACGGTTGGGGTCCCAGTCATTAAAATCCCCCACCACAGCAATGCTCTGCACCTGACTGGCATCTGCCTTCATAGTAAAGGTAATCTCGGCTAAACAATTGGGTATTGTTTGTTCTATCGGTGAAAAGTATATACTGTAACCCAGAAATACCACTAATAATGACATAGCTAAAGCTGCTGTCCATTTTAAAGAAAGACTGGGAATGGTAAGCAGATGCTGAACTTTATACCAGAAACTCTCGCCTGTAACAACCGGCTCTTGTTGAGCAATCTTCTGCATTACTTTGGCGGTAAAATCTGGAGAGGGTTGCTCTTTCTGTGTGGTGTGAGAAAGTGAAGTCAAACTCTGAAAAAGAGTCTGCCAGTTTTGCAATTCCTGCTGACATTCAGGGCAGCAGCTGAGATGTTCTTCCATCTCGGCTCTCTCTTCAGCGGAGAGTCTGCCTTCCAGATAGTCCTCTATATATTCTTGTATGTTACGGCATTCATTTTTCCCCATTTGGAGTTCTTTCCTTGAATGTATTTTCTCTTCTACTTAATGATACGTAATAATTGACAAAATGTTACAGTTTAATAAATTTTTCTAACCAAAATACGGTCTCGTCTTGCGTTGTGCGTTGTGCGTTTTGAGTCAAAAACCAAGAAAGAGGGAGATACGGGCTATAGAGAATGAGATTGCCACATCTTTGAAGAGGTATAACGTATAATGTATACCGTATAATGTTAAAGAAAAAGAAAAGCATAGAAAAGGAAAGATGCGGGTTACAGAGGATGAGACTGCCAATCTCGTTATGCGTTGTGCGTTATGCGTTTTGAGTCAAAAACCAAGAAAGAGGGAGATGCGGGTTACAGTGGATGAGACTGCCGCGTCGCTGCGCTCCTCGCAGTGACAAAGAGGAAGAATACGTCCCTTCTTGGTCATTGCGAGACAGCCCCTATGCTTGAACTCTGGGCTGTCGTGGCAATCACATTCAATTATACCCACAATCTTTGAAGAGGTATAACGTATAATGTATACCGTATAACGTTAAAGAAAAATAAAAACCAAGAAAGAGGAAGATGTGGGTGATATAGTATGAGATTGCCACGAAATGATAAACCATTTCTCGCAATGACTGAAAAAAGACAGGCTTGCTGATTATTTTAGTTCTTCTAAAAGGGTTTTCAGCTGGGTGCGGGCACGATGCAGGCGCACTTTCACTGAGTTTAAAGGGATATGGAGGATTTGGGCAATCTCATAATAAGAAAGATTTTGCAGATGACGCAAAATTATAATTTCCTTCTGTGGCAAGGGTAAGGCATTAATGGCTGTTTGTATGGCTTGCTGGTTTTCCTGCCTTACCTGCCATTCCTCCGGATTGGTTGCAAATTCGCTATCTCCGGAAAAGAGGGGCCTGGTATTGGCTGTTTCCTGTTCTGGAAAATCATCTTCCTGTTGTGAAAAAGACTGGGCTAAATCCAGATTCTTTCTTCTTGCCCTGTCCCGAATGGTATTCAAGGTGATTTTGTACAGCCAGCTGGAGAAGGAATAGGAAGGATTAAATTGGTGTAGCGAGTGGTATGCCTTTAGAAAAGATTCCTGAGCGATATCCTCGCTGTCATGGTAATTTCCGGTCAGACGTAATGCCAGCTGGTAGACCATGTTTTTATATTTTTCGACCAGAAAGGAGAAAGCTTCGCTATTCCCAGACTGGCATAATTCAATTTTTTCCAGATCATTGCTGGCACCGGAATCATATACATTTTTTATATTCATTTTAGATATTTTTCATTGTTATAGTTCAGGATTTTCCGGGGGTGAGAGATATTTTTCAATAATATACTCGATACGCTCCTGTGCTTGTATGGCTATGAGTTTGGTTTCACCCCAACAAGTGCTATCAGGGTACTCATCCACAATTATCTGATAAGTGTAAACTGCTTCCTGCCACATTTCTATCTTTTCATAGCAATAACCAATGTAGAAATAGGCACAGGGAGCGATTAATCCGTTTTGTTCAGGCCAGGTAGCCAGGGGATAATTATTGACAGCAGAGTGAAAAGCATCTATTGCCATATTGTAATCTTTTAAATCTTTACAATATATCTCTCCGATAAAGTACTGAGCAGGTGGAGCATAAATATTTTCCGGGAATAGTGTAATTAATTCCTGAAAACCATCAATTGCCTCACCATAATTTCCCAGTATTCTATTACACCAGGCAATTCGGTAGTGTGCAAAGGGAATTAAATCACTGAATGGGTAATTATCAATGACAGACTGGTATTGAATTTTAGCATTAAAATAATCGCCAGTCTGATAATAGCAATTTCCTATTCCCAGCCGGCTGGCTGGAGCCCAGCTGCTGGACGGATAGTAGAGGAGGAGGCGGGAATATTCATCCCTTGCCACTATATAAAGGCCACTTATTTCATAAATATTTCCAATGTAATATTGGGCATCATCAGCCCAGACACTGTCGGGATAAGTATTACGTAGTTCTACAAAAGCATCCCGAGCATCCTGGTATCTTTTTTGCTCCAGATAATCCATTGCCTGGTTGTAAAGTGCGGTATCTTCTTTGGGTTTAAGTACAATTGGGTCACCAAAAAAAACCTTATTGATAATGCTTGGTTCAATATAAACATTAAGCAGTTTAAGGGTAATATACCCTTCTTTAATTAGAGTTAAGGTGCGTTTGCCAGCAGGAATATCATTGAGCAGGAAGTAGCCATTATGGTCAGTGTAGGTAGTGCTGGTGCTGCCGCTGATACTTATTAATACATCAGAAACAGGGGTATAACTGTTTCCGGTCTGACGCTGAACTACCCCTTCTAAAGCACCCTCTCCAGGGTTAAAGGGATTGCATCCAGTTAAAAGAAACAAAATTACTATAGTAAACAATAATATATTAGGTTTGTGCTTATGCATATGTGAAAAAGGGGTCTTAGTTTTTAAAGTTTTAGTAATTTTGAAAATTTTGGATGACAATATGTTTCTCCTTTTGAATTTCAATTAGTTTAACGCAATTCTTTTTTGGCAAAGGTAGCTATTTCTGTATCCGGGAATTCATCTAAAACTAACTGGAAATATTCCTTTGCTTTTTCCTTCTCCCCTATTTTATCATAGGACAGCCCTAAATAATAGTAGACGAAACCACTCTTCCTGCCTGGTTTTAGATAGTGTAAAAAGGTGTCAACAGCTTGTTGGTAATCTTTCATCTGATAGTAAATCCAACCCAAATTATAATAAACAGAAGTTAGATAGGGTTTTTCTGCCAATAGTGTCTCATAAATTGTGATTGCTGCTTGAAATTCATTGATTCCTGGTATCAGACTGCGAATCTGGTAAATATATGCCAGCTGCAGGTAATCATTGGTATGGTCCTGTGCCGGGCTTTTTTCGATTTTGTTAAAATATTTTTCAATGGCGGTATCAGAAATCTGATATGCCTCACGGTAATATTTAGTTGCTTTAATGATACTTTTCTTTTGAGCGGCTTGCTGTCCCTGCTGAAAATAGGACTGGCCTATATAATAGTATATTTCGGGGTTATCCGGGTCCTGAGGTATGCATTGTTCTAATTGTTTTATGGCCTCTGGATATTTTTGTTCCCAGTACAGTTC
>JAKPKS010000016.1 GCA_029553585.1 Candidatus Atribacteria bacterium | reverse complement strand
CTCGGCTCCCCGTTCCTGCATGCCTCTCGATATATATATTTCTGCAAGCTTTACACAGGCAATACGCCCTAATTTATATAAATTTTCCGTGAACACTTTATCCAGAAACGCACTGTCTCTTTCAAAGTCAAGGTTTCCGTTTTGCTGTATTTCCGAAAGCAGCTTCACAAAATGTGCGTCATAATTCTCTGTAATACCCCAGGTTATACACATATCCACAGATTTTTGTGCATATTCCTGTGCTTTCTCGTATTCCCCCACAGCATAGAAGAATTCCGCCCTGCTTCTATGGTATAAATCTATCAAGTTCCCCGAATACCTGGATTTCATTAATTCTTCTTCCATATTATTTTGTATTGTCAAGGCTTTTTTGTAATCTTCCAACTCTATGTTGGTCAAGGCCATATTCAAATAAATCCAAAACTCCAAATGCCTGTCTTTCGCCAAAGTAATGTTCTCAAGGGAGCTTTGATAAAATTGAAGAGCTTTGGAATTCTTGTCTTCTGTTCTGTATATTTCTGCAAGGTTTTTATAGCTTTTGCCAATATAATATGCATCACCCGCCTTTTTACTGATAGAAAGGCATCTTTCGAAGCATTCTTTTGCCTTTTGTATTTCGTTGTAATTGTCATAATATATTTCTCCCATTGAATTCAATGGGTATAGTACTTTCCTGTAATTATCTGTTTTCTCCAGGATACTGACGCTCTCAGCCAGTTCGGAGAGACCTTCCTCATGGCGGCCTTTATAGGCTTTGAGCCTTCCGCAGATGCCCAGTATCCTTGCATAATAAAATTTATATTGTTCTTTATCCATGTTCTTTAGTGCTTTTTCCAGTATATCTATATAGCTGTTGAACTTTCTTTTATGGAGCATCATCCTGTTTATCACGATAATGTGTTCGTATATACCTTTCCTATAACCTGAAGTTCTGAGGAGGTTCTTAGATTGGGCAAGATACCTGAAAGAAGTCTTTCTGTCACCCAATTTATACATCAAAAGATATTTCTCTATATACACATCTATCAGAAGATTGGTATTTCTTACAGTCCTGGCAATACCCTCAACAATATTATAATAATAATAAGCTTTTGAATATTCTCCCATCCGTTCATATAGTTCGCCTAACTTATTGCATACCAGTATCCTGTCTTCATAAATGCTTTCCTCAACCAACAAGCCATAGGCATTTTCTAGAAACCGCACCGCCTGGTTTATTGAATTATTCCCAATCAAGCTTTCAGCAGTATCCATTAAGTATTCCCTGACTTCAAGATTCCAATTGGCTCTTAGCATTTGATGTATCAATTCATCCGCATTCTCTTTATTTTCATTCTTAATTTTACTTTTTAAAACATAGGAAGCCTTTTCATGATATTTTCGCCTTAATTCAGAAGATATATTTTCGTATATTGACCTTTTTAAATTTAAAGAATTGAAACTATAGGACAAGCCCCAGTCATTCGGTTTTCTTATTATTATGTTTATATTTGAAAGGTAATACAGACAATTTATTAATTTCTCCCCTTTGATTTCTACAAAGTTCTCTATTACATCCGATGAAACCGGGATACTAAAAATAGATACTGCCTTCAATATATCCTTATAGTCGCTATCAAGCTTATAAATATTATCCAACGCTTCAACATTATCGGCATACGAAAGGTTTATTGATTCAGAACCTGCTTTATCAAATACCCAAAAGCCTTTGTCATCCACATATATGCTATTATTCGAAAAATACATAAATAATGTATTGTAAACATACTCAGGGCTGCCCTTTGTCTTGTCGTAAATCAACCTGGCAAATTTGCCGGGGGCTTCATCCATACCTAAAATCAGCCTGATATACTCTGCTGTATCCGAAAAACTAAGGTTCTTAAGGGGAATGGTTTCCAAAACACCCATTTTACTAAATCTATAGCAGTATTTCTTTATCCCGGTATTTTTTATATATATGTCTTTGTCTATGGTCAGAACAAAATACGCTTTTGAATTACGCTGGTTCTTTAATGCTTCAATTATCAGTCTGAACGAATTCTCGTCTATCCACTGAATATTATCAATCAAAAATACAAAATGCAGTTTTTCTGAAGCTTCCATAATAAAACTGCTTAATTTTTGAATAAACTTCTTTTTGCTGTCCTCTCCGAAATATCCTAATCCCTTGCTTGTAGAAGCGATCCCGTGACCGGAAATCCGGGACACAATATTCTTCATGTCGCCAAGATACTTTTCTGCTATCTCTTCGTCCGAATATCTGATTATACTCTTTATAAATATCTCCAAAAAACTGAATTTTAAGAAATCCGATTCATTAAGAACAATTTTGACAGGTCTTAAGCCCTCATGTTCTGCCTTAATATTCAGAGCCTCTAAAAAATCATCTTTCCCTGCGCCTTCAGTATTCAATATCATAGTGATTTTGTTCAGTCGTTCAGCGAAAAAATGTCCTTTTGCATTATTTAATATCCTGTCAATAGTATTATGTCTGCCCAGTGGTTTTGTTTTATAACGGGGAATTGCCTGGATATATTCCTTCCGGATAATATTGTAACTCTTTCCGAAGCAGTTATTTATATCCGAAATAATATCCTCAACAGACTGAAATCGTTTTTCAGGTTCTGCTGCTGTACATTTTTTTATTATGCTCATAATACTGTTGTATGGATAATTGTTCCTTTTTTTGCTAAAAGCCAGAAAGGAGTTTTCAAACTTCTCTTCAAAGTAGTCTATTCCGCTAATCAAATAAAAAATAACAGCACCAATAAGATATATGTCCGAGAAAACCGTATAGACAGCATCATTTCTTAACTCAGGTGCTTCAAAGCACTTATTTTTTTTACCGATTGCCATTTTCCGATCTGTTTTTGGGGGATATGGTAATGACAATATCTTCAGGTGGTCCCTATCCTTATCCTGTACAACCTTTAAGTCATCCACCCCGATACTTCCGAGCAGAAGGCCTCTGAGATGCAAAAACTTAACAGCAGAACACAAATCTGCAGCAAAGTCCAAAATAAAATCAAGATACTTGTCCTTGCAATACTCAAATGCATTAATGCCTTCAAAATAGTCATATGTATAATAGAATTGGTTCACGGTGACCTGCTTATTATCAATAAGACTGATTTTATTAAAAAAATAAAATTCTATAAGGTTTGGATGGAAATAGGAAGCATAATCGTAAAAATTATTCTTCATATAATCTATGAAACCCTTAGTCTCTTTTTGAAGATTTACGATTCTTAAATATTTAAGCAAGTTGCTTTTTTGAATGTCTTCCACTATATAAGTTGTCCCATATGGATCGGTGCCACTTTCTCGAATAACCTTATACTGTTCATTAATAAACTGCATTCGAAATCCCCCCGGTATTTCTAACCCAGTATTATCTTTAGCATATGTCTTCGCTGTGCTTCTGTTTATATTTTTAATATTACCACAATTTGAGAATTAAATCGAGTAAGATATATTCTAAGATTTTCCCTTTTGAAAAATACCCTTACCACCAACTGT
>JAKPKS010000002.1 GCA_029553585.1 Candidatus Atribacteria bacterium | reverse complement strand
GGCGCTTCCGCAATTCATTATGGTTTTCGTTTATTACAGCAGGGTCTGGCTTCACTTATGTTATGCGGGGGGACCGAAGCTGCTATTACTCCACTCGCTTTAGCCGGGTTTACCCAGATGGGTGCTCTCTGTTCCCATAATAGGCCAGAAAGAGCCTCCATTCCTTTTGATGCAGAACGAAGTGGGTTTGTGATGGGAGAGGGTGCCGGAGTATTAGTAATGGAAACTTTAGAAAATGCACGGCAAAGAGGGGCTAAAATATATGCTGAGTTAATTGGCTGTGGAGTAACCTGTGATGCCTATCATATTACCGCTCCAGATCCAGAAGGTACGGGGGGAGCGGAGGCAATGCGTAAAGCAGTAGAAGAAAGTGGCATAGCTCATAATGAGTTATCCTATATCAATGCCCATGGTACCAGCACACCATACAATGACCTTTGTGAGACCAAAGCCATTAAAAGAGTTTTTACTGCTGATGCTTATACCATTCCGGTCAGCTCTACTAAAGCAATGACTGCCCATATGTTAGGTGCAGCCGGAGCAGCAGAGGCCATTGTCTGCATCAAAGCTATGCAGGATAGTTTTATACCTCCCACTGTTGGACTGGAAAAGCCTGATCCCGATTGTGATTTAGATTATGTTCCTCGGCAGGGAAGAGAAAAAAAATTGACCTATTGCCTTTCCAATTCTTTTGGCTTTGGTGGGCATAATGTCAGTCTGTTATTAAAAAATGGTGAACTTATTTGATCAGGGAGGAGGGTTGAATTGTTGAATATTGAGGATATAAAAAAGATAATTCCGCATCGTTACCCCTTTTTGCTGATAGACTGTATCACCGAAATGGTGCCCGGGGAAAGGGCAGCAGGCTATAAAAATGTTACTGCCAATGAATACTATTTTCAGGGGCATTTCCCTCAGGAAATGATTATGCCAGGTGTATTAATACTGGAATCATTAGCCCAGGTTGGAGCGGTAGCCATTTTATCCCAGAGAGAGAATCAGGGGAAGTTAGCTTATTTTGGGGGTATTAGCAAGGCAGTGTTTAAGCGGAAGGTAGTGCCTGGTGATTGTTTAAAATTAGAGGTGGAGATAATAAAGAGAAAGGGCTTTTTTGGTTTAGGGAAAGGAATTGCTACTGTGAATGGGAAGGTGGCAGCTAAAGCAGAACTTCTCTTTGCCTTAGAGCAAAAGGAGCTGGAATAAATTATGAGCAGAAAGAGTAGAAGTTGAAAAGGAAGATTATGAAGATAAAAAAAATGCCTGAACTGGTTATTGGAGACCTCTCAGTCAAGATACCCATTATTCAGGGTGGTATGGCAGTAGGTATTTCCTTATCCGGTTTGGCATCAGCAGTGGCCAATGCCGGTGGTGTTGGGGTAATCGCTACAGCGGGTATTGGTATGATGGAACCCGATTTTAACACCAATTATAAAAAAGCTAATCAGCGGGCTTTAAAAAAGGAGATCAAGAAGGCGAGACAAAATTCAAACGGAATTATCGGTGTAAATATTATGCTGGCATTGTCTGATTTTGAGGAAATATTAAATATAGCTATTCAGGAAAAGGTGAATATGGTTTTGATGGGAGCAGGATTACCATTAAAGGGAATGGATAATCTTATTCCTCGTAGTCATGGTGAAAAAAAGCCCAAAATTGTGCCAATTATCTCCTCGGCCCGGGCAGCAAAACTTATCTTCCAATACTGGCAAAAGAATTATGATTATATACCTGATGCAGTTGTATTAGAGGGACCTTTAGCGGGAGGTCATTTAGGTTTTAAGAGGGAACAGTTGACCGATATAGCATTTTCTTTGGAAAACCTATTGCCGGAAACCATCTCCGTTTTAAAGCCATTTGAAGAATTATACCAGAAGAAAGTGCCGGTAATTGTGGCAGGTGGCATCTTTACCGGTGAAGATATTTATCATTTTTTAGAGAGAGGGGCGCAAGGTGTCCAGATGGCAAGCCGTTTTGTAGCAACTGAGGAATGTGATGCCTCTTCAGAATTCAAGCAAGCCTATCTTAATTGTCAGAAAGATGATCTGATAATTATTGACAGCCCGGTAGGTTTACCGGGAAGGGCAATAAAAAATGATTTTTTAGACGATGTTGTCAAAGGGAATAAGAAACCTTTCCGTTGTAGCTGGAAATGCCTGAAAACTTGTGATTTCAGGACAGCACCTTACTGTATTGCCTCAGCCCTGACTCAAGCCCAAAAGGGCAATTTAGGCCATGGTTTTGCCTTTGCAGGTGCCAACGCCTACCGTATTAACAAAATCATAACAGTTCCTGAATTGATTTCCTCCTTAGAAAAAGAATACTCACAAACCATAAATCCAATTTTATAATCATTAACCTTACTATCTTCAACTAAATTATAGTTTATAGTTTTAGATCAACTCTAATAAAAACAAATATATAAAAGTTGTACTGTTCTTTCCTATAGAAATTAGAATACTATTTATCCCGGTTCCGGTAAAGATAATTTTCGCTTGCCATCGGTAAATTTCTGGTAAGGAATCATACCTTTAAGCCGGTAACCCTGATTCGTTCTTTTAAAATTATAATTGTAGATAAACTTATCCAGATCATCCTGTAGCTCACCCAAAGAGATTGGAGTGCACCCCTCAGACTAGACAAATAAAGTCTTAGCTTTCTCATATTCCTGAGAGGCATTCTCAGTAAGTAGACTCTCAAATTCCTCCGGAGGCCGGTAGCCCAAGGCTGAATGCAGCCTCTTTCTATTATACACATCTAGAATAAAATACGGAATTCTTTCTATCACATCCCGTTCGTGTCAACAACTTGTGGGTACTTTTCCTTACCTCAAAAATTAGGGAAATTAATTCAAGTTACAGAGTAAGTGATGATAAGTAAATTCTAACAGTAAAATGAGAATAATAATAGCAATACATGCTAATGATACGCTCCTAAGTTTTTTTGTTAATCATTCAATTAACCAATACTAACTAGCTCCTTTAATTGTTTCACCCAGTTTCTGTCCTGGTGGGGGCCTACCAATACCGGAAGAGAATATTTGCGGTCATATTTATCCTCATTGGGGAAATGGTATTGTTCTTTGGGCTTAATCTGTTTGAGGATCACCTCTGGTTCACCAGGCCAGAAGTCATCCCAGTCATCATTGATGATCAATTGTCCTATTTTAGCTAGATTCAGCGCCCCAGAAGGGCTCCAGCTCATTCCTCGTTTCTTGAAGCGATTGGCCAGGATCTTGTCGATATTGCCCTCAATGGCTCCCATAGTATCGACAGGCAAGCCTCTCTCTTTCAGTCGATCTACGGCATTGATTCCCTCAGAGTTATTGATGAGATAGGTGATTAAATCATTTAATTCATCTCTTTTCTGAGAATTTTTGCCTTTTTCTTCTTCTAATAACAGAAGAGCTTCTGGGATGTTGCCTTCTTGTAAGAGAAGACTTACCTGGGATTTTTGGCTTCGGTGATAGGAGAGTGTCTGGGTCAGTTTGCGTTTCAGGTGAAAGGGACATAATTGATAGATGGAATTGGGGAAATAATCTTTTGCTCCTTGCCTGATCCAGGTCGCCCCGTCTCCGCCCACTAAGATGAGGTGATGGTCATAGACCTGGTATCTCTCTTCAGCTAAGAG
>JAKPKS010000278.1 GCA_029553585.1 Candidatus Atribacteria bacterium | reverse complement strand
TATTCGCAACTTTCCTGGCAGTAGCCACCAATTTAATACTATAGCCCATCTCTTTGGCCAGTTTCAGGTCCGCAAGGATTATCTTGCTGATACCGGTTGGCTCAATCTGGTCTAAATTCAACTTTCCTCTAAAACCGAGGGTAGCTAAGATAAATATCTTATATAAAGCATCCCAGCCATCGATATCTTTTTCGGGGTCAGCCTCGGCATAGCCCATCTCCTGCGCTTTTTTGATCGCCTCAGCCTGTGACATATCCTGCTCCAGCATCAATTCCAGCACATAATTGGTGGTTCCATTTAAAATCCCGCTAATCTCATCCAGTGGTGCAGAGGTAATCATATTTACCATAGTTCCCAGAATTGGAATAGCGCTCGCTACTGAAGTTTCAAATAAGAACTGCACATTATGCTGATGGGCAATCCTGATTAGCTCATAGCCATGCTTGGCTACTACTTCTTTATTGGGTGTTACTACATGTTTGCCTGCTTCAAATGCCTGTTTAATAAAATTGTAAGCCGGGTATTCACCCCCGATTGCCTCTACCACAATCTGAATATCGGGATGGGTAATCACCTCCTGAGCATCGCGGGTAAAAAACTGATAGCCAAATGAAGAGTCCGGTTTTCTTCCCTCATCAAGATCAACAAGCCCTACTACCTTTACCTTGGATGGCGAAAGCTCCTGCCCAATAAAGTCCTTATTGTTTTTAAGTGTAAAAAGCACACCTCGTCCAACATTGCCCAACCCTAAAATGCCAATACCTACTTCTTTGTTTTGCATTGCTACATACCTCTTTTGTCAAATTTTATTGTTAGATAATAAAAAGGCCCTTCGTCTAACTAAAGACGAAAGGCCTTTCGCGGTTCCACTTTATTTCTTAAACTAAAATATCGCAACTGCTACAACTTATAATCGCAATCTCTTATGTTTAAGCAACTTTTATTTTTTAATAACCTCCGGGCTGGTCTTGGGGTATCTAAAGAATTCTCAGTCTACCCTACTCTGCCCTTCATTGGCTTATTCAGTATAGATGGTATAAATTGGTGCTATTGTAACATTAGCTTTTCCCTTTGTCAAAAATTTTCTCCTTATTTTAATGTCTTAATAACTATTTTTAATTTATAGCAGAACATCTTCTCATCTTTAAGAAAATTTCTCTCAGTCCGTACTATCTTATTCTCTTTGTCTCTGCTATCTTACCCTCTGGGTAAGCGTGGCAGTCACATCCACTATAGCCCGTATCTTTTTCTTATCTTTATAAAATCTATAAGAATTTAAAAACCATTAACGCTTAACTGCTTCATTTCCAACATACTTCTAATGCTTGCCATTTAACTTCATTTTTTGTTAAAATAATAAAAATAATAAATTGCTTTACTTGATTTAAAAAAATAATACAAAAATACAAACATATAAATAAAGCTCACAATCATTAGATCGTCTATTGTTATGATTATCACATATGATTATGCTTATTATAATCGGGGAATTACTTATATTAGACTTAAGAAATATCTCCACAATGCTCTCGTTGATTTTTATAAGGCAGGGGTACTGTATTTAGAAAATAATATATATAACGCTTTATTGTATGTTGAAGCTATGAGGTCAATAGATCATTCATCACCTCTTATAGATGCACTTTTAAAAAAGTTTAATCCCTAAGTTGTAATATGAAAAAAAATGTTATGTTGCAGAGTAAAGCAAAGAGGGGGTAAAGAGATGAACAATGTTGAACCTGTCAGAAGTAAAGAAAAAATCTATGCAATTAAGCAATATATCCTTAGCGACAAATATAACCAGGAATACCAGGCCCGGGATTATCTGTTGTTTGTCTTTGGTATTAATTCAGCATTAAGGATCAGCGATTTATTATCACTTAAAATTAAAGATGTGATAAATAGCCAGGGGGAAATAAAGGAATCATTTAAGATAAAAACCAAAAAGACAAAAAAGGAAATGAAAATATTAATCAATGAATCTGTAAGAAAAGCATTGAAATTCTACCTGGAAAAAGAGAAGTTTCCAGATCCTAACGATTATATATTTAAGACCAGGACAGGACAGAACCTGGACCGTATAAGAGCATGGGTATTAATCAAAAAATGGGTTAAGGCAGTAGGATTAGATCCTTCAAGTTATGGCACTCATACACTAAGAAAAAGTTGGGGTTATCACTCCAGGAAAAACTTTGGCATACCTATTGAGCTAATATCGGAAAAGTTGAGGCATAAATCTAATGCAATCACAAAAAGATACATAGGAATTAGCCAGGAAGAAATCAACAATATTGAAAAGAGTTTGTAAGGGGAATAAAAAATTTTTGAAATATGGGCGTTATTTGAACAATTTAGGGTATTACAAGGAGTAATTCAATGATTTTATACAGATAATAAGAATAATAGCTTTATCGGGAAATATTGTAGGGATAATAGGGGTAATTTATGTAAGTTTTGACTGGCAAATATCATACTATAAAATGCAAATTTCGGATTACATATGGTTAATATCTTTAATGATCTTTTTCTTTTTAAACATTCTGTTTATCTTAAGTGGAAGTAAAGGCGATATTTCTTTATATTTTAAAAGAAAAAGACTAGAAGAAGAAATAAAGATCCAGGAAGCAGAAAACAAACTTAGGGAATTACAAAATAAAAAGTAAAATTTAGAAGTTAGGGGTTAAAATGTGTAAGTATGAAAGGTTTGTTATATATCCTTTGTTGTTATTATTATTAATATACGGGTTTATTGGTAATTCTGTAATACAAGCTAGCCAAGAAACAGGAGTATTTGACCGGATAGAAACAAAAGAACTAATATAGCTGGGGTCAGCCTGTCAACATTTGACACATCCAGCCATTGAGACAATCTTGCGGTTGTTAACTGACACTTCAAGAGAGGGCTGAAAGACACAAGGGGACGATCCTTTCTGGATCTACTCTTTCTACTCTTATTTTATTTCTTTACGCAAAACGCATAACGCATAACGCATAACTTAAGACGCGGACAGGAGGTCGGGTCTTAAATTGTCAGTTTTCCAGCAAATATATCCCGGAACAGCTCATTGTTTGTAGTATAAAATAAACCTAATAATCAGGAAACAACAATGAAAAAATTATACCATCTGAATATCATAACAATTGCTATCTTACTTTTAGCTATACTGCCCCTCAATACTATCGCCAAGACAGAAGTCTACTTCTCCCTCTTAGATGACCCTCAATCTGTAATCATTAATAATATTAATAAGGCAGGAGAATCTATCAATATTGCCATGTATTCCTTTACAGAAGGAGAGATAGCCAAAGCAGTAGTAAAAGCTCACAATAGAGGTGTAGCTGTTAAGGTCTACTTAGACAGCAGAGACATCAGTAACGAACACAGTAAATCCCGCTTCTTAATCAATGAAGGAATAGAGGATATCAGGATAAGCTCTGGATATTCCAACCACAATAAGTTTGCCATTATAGATAACAGTATTGTCATTACCGGCTCCTACAACTGGACTGCCTCAGCAGGCTCCAGAAATGATGAGAATCTCCTGGTGATAGATGATACATATATAGTTCAGCGTTACCATGATTATTTCTACTATCTATGGGATAACAAGTACAGTGTAAAAAGGTATGAGGAATTACTGAGGCATCCGGGAATCCGGCTACAAGAACCTGTTTCAGAATCTAAACAAAATCA
>JAKPKS010000304.1 GCA_029553585.1 Candidatus Atribacteria bacterium | reverse complement strand
CTACGTTTGTTGGAGCTTGTCCTTTCCCGGCAGGGCCAGGGTAAGATATTTTTATCCTTTTCGGGCTATGATACTGTAGCTCAGCGTGAGCAGGCACCTGCTAATCTGTTGCTGCATCTTTATCGACTTCAAAAAAAAGATACTTCTCTCGACTATAGCACTTTTTACCGCGAATTAAGTCCTCTGAAAGGCTTTATTCCCCAAAACGAATTAGAAATTTTGGATAACGGAGAACTGTATCTTTATTTTGCTCAAAAAGAAAAGTGGGATTTCGAGCATTTTTTTAATCAGCAGTATGGTGCCTTCCAGCAGGGAATCAAGGCTGATAGAATCAGGAGAGAAGAGGGGTTTAATGGATACAATGGTAAGATCAGGGTCAATACCAGAGTGGTGGACCCTCGTGAGAACAGGGGTATAGTGGTATCTGCCACCAAACTGGAAAGGATTGCCTATTGCCCCTATCTCTACTTTTTAATCGATATCCTTAAGATAAAGCCATCTGAGGAAATAGTTTATGACCCAACTGTCTGGCTGAACCCTCTGGAAAGGGGACTGCTCCTGCACCAGATCTATGAAAAATTTTATAAAATTTTACTCAAGAATTCGCCTGGGGAAAAGATAATACCATCCTTTACACGGCACTGGCCTCAGCTGGCTAAGATTGTGGAGGATAGTTTAGCAGAAAAGAGAGAATATCTCGCTCCTCCCGGGGAATTGGTCTATGAGGCAGAGAGGAAGGAGATACTTGATTCCTGCAGGGTATTCTTAGTTCAAGAGGAAATGAATTACACAGGCCAGTCTCCCCGGTATTTTGAGCTTGCCTTTGGTACTAGGGATAGCAACCATGAAGTATTGGGCAAAATAAAGGCATTGGAATTAAGCCTGCCTGATAGTGGCAAAATAAGTATTCAGGGGAAAATGGATAGAGTGGATCTATTGCCTGATGGAACTTTCCGTATCATTGATTATAAGACCGGAAGTTCCCAAGGTTTTACTGAAAATAGTCCTTTCCGGCAGGGCCAGCAGGTACAGCATGCCCTATATGCCCTTGCCCTGGAAAAGATATTAGCCACTAAAGGAGAAGTGGTGAATGCGACGGTGAATGAGTCCGGTTATTACTTCCCCACCATAACCGGTCAGGGGAAATTTGTTTTATATAAAAAACATCAGAGGGAACAGGTTCTGGAAATAGTAAAGATATTGCTCGATATTGTCGCACAAGGCTCTTTTGCTATGATTAAAGAAGCAGATGATTATATGTGTCTGGATTACCAGGATATACTGGAACAGAATGAAACTATTACGGTAGCGGGTAAAAAGGGAGAAAAATATCAGAATGACCCTTCTCTGGAGGAGATAAGGAGGTTGCAGCAATTTGACTAAAGGGCAGAAGACTATTCTCGTCGATCAGAAAGCCAGAGATCAAATTTATAATGATTTACAGCAAAATTTTCTGGTGGAAGCCAGTGCAGGTTCCGGCAAGACCTCCTGTTTGGTAAAAAGGATGGCTGCGCTGGTCAAGTCAGGCAAATTTGCTGTAGATCAGATTGCAGCAATCACCTTCACCCGTAAAGCCGCTATTGAACTTAAGGAGCGATTCCAGCAGGAAATAGAAGGAGAGCTCAAAAAAGCAGATTCACCTGAAGTTAAAAACTTATTAGCTAAGGCAATACTGGATATAGAGCAAGGTTATATAGGTACCATTCACTCTTTTTGTGCTCGAATTCTAAGAGAACGTCCCTTAGAGGCAGGCCTGGACCCCACTTTTAAAGAGCTGGATGAGATTGAAAACATCTTACTTATGGAACAGGCCTGGGAAGAATATCTGGGCGGTTTAATGGTAAAGGATTATAATCTTTTTCGAGACTTAAATGCCTTAGGTATTCAGATTAAAGACCTTAAGGGGTGTTATAAACAGGTTTGTCAATACCCTGAGGTAGAGGTTATACATGAAAAAATAGATACTCCTGAGTTGCAGCCAGCCCTGCAGGCTCTATTCTCCTTTGCTCAAGAGGCTAAGAATTACATTCTGAAAGAGGAACCCAAACAAGGGTATGATAGTGTACAGCAGGCCATTTTGCAGATTGAAAGGCTAAAACAATACCAGCCCTATACCCAGCAGGATTTTTATAAAATATTTTTATTGGAACTATTGTTCAAAAATTTCCGAAAACCTGGAGACATAGTGCTTAAGCGCTGGTCCAGTAGCGAAAAAGCTAAGGAGTATCGGGATCTAATTCTGCCAAAACTAATAAAAGACCATATCGAACCGGCTTTAACCGTTTGGTATGAGTATTGCCATGACCCCATCTTTCGTTTTATTAAGCCGGCGGTAAATTATTATCATCAGTTCCGTGAAAAAAATACGGTATTAAATTTTCAGGACTTACTGTTGAAGACTGCCATTCTTTTACGTAATAATCCTGAAATACGCCACTATTTTCAACAAAAATATCGGACCTTGCTGGTTGATGAATTTCAGGATACTGACCCCATTCAAGCCGAAATTATCTTTTATCTAACCGGTGAAAAGCTCAAAGAAAAGGATTGGAAAAAGCTCACTCCCCGTAAAGGCAGCCTGTTTATTGTTGGTGATCCCCAGCAATCCATCTACCATTTTCGCAGAGCCGATATTGCAGTATATAACCAGGTGAAAAAAATAATAGCAAAAAATGGAGGAAAAATCCTTACCCTGAATGCCAATTTCCGTTCCCTGCATTCTTTAGGTAAACACATCAATCTTCTTTTTCAGGACTTATTTGCCAGCCGGGAAGATGAATTTCAGGTAACTTACTCTCCCATGCAAACCACCAGAGAGGATAAAAAAGGATTCCTTTCCGGGGTTTATCAGATTATCCTTTCTGATGAGAAAAGGAAGAAAAATACAATTACCAATGATGCCCTGGCTATTGCCTCGCTGATCAGGGATTGGGTAGGCCAGAAAATTAAAATTGTTCGTACCGACCAGGAAATACGTGAGGGGATGAGTCAGGAAGTAGATTACCGTGATTTTATGATCTTGTTACGTTATAGAAGCGGTATGGACATCTATTCACGGGTTTTAAGTGAATATGGCATTCCAGTAACCGTATCAGGGTATGCTTCACTTAATGAATCTCAATACCTGCGTGAACTCTTAAAATTATTACGATTATTAAAAGACCCAGAGAATCAGGTGTTGTTAATAGCAGTATTACGTGGAATATTCTTTGGTTTTTCAGACCAAGAGCTTTATCACTATAAGGAGGCAGGTGGCAATTTTAATTTCTTTGCTGCCATTCCTGGTGACTTAGAAAATGATTTACAACAAAAATTTTACCATACTTTTCGCATGCTAAAAACTTATTCTGACTTGACCTTAGAGAATTTGCCGGTAGTGGCTCTGGAGAAGATTATACTTCAGTCCGGTTTGCAGCCCTATCTCTGCGGTGGGATTAATGAAAATGAACAGGGTGGTGAACTCTATTTTATTTTAGAATACCTGCGGAAATCAGAGATAAAAGATTTCTTTACTTATGATGGCATGGTTGACTATCTGGAAAGAGTGTGGCAGTCAGAAGTGGAGGAAGAATTTAGCATGGGGGTAGCAGAAAATGCAGTACGGATTATGAATTTACACAAGGCCAAAGGTCTGGAAGCCCCCATTGTCTTTCTGGCTATCCCGAGCAGTAAGAGCAGACGGGGACCGGAATACCACATTGAAAGGCTATCTGAAATACCTGAAGGGTATTTTTTAGCTAAGAAGTATCATAAATATGGTAATGGCAGAATAATAGCTCAGCCACAAAAATGGAAAAAATTTTGCCAAATAGAATCTTCTTATCAGGAAGCTGAGGAGACCAGGCTGCTCTATGTGGCTGCAACCAGGGCAAAAAATGCATTGATAATCAGCAGTACAGGGCTAAGTGGTCAAGATAATAAGCAAAATCCCTGGCAATATCTTTTAAAGAATAGTACACCGGAGATGGTTTTAGCTATTCCTGAAAACAATAAAGCTTCAGCAGAAATAACCAAAAAATACTATAGCCAGGAAGAATATGATAAAAAGATACTGAAGATAGAACAGGAAAAAGAGAAACTTTCTTCCCTTACCTATAGGGAGAGCAGCGCTTCCAGATCTGTGGAGTTTTCTGAACTCCCGACACATTTTATTCCTACTGTTGGAAAAGGTGGACGAAAATGGGGTAATGCTGTGCACGAGGTCTTAGATTATGTGGTAAGAAAGCGGGCAGAAGATGGTGCTTTCCTGAGTGAGTTTATTGCCTACACTCTGGAAAAAAATAATATCGCTCCTTCCCGTAAAAATGAATTATCTGAGATGGTTCAGAGGTTCAGGGAAAGTGATCTGTATAACCGGGTGAAGATGGCTGCTCAAAGTTTTACCGAAGTGCCTTTTAACCTGAAAATAGAACCTGCTGACCCCTTCTATCAGGAACTTGCCTTTAGGGAATCAGGAGAGGGAAGAGCAGGGGAAACACCAATTATTATGACCGGTATTATAGATCTCGTTTTTCAGGAACCAGAAGGATGGGTGATAGTAGATTATAAGACTGATTGTCCGGTAAATAAGAGAGATTATGCCAAACTGAGGCAGCTTTACCAGAAACAGATTTCGGTCTATAAAACTATCTGGCATAAAATCAGCCAGGAAACAGTCAAAGAAACCTTGATTTACTTTATAACAGAATAATTGAATGTGAGTATCTTGGTGTATATGGTTGCTAGTATCTGGCATTTAGTTATGAAGTTGTTAATTAGAATTGCGTTTTTAGATTATGGTTTTTAGATTTTGTAAAATACTAATTTAGTCGTTAGTCGATTGTATTTAGTCGGTAGTAAAATATAAAAAAGAGGGTAAAAGAATCATTTATTCCTACAATCTCTTTTTTTAAAGCTGTATTTTATGATATACGGGTATACGTTATACTTCTTTTAACGCAAAACTCAAAACGCACGACGCATTACGAGATTGCACGATGTAAAACGATTTAGCGGTATACGGAATACAAATTAGAGGATTTTTAAGAAGAGTTATTCTCTTAAAAATCCTCTAATTTACTAGCAACAGGTATCATAAGAATCCCAATCCTGATAATGAACCTGGAATCCTTTTGAGAACAAGAAATTGGTATAGTCGATGGTTAGATATTTTATACTATCAGCCAATCTACGATCGATAATTAAATCAAACTGGTCTGCTTTTAAATTAGTATCATCTTCATTTTGCTCATCCAGAGCAATACCAAACCTGGGACCGCCTCAGCCAATGCCGGTCATTTTTATCCGGATTTTTTTATCAGATAGCTCCTGTTCCTGCAGCATATTTTGTAGCTGTTCAGCTGCTTTTTCGGTTATATTTATTTTCACTTTTTGCTCCTTATTGTGAATATTTTACATGCATACCAGCACTGTGGTATTTATTCGAATATATAATAACAGGAAAAAGAATAATGTCAACCATTTCTGAGACATTAAATCTGTGATAATTTTTACTCTATTAGAAGCAAGGTGATATAATAATTTAAAAAATGTATTTATTTAATTACAATAGTTAAAAGCTTTCTTTTAGTATTATTAATCAGAATCAGGTATGGTAGATTATTTCAAAAGAAGGAAAGGTAGTGAAAGAGTGAGAAAAAGAATAACCGATATATCAATTATTATTATCGTTTCACTGGCCTTATTACTTTTGAGTGGGTATCTAATAACTCTTCTACACAATAAAGCTGCTGTTATTACTTCTTTACCAGAAACCAGTGTTACTGCAGGGAAAATATACTCATATCAGATAGCTACTAATACTAACAAAAAAACTAAATTAGTGTTTGACTTGACCAGGGCTCCTGAAGGGATGACCATCAATTCATCAACAGGCTTGATTGAGTGGATACCCCATAAAGACCAGGTGGGTTTACATAAAACTGTGGTTACCTTGCGCGATGGCTGGTTTAAGAATAAACAGGAATTCTCTATCACGGTTAATCCTAAACGATTAAGCGCCATTAGTATTGAACCACCCAGCATGTCTCTCAATACCTTCAGCAGTGAAAATATAAAATCGGTTACCGCCCATTATACTGATGATTCGAGCCAGCTAATTGCCTTATCTAAATGCCATTTTCAGTCTGTGAACACCAATATTGCTGAAGTAGATAAAGAAGGAAAGGTATCATCTAAAAATGTTGGGAATACCAATATTACCGTAAGTTATAATGAAGAAGAAATAGCCATAAGTGCTTTGTTAAATATATTGGTAACTATTCCTTTTTTTCAAACTACCGGTGGCTGAACGCTTAAAAATCGTCAGACAGTTTGTCGGGATTAAAAAAGGTAGTATCAAATAAGAAGTAGAGAATATCTTACAAAAATTTCTGAATTATTAAATTTTTCAGGGAGCTTTAAAAAAAGATTATAAATAGGTATTGCACCTAATTAGAATGTGTTATAATACCCTAAATAAACAGTTGTTTTGTAATTACCCGACATTCCAAAAAAACCTTTTGAGAACACTAATGTTTAATATAAAATGTAGTTATAGTATAGATAAGAAGAAAGGAGGTGATACAATGAAAAAAAAGACCGCTTGTTTTACGATTATAATAGTAATTATGTTAACTTCTTTGTTTCTGAGTGGTTGTGATTCATTATTATTGGGTAAAGAGCCGGTAATCATTATTTCTCAACCAAAAACATCTGCAGTACCCGGAGAGCTCTATAAGTATCAGCTGGTCATTGAACCTGATGATGTAACTACAGTAGTATTTAACCTTGATATTGCTCCGCAGGGTATGACTATCGATGGTTCTGGACTTATAAAGTGGACACCAACTGAAGCTCAGCTCGGTTTGCATAATGTAAAAGCCATCGTAAAAAATGCCCGTTATTTTGATGACCAGAAATTCGAAGTTGCGGTAGGTCAAGTTCAGTTGAAATCAATCAGTGTAGTGCCCTTAAAAATGTCTTTTACCAGTACCAATAGCAGCAGAAAGATAGATTCTATTACTGCCCATTATACTGATGATTCCAGTGCAAAAATTGATATAACAGAATGTAGTTTCCAGTCCAATAACACCAGTGTGGCAACTGTTGGGGCAGATGGAACTGTAACAGCGAAAAAAGTAGGAAATGCAATTATTACAGTAAGTTATACAGAAAAAGAAATAACTGTAAGTACAACCATAACTGTTAGTATAACTGCTCCTACGCCTGGAGGGGGTGGCTGAGGTAGAAAATAGAACCTGATAGTTTATCAGGAACAAAGAGTTTTAAAAGTTATGAAAGTTATACTATAATAGTTTAAACAAAGGGAGCGGATAGGTTCTGGTGGACCTTACGGACTTCAAATCCGTGGGCGGTGATTTATGATTACCGTGGTGGGTTCGATTCCCACCCCTCCCGCCATTTCCAATTCAAATGCCCATTGTTGGTGTGCACAGATACCCAAAATGGGCATTTTATATTTTGAGTAATATAGAGTCTGTGTTAAAATAGATACTATCTAAAATAGATAATTTCTTAGTAATATATAGATTAGGACAATACCCTATCAATTTAAAAAGTATTTTGGTTTGAAATAGAGAGGTTTATCCATTTTGGATACCAGCAACAATTATAATAGTGATAATGGTAATAACAATGTTCGCTCTAACCGTGAGCTGGCTCAAATTCCCAGCGTTGAGGAAGTCTTACAACAGGCAGAGCTGAAAGCCTTAAGCAACCGTTATTCTCAAAAGATGGTAACTCCTCTGGTCAGGCAAGTTTTGGCTGAGGAAAGAAAAAATATTAAAAACGGTGCTACCCCCTCTGCTATGGCTGATATCAAAAAAAAGTGTATGACATTAATAGAGGAAGAGTACCAGTCTTTTCTCAGGCCTGTTATTAATGCTACTGGGGTAATTTTACACACCAATCTGGGCAGAGCTGCCCTGGGACAAGCTATTATTAATAATTCGTTGCCTGTTTTAATGGGTTACAATAACCTGGAATATAACCTCCTCCCTGGAGAAAGGGGTAAGAGAGGAGAATTTACGGAGAGGATGCTCACTCTGTTCAGTCAGGCGGAAAGCTCCCTTATTCTCAATAACAATGCCGCTTGTGTCTTTTTAATCCTGAAGGTACTGGCTAAAGGCAAAGAAGTTATTATTTCCAGAGGTGAGCTGGTACAGATAGGTGGCGGTTTTCGTATCCCTGATATTTTGCGGGAAAGTGGCGCCCTGCTGCGGGAAGTGGGAACTACCAACCAGACCAACCTGTCTGATTACGAGGAAGCTATTACTGAACAGACTGCTTTAATACTGAAGGTACATCAGAGCAACTTTGCTATAGCCGGTTTCACGCAATCGGTAGATACCAGAGAGCTGAAGACACTGACGCAAAAATATAAAATCCCACTGGTGGTTGATCAGGGCAGTGGCGCCTTTCTACTCACCAGACAGTTTAGTTTAGAGCAGGAACCCATGGTACAGGATATAATAAGATCTGGGGCTGATCTGGTTTGCTTCAGTGCTGATAAATTATTCGGGGGTCCGCAGGGAGGGATTATCTGCGGCAAAAAAGAATTTACCAATCGAATCAGGAAAGACCCGCTCTATCGCACTTATCGAGTCGGTAAAATGACACTTTCCCTCCTACAATCTGTTCTGTTGTGCTATTTGCAGGGAAGAACTTTACAGGATTTACCGCTCTGGAGAATGATTTCCCTTTCTTCAGAGGAGATTAAAAAGAGATGTCAATCTTTGGCCCGGCGCCTCAGAAATGAAGGCATCCCTGCTTCTGTAATAGAAGGAGTATCTCTGATAGGAGGGGGGTCCCTGCCAGGGAAAACGCTGCCTACCTATCTTTTAGGAATTAAGACTGAAGGCAGTATTGAGGAATTAGATAGAAATCTGAGACTTTCCCATCCGGCTGTTTTAGGACGGGTAAAGGACGATTATCTATTTTTTGACCCTCGTACCATAGAGCCCTGTTTTGATAAAAAGCTAACAGAGCTTATTATATCTGCTTTTTACCGAAAAAATTAATATATTGAAAATGAGGCAAAGTTAACAATTTATGGCTATTTTTGGAACTGCCGGTCATATTGACCATGGTAAAACCAGTGTTATATACGCTCTAACCGGTATTGATGCCGACCGGCTGCCTGAGGAAAAATTGAGAGGTCTTACTATTGACCTTGGCTTTGCCTGGATGAATACCTCGCAGGGAGAAAAGATCGGCATTATCGATGTCCCTGGTCATGAACATTTTATCCGCAATATGATTACCGGTATAGCATCTGTGGATGCCTTTATCCTGGTAGTTGATGCCAAAGAAGGCTGGAAACCTCAAACCGAGGAACATTACCAGATTATCAGATTACTGGATATTAACTATGGCCTTATGGTAATCACCAAAACAGATCTGGTTTCTAAAGAACGGGTAAAGGAAGTAGAAAAGGAAATCAGAGATAAAACTAAGGGTTTAAACCAACCTGAGGTCCCAATTTTATATTTCAGTATTAATGATAAAGAGAGTATTGTTAAATTGAGGAGCCAGGTAGAAAGTATTAACAACACCATCCCTCCTAAGAAAGATATTGGGAAACCACGTTTATTTATTGACCGGGTTTTTGAGATTAAGGGTAGCGGTACTGTGGTTACCGGAACCCTGCTCAACGGGAATTTAGCCCAGAATCAAACAGTCTATCTCTTTCCTGCTTTGAAGCAGGTTCGATTGAGACAACTGCAAAGCTACAACACACCAACAGAAAAAGCACTGTCAGGGAATCGTATAGCCCTAAACCTTCCCGGAATAAAAAAAGAGGATATCAGCCGGGGTGACTTAATTTCCGATATTAAAAAATTTCATTCTGGAAATTTTCTGGAGGTTAGTCTTTCTCTGCTTCCCCAGAAGGACCCCTATCGCTTAAAAAATGGCACTGAGATAGAGTTTATTTCACATACCAAAATCTTAAGGGGTATCATTGTTTTTAAACAGAAAGAGATAGTCTCCGGGGAAAAGTCTTATGCCCAGATTCGTTTTCAGGAACATATTTATCCCATGATTGGTGATTATTTTATCATTCGTTTACCTGGCATTAATGAAACCATTGGAGGAGGAAGATTACTCGCAGTAGAAGAAAGTAAATATAATTTCCATAATCAGGATTGGGGAAGCTGGCTGGCTAAAAGAGAGAAAATGGATATCAGTCAGCTTATTCTTAGTGAGCTTGAAAAACACCCCGCTATTAAAAAAGAAGAATTACTGGTCAACAGTCCGTTTTCCTCTGAGGAAATCTATCATCATTTAGAACAATTACATGAAAATAATTCTCTTTTTTTGGTGGGGAATTGGGTAGCAGATAAACAGTTTTGGATTAGGAGCGCTAATCAGGCAATAATTTATCTTGAGCAGAAACATAAAGACTATCCTTTAAAGCCAGGAATTTCTCTGACTGAACTAAAGAACCAGTATCCCAGGGTGCCGGAGGAACTGTTTCAGGGTTTGCTCAATTATCTGGCTGAAGAGAATAAAGTACAGATAAAAAGTGGTATGGCATCTTCTGTTCAGCATACCATCAGTCTTTCTGCCCAGCAGAATAAGAAAAGAGAGGCAATCCTGCAATACATAGCAAAGGATGCCACTAATCTGCCTACTGAGAAAGAATTAAGAAATATTTTTACGCAGGATACCGAACTTATTGAATATTTGTTAGAAAGTGGAGAGATTCTAAAATTGGAAGACCAGATATGTATTACTCCTTCTCTGTACCAGGAAATGAGAGATAAAATAGTAGAATTTTTAAAGAATAAGCAATCTATTACCATTGGTGAGGTGCGTGACTTACTGAATATCAGCCGAAAATATATTGTTCCCCTCTTGACCAGAATGGATGAAGAGGGTATAACCAGAAGAAAAGAAAATATAAGGGTACTCAACATGAAAGGAAAGACCTGTTAAGCAAGGGGGTGAGATGGATGTCAGAAGTGAAGAAATTAATGCAATTGGTTTCCGCTGCCGGGTGAGCAGCCAAATTAGGTTATGAGGATCTCGGTGAGATTCTCAAAAAGCTTAATCATATAACTGACAAAAATTTATTGAGCAGCTTTGAAAATAATGAAGATGCTGCAACTTATCGTCTGAATGATGATATTGCAGTCGTTTTTACTACTGACTTTATTACTCCTATCGTAGATGATCCATTCACCTTTGGCCAGATAGCTGCTGCCAATGCCCTGAGTGATGTTTTTGCCATGGGCGGTAAACCACTGTTAGCTTTAAATATTGTTTGTTTTCCTGCCGATCGCTTAGATGATCTGGAAGAGATAGTAGAAGGCGGGCTGAATAAGGTTAGAGAAGCTGGAGCAATTCTGGTGGGTGGACATAGCGTCAAAGACCATGAACCAAAGTATGGTCTGGCAGTACTTGGTGTAGTGCGCCCAGATAGGATAATCAGGAATAATAACAGCCAGGAAGGAGATAGTTTAATATTAACCAAACCATTAGGGACCGGTATAATCTCCACTGCACTTAAGGCAGAAGAAATATCCCCAGAAGATACAGCAGAGGCTGTTAAATGGATGGTAAAATTGAATAATATTTCTGAAATAATTCTACATTTGTCGCCTCATAGTATGACTGATATTACTGGGTTTGGTTTTATAGGGCATCTAAATGAAATGCTGAAAGACAGAGGGCTGGGAGCTGATATTCTGGTGGATGAGGTGCCACTGCTTGGGAAAGCCGGCGAGCTTGCCCAAAGAGATATTATCCCTGGTGGAAGTATATCCAATTATCAATACTTCTCCTGTGATGTTCAAAAAAGGGATAGTTTAGATCCGGCTAAAGAAATATTATTATATGATGCCCAAACTTCAGGCGGACTGCTTATTTCAGTCCAGGAGAAAGATGCCCGGCAACTCTTGAAATTGTTGGAGAGTGAAGGGTTTACCGAGAGTAAAATCGTGGGCAGAGTAAGAAAACTTAAGGAAAATGAAAAAAAGATCAGATTAGTATAATAGATAAAATTTTAAGTTCTGTAAATTCTAATTAAGAAAGAGGTTAAAAAAGCGATGCTTAAGAAAAGGTTTGCCCTTATAGTTGTCTTAATTTTAGCTATCTTTTTGGGGATAGGATACCTATTCAGCAAGATAGGTAACCAATATTCAGGACCACCGGTTTTAACTGTTTCAGAAGAGGTAGGGGATTTAGGGACTATAAAGGCTGACCAGCCCCAGGCTCATATTTTTACCCTGAAAAATGAAGGAGGAAAAGCACTTATTATTGAACGAGTACAGGCTTCCTGTGGGTGTACTGCTACTATGTTGTCAGATGAAAAGCTTTTACCTGGCAAAACTACCCAATTGGAAGTTACCTTCAATCCCAAAGGATATGAGGGAGAGGTATCGCATTCTGTCTACATTTACAGTAATGACCCAGAACTTCCCCGGAAGAGAATAGCCATAAAAGCAACTGTTGAGCCACTGCCTGCTCCTAAAATATACCTATCTAAAAACTACTGGAATCTGGGGTTACTCTCCTCAGGCGATTCTTCCTCATTTTCAGTACAAATTATCAATCGGGGCGAATTAGTGTTGAATATTGAAAATATAGTTCTGCCTGCCTCTGTTCAGTACCAGCCAGAGATAACTGAATTTCCCAGACAATTATCCCCGGAAGAGGAAATTGAGCTCACTTTTTTGTTTAATTCCAGTGGGGAGGACACAGGGGTGTACCAGGAGAATATTCGCCTGGTCACCAATGACCCTAAGCATAAAAATGTAACCCTGCAGATGGAAGGTTACCTTAAAGAGAAAGAAGAATCTATCTCTATTATTCCATTACAGAAATTTGTAATTTCAGAAGAGATGGAACAAAAGGTTATTGAAGCAAAATTTCTGCTCAAAAATAACAGTGGTATTACATTGAAGCAGATTTCCATAACATCTTCTCAGGATTATATAACTCCGCATAATAAAGAGATTAGCTTATCTCCGGGAGAAGAAAAGGAAATTACCTTCAGAATTGAATCAGAAAATTTAGCTAATTTGGGCTTAAAAGAAATTATTAAGGAATATATTTACTTTAATATACCGGTACCAGTTGAAATTGATTTTAATCTTCCCTGAAGAATTGCCTCTGATAAACTCTCTATTCAGGGAAAAGATAATAAGGATTGTCAGGGGTTAGAGACCAAAGTATCAGTTAAAGGGGTAGCTGTTAAGATGTCAGATTCACTATTCCTTTTGCAAAAAATTCTGGTGCAGGGCATCTTTCCACCGGGAATTATTATTATATTAATAATACTACTTTATGCATTGTTAATTTTTCAGAAGAAAAAAATAGCAACCATCTTAACTTTATTTTTAGTTATTTCTTTGTTTTTATTGGGCTCCTGGTATGGGGAATATTTTTTACTTAGACCTCTGGAAAATAAATATACTTCTGGTGCCAATATAGCCGGATACCTTTTTAATCTTTCTAAACCGATCATTGTAGTATTATCCGGAAACGGAAATAATGTAAACCAGTCAACGGGAAGTAATAATGGTGAAGTTGGGGAAATTACCCAGGCACGTCTTTTAGGTGCCTATTTTCTTTATCAGGAAACACATTTTCCAGTTCTGGTTAGTGGAGGAATTGCCCCTGGATTTAGTGGAGATATAGCTTCAGCGGATCAGATGGAACGATTTTTAGTAAAACTTGGAATACCAGTCCAGGATATTATGAAGGAAAACCGGTCAGGCACTACTATGGAAAATGCCATTTTTGTGCTTGATTTGATGAGGACCCATCATTTTGAGCAAGCAATTCTGGTAACCAGTGCTGTCCATATGCCCAGGGCAATGCTCGCTTTTCAAAATGATAGTATAAAAGTTATACCTGCTCCAGTAAATTTCCTGTATGAAAATATTAATCCCGGAATATTGGCCACCCTCCCGAATAGAAGCTCCTGGGAACATAATTTAAGGGCTTTACATGAATGGGTTGGAATAATTTATTATAAAATGCGTTTTCGTTAAATTTTTTTGGTTTCTATAAAAATAAACTAAGATTGTAGGGTGTAACGTGACGATTCACCATGAATATAACAGAAAGGAGATTCCAATTATGCCAATTTTACAAATTGAGATGATAAAGGGAAGAACAGTTGAACAAAAAAGAGAGTTGGTAAAGCAGGTAACCAATGCTGTTTCGCAAACTCTCAATTGTCCCAAAGATGCTGTAAGCATTATTATCAGAGAAATGGAAGTGGATAATTTTGCCAAAGCTGGAATATTATGGTCTGACAGTAAATAATATATTCCTTAATTAATTGATAAAATAATAATTCGATATATTTGCCAAAACAGTTCAAGGAGGAAAGTAGATAAATTTTTTTAATGATTTAAGGGCTATCTTTCACAACAGAATATTGGCAATTGCATTTTTTACCTGGGTGACTAATCAGGCAATCAAATTAACTCTGTATTTTGTAGCAGAAAAGAAATGGGACCTGGGAAGGTTTTTTGGAGCAGGAGGAATGCCCAGCACTCACTCTGCCCTTTCAGTCAGTGTGGCAGTCTCCATTGGTTTTATGGTAGGCTGGGATTCTCCTTTATTTGCCCTGGCATGTGTGTTAGCTATAGTGGTTATGGCTGATGCTGCCGGAGTTAGAAGGGCTACCGGGGAGCAGGCCAAAGTATTGAATAAACTTATGCTGATATTTTTTAAAGAAAAGAGACTCAAGAACGAACGTATGGAAGAACTAATTGGTCATACACCATTTGAAGTAATTGTAGGAGCAATTATCGGTCTGGTAATAGCAACCATATTTTCCTCCTGTCTTTTAAAATAATATGAAAAATGGTGTTTATCTCTAATTTTGAGATTAAAACTCACAAAAAATATGCTTATCAGAAAGGTATATAATCTATGGATTATAAGTTAGATTCTAAAGACCTTTTTGAATTACAAAAAGCCCAGCAGGATGAGCTGGTTGGAGAACAGGTCTATGGGAAGTTAGCTAAATTGGTGAAAGATTCCCATAATAGTAAGATATTGGCCAAGATTTCCCAGGATGAAGAAAAGCATGCCAGGATGTTTCAGAAATATACCAAAATGGATTTAAAGTCAGATAAATGGAAAGTATTTTTTTATGTCTCTATTTCCAGGGTGTTTGGTCTAACCTTTGGTATTAAGTTACAGGAAAAAGCGGAAGAAGAGGCACAAAAATTTTATAGACTTATGGCCAACCCCATACCAGAACTAAAAGAGATAATAGAGGATGAGGAAAAACATGAAGCTGAATTGATCAGCATGATAAAGGAAGAAAAGCTCTCCTACATGGGCTCCATTGTCCTGGGTTTGAATGATGCACTGGTGGAATTGACCGGAGCATTGGCTGGCTTTACCCTGTCAATTCAAAACTCCAGAATCATTGCGCTCTTAGGATTAATTACTGGAATTTCTGCTTCCCTTTCCATGGCTGCCAGTGAATATTTATCTACTAAAGCAGAACCAGATCCGGAAGAACATAAAAGAGCAAAGAGGTCAGCTCTCTATACAGGTATTGCCTATATCTTTACTGTTATTGCCTTGGTTATCCCCTATTTTATAAGCAGAAATTATTTGATCAGCCTTTTTATGACCATTATAGTGGCATTAGCTATTATTTTTGTTTTTAATTATTATATTTCGGTAGTCAATGATTATAATTTTAAGAGAAGATTCCTGGAGATGGCTTCTATCAGTATTGGCGTGGCAGCCCTTTCTTTTCTGATAGGATATCTGGTAAAAACTTTTTTAGGTTTTGAAATATAGTTATTAAAAATTAGGTATAACGCTATAAAAAAGCATCTTTTCAATTATTTTTATAAAATAATCACAAAATATTTATTTTTCTCTTGACATAAGCAATAGTAATAGATAATATGAGAACAATTTAATTCAAAAAGTAAAAAGAATGCTAAAAGACAAAAACATTTTAGAACAACAAAATATAAATATCAGTAATTTCTATTTTAACTTCTACTTTACCTCGGAGGTGGATGCCTTGAAGGATTAGTAGAAGGAGACCATAAGTTTTCACTAAATACCACAGGCATTTACCTCAAGAAAGGTAGAGACCTGTGGTATTTTTATCTAACCACGGGTGATTAATTCATTCGTGGTTTTTTTATTTTAAGGGTAAAGGGGGAATTATTATGTAAACAGTCGGAAAGATGGGGAGTGCAGAAGAGAGTAGTTATCTGAGTTAAGCAGATAGTTGTAAAAAAAGATGTTTTGATTAAATTAAAAAACTCAAAAATAAAGGAGAAGACTATGAGCAGAAATATTTCAGGATTAATAAAAATCGTTTTACTAATTGCATTAGTAGCAAGCGTTAGCTCAGGAGCAATTGCTCAGGTGAATGTTGAGGAAGCCAAAAAGACAGCGATAGGTTGGATTGATAACAACGCTGAACATATCAGTGATGTTTCTTACAAGATCTGGGGGTATGCCGAAATAGGTCTTACTGAGTTCAGATCATCCGATCTTTTAGTAAGTGAACTTGAGCAGAATGGATTTGAGGTAGAACGAGGTCTGGCTGGTATGCCTACCAGTTTTGTAGGTACCTATACATATGGAACAGGAAAACCTATCATCGGTATTTTAGCTGAATATGATGCCCTGCCAAATGGACATAGCTGTGGCCATAATTTATTTGGCACCGGCAGCGTATCAGCGGCCATAGCCCTCAGAGAGGCCATGGAAAAATACAATATTAACGGCACTATAAAACTCTTTGGTACACCTACAGAAGATACTCATGGTGGTAAGGTTTGGCTTGCCCGGGAGGGTGTCTTTAATGGTTGTGACGTATTCTTAACCTGGCATCCTGGTACCAAGAATGAATCCAACTATGGTTCCAATTTAGCGGTACAGATTTTAGAAGTCAGCTATAAAGGAGTAAGTTCCCATGCTGGTGCTGCACCTGAAAAGGGACGTTCGGCATTAGATGGTTTAACCATAGGTTCCATTTCTATGGAATTTTTACGAGAGCATATGATTGAACCGATGAGAATCCAGTATATTATTACCAATGGAGGAGAGGCACCTAACTCAGTTCCTCAATTCTCCCAGATGAGATTGGTTATCCGAGGCCCTATGATGAAAGATATTGATTACCTTCGCTCTAGAGAAGGAGGGGTGGATGATTGTTTGCGTGCCGGAGCCTTAGCCAGCGGGACTGATGTAACCCTTCAGGTAGTCGGTGCCTTCTACAACGAAATTTCCAATAGAGCGGGCTCTGACCTGGTTATTGAAAATATGAGATATATCGGAGCACCTATTTTCACAGAAGAAGAAAATCAGTTAGCCCAATCCATAGGCGAAAAATATAATACTCCATTGGGTAAACTGGATAGTTCTATTCGTGAACCAAAAGAGGTTGTTTCCAAAGCTTCCGCCGATACCGGTGATGTAAGTTACATAGCTCCACTTATAGGTTTTAATACTGCCACTGAAGCCCTTGAAACACCCGGTCACAGTGATGCTAAACGGGAACAGGTGGGCACTTCTATCGGCTGGAAGGGTATGGTATTTGCAGCAAAAGTAATGAGTTGCACTGGGCTTGACCTCCTAACCGATGAGGCAAAATTAGATGCCGTTCAGGCTGAATACCAGGAGAGAATGGCTGGAGTAGATTACCATGCAGTTATCCCGGCTGATCTATGGCCGCCTATTCCGAAAGAGAATCCTACTGATTTTAAGGGACCCGCTGTACCTGTCTATCCACCTGCAAAGGCGCCAGAATCATTACTCTATTGGAAAACAAAATAAAATCAGGTTTTATTAAATAAAACAATAGCGAGAGATGCAGGTGGAAATAGACCAAATGCAATGTTTCCGCCTGCAGGTTTCCCTAACAATATCTTAACAATCTTGATCTAAAAGTTTTCATTTATCTTCAGCTAACTAAACTTTCCTGAGTCAATACATAATAACCATTTAAATAAATTGCCAGCTTAACCTTATTAATCTATAATCTAATTTAGACTATTCCCCTTTGAAGATCATGGGGCACTACCATACCAATAGAAAAATATTGTATTATTAAAAATAAAGAGAGTGGAGAATTATTTTTATGCTATTTTGGTTAATAACTGGAATATTACTACTGTTTTCTTTTCTGGTGGACCCTGATAAGTCCAGGAAAGCTGTAAGGATAGCTTACCAAAGACTTCTCGCTATTTTCCCATCTTTACTGGCTATGCTTATTCTGGTATCCCTGGTTTTGTATCTTTTCCCTCAAGATAGGATTATTTTCTACCTCGGTAATGGAAGAAAAATAGTAAATATTATTATAGCAGCACTGGTTGGCTCTATCGCAGCTGTTCCTGGATTTATTGCTTTTCCTTTAGCCGGTATACTGAGAGATAATGGTATATCTTATACCATAATTGCTGTTTTTACTACCACCTTGATGATGGTCGGTGTTACCACTTTCCCAGTGGAAGTCACTTATCTGGGCAAAAAGGTGGCACTTATCCGCAATATCATTGGTTTTGTGATTGCACTCATAGTAGCTCTTTTAATTGGTCTTTATTTTGGCGAGGTTACTCTATGAAGAAAAGACAAACAAAAGGAAATAGCAGGTTCCTCAAAAATTTATACTGGATGGGTGTTTTAGTATATTTCATCTATCTTCTTTACTCCTGGCTGTTTCAGGTTCCCTCCGGCAGAGAGATTGGTCAGAATCTGGTAGCTTATTTATTAACTATGGGCAAAATATTACCCTGTTCTTTTATCCTGATTGGTTTATTTGAGGTCTGGATTCCTCGGGAAATAGTAGAGCCACATTTGGGGTATCAGGGAGGCATTCGCGGATATATCTTGGCTATTGTTCTGGCTGGAACTATGGCTGGAGGGTTATTGGTAGCCTTACCAGTGTCATCTGCCTTATACCATAAAGGGGCCAGGCTTAGTGTAATTTTTACCTTTCTGGGCGCATCAGCAGTGGTTAGAATCCCTATGACTCTGTTTGAGGTATCCTTTCTGGGAGTGGAGTTTACCGCTGTACGCTGGTTGGTATCGGTACCGTTAATTATAATTTCATCTCTTTTTCTGGAAAAATATTTATCGAAAGAGAAATTTGGTATAAAATAATTAAGAGAATAGAAGGATATTTCCCAATAGAGGTGATTTGTGGTGAAAAAAATACTATTTGGAATTACGTTAGAGTGCCTGGTAGGTGATATTGCTGATCAAAAAGATATAACAGCAGTGGTAAATGCTGCTAATGCTCAGTTGAGAACTGGTGGTGGAGTAGCCGGTGCATTGCATCGGGCAGCCGGACCTGGGTTAGAAGAAGAGGGGAGAGATCTGGCGCCCATTAAACCCGGTCAGGCAGTTATTACCGGTGGACATAACCTTCCCAATAGATATGTCATCCATTGTCTTGGGCCGGTTTATGGTATTGATAGTCCGGAAGATATATTGTTAGCCGATTGTTATCGGAATACCCTGCTTTTAGCGGACCAGCACCGAATTGATTCACTTGCCTTCCCGGCAATATCTACCGGTATCTTTGGTTACCCAGTGGAAGAGGCTACCCAGGTTGTTTTCCATACTATTAAAAAGATATTACCGGGATTGACCCATGTAAAATATATTCGTTTTGTTCTGTATGATCAGAGTATGCTTACCGTCTATGAAAAATATTTAGAAAAGTTATAAAAATAATCCTTGCTTTTTAAATAATATGATATAAACTGTATTTAAAATTTATAACAATTTTTGATATTTACTATTTTTTTCTATAATAGTATCAATATTCAGAAGGAGAGTTGGTGAATCATAAAATACTTCCAGATGACCATGTGATGTCTGGGAAAAAAATAAAAAAGAGATTGCTCCCTTTAGGTCCAGTGCCTGATCTCGAAGAACATGTCCGGCCGGATTGGTGGAGACATATTTTTAATTACCTCTATTTAAAGACCGATGGCGATGTAGTGGAAGATATCGGTATAACCCGCTGGGAAGTTGATTTATTTCAAAATATCTTAAAACTATCTCCTGGAGACAAAATTCTTGATCTGTGCTGTGGGCAGGGAAGGCATTCTTTAGAATTAGGCAGAAGAAATTTTAAAAATGTGGAGGGTCTTGACCGCTCTCATTATCTTATTCAGAGAGCAAAAGCTTTAGCTAAAAGAGAAGATATTAACATTAAATTCAGGGAAGGAGATGCCCGAAAAATATCATCTACCCCCGATACCTATGATGTGGTGGCTATTTTAGGTAATAGTTTTGGTTACTTTGATTCCATACAGGATGATCTTAAAGTATTGAAAGAGGTTTTTAGAATTTTAAAACCATGGGGAAAACTTCTGATTGAGGTTTCCGATGGAGAATATCTAAAAAAGACCTTTCAAAACCGTTCCTGGGAATGGATAGATAAAAGGCATTTTGTCTGCCGGGAACGCTCACTTTCCCATGACCAGCAAAAGCTAATCTCCAGAGAAATCATTAACCACCTGGAAAAAGGAGTGATAGCAGACCAGTTTTATGCTGAACGGCTATATTCGAAGAAAAGTTTATCACATCTTTTAAAAATTGCCGGTTTCTCTGATATAGTTTTTCACAAAGAATTCTCACCAAGCTCCAAACGTAATCAGGACCTGGGAATGATGGAAAGGTGTTTAATGGTTACCTCTGTTGCTAAAAAAGAGTGGACCCCACAAAGAAAGAAGATTAAAGAAAAGCTAAAAAATATAACTGTGGTATTAGGTGACCCTCACAAGCCAGACCCCTTAAAACCATCTACTATCTTTGATGATGATGATTTATATACTATTGACCAGCTAAAATCCGGACTGAAAGAGTTAAGTGGATATAGTTTTGAATACCTCTGTGACCATGATAATTTAATCCGGGATTTAAGTAAAGTAAAGGAAAAGACTGGTTTTATCTTTAACCTCTGTGATGAAGGGTATGATAATGAGGCGCAAAAAGAGCTCCATATCCCATCTTTGCTGGAAGTATTAGGCATACCGTATAGTGGCTCAGGTCCGCAATGTTTGGCCTATTGTTATGATAAATCCCTGGTACGGGGTATTGCTCGAGAGATGGGTATCCCGGTGCCGGAAGCCTTTTTTATCAAACCAGAAGATGCTACCTTTGAATTACCTTTCAGTTTTCCAGTGATAGTAAAACCAAATTTTGGAGATTCCAGTTTTGGTATAACCGAGAAAAGTGTGGCATATAGTTTTGAGGAAATAGTGAATGCGATTACCGATATCCGGGGAAAATACGGCTATGACAAGCCGATTTTGGTGGAGGAGTTCCTTACCGGTAAAGACCTCAGTGTTGGTATTATTGGAAACCCTCCCGAATCATATACAGTATTACCCATTATTATGGCCGACTATTCTTCCCTGCCAGAAGATTTGCCCAGGATATGTGGTTATGAGTCCAAATGGCTGCCTGATACGCCTTATTGGTCTATCAAATCCATACCGGCTAATCTTTCTGAACATACCGAAAAATTTATTATTGAAAGCTGTTTAAAGCTATCTGAGAGATTGGAATGCCGTGATTATTGCCGCTTTGACTGGAGGCTGGATGCCCATAATAACCCAAAGCTTTTAGAGGTTAACCCCAATCCTGGCTGGTGCTGGGATGGTCATTTAGCCAAAATGGCAGAACTTGCTGGTATTTCCTACCATAAAATGCTTGAGATGATACTGCAGGCAGCAGAACAGCGTATTAGCCGAAAACAGTAGCGAGATAACAATAAAGTATTAAAATATTATAAACGTTTATTCTACTTTAATAACTTCTGTTCAATAACTTCAAAGAAAACCTTTACCAGCTCCGGGTCAAATTGAGTACCGGCATTTCTCCTGATTTCTGCTAATGCCTGCTCTCTGGTTAACGGTTTTTTATAAGGTCTCGTAGCCTGCATGGTATCAAAGGCATCAACGATGGAGATAATCCTGGAAAGTAAAGGAATATCTTTTCCCTTCAAGCCAGAGGGGTATCCATTACCATCCCACCTTTCATGGTGGTACAATATTTCATTGGCAATTGAAGAAAAATCTGGAATATTTTTGGCAATCCGATACCCAATATTGGTATGATTCTTTAATACTCTCCATTCCTCATCTGTGAGAGGTGCTACCTTAAATAAAATTTTTTCCGGGACGCCAATTTTACCAATATCATGTAGCAGTGCTAATAGACGAAGTTTATCCAGGTCATAAGGACTTAGCCCGATCTTTTTGCCCATCATAGAGGCAATATTTACCAGACGCTGAGCATGTTTTTCTGTATGCATATCCCGTTCTAAGAGTATGGATAGAAAAGCATCCAATAGAAATTTTTCCTTGCTTTTAACATTTAACAGCTTATTCTGGTACATTTTTTTATCAGCTTCTCTGAAAATTGCCTCATAGTCTGAAAAGTTACCTTCCTGAGTGGCAAAACCCATGGAAATGTTAGGGTTCAGGTAGAGTGGTTCAAAGTTATTTTGTTGGCAATCATTAATTATCCTCTGGCAGTAAGTTTCCGCGGCAGCTGACGAGGTATTGGGAAGGACTATGGCAAATTCATCACCTCCCAGCCGTGCTAAAATATCTACTTCCCGGGAATTGCGTTTTAAAATATTAGCCAGATTTTTAAGCAACTGGTTACCCTGGTGATGCCCGAAGGCATCATTTACTGCCTTTAATCCATTTACATCAACCATTACCATACTCAAAGGGTAAAATCGGGGATGATTCATTCTTTTTAATTCTTCTTCAAAATAAGCCCTGTTATAGAGACCGGTAAGTGTATCATGAAAACTGATATAAATAATCTTTTCTTCACTCTGTTTACGGGTAATAGCCGTAGCAGCCTGTACCGCAACTATTTCCATAAGTTTAATATCTTTGCTGGAATAGGAAACAGGATTATTATAATCCTGGACTACTATTACCCCGAAAACTTTTCCTTCCATTTTTAAGGGAACACCCAGCCAGCATATATTTTTAGAAAGAGGCCCATAAATATCTATCTTTCTTTCTAAGACCAATTCCTGCATCTGGCTATAATTTAAGAGTAAAGATTGTTGTCCCTTAATCAGGTAACCGGTAAGAGTATTTTTAAGGCTGACATCTATGGGAGTGGAATTTTCGTCTAGTTCATCACTATAGTAGACAAATGATATCTTATCCTTTTCTTCATTCAAAAGAGCAATATAAAAATTGTTGGCATTAATAACTTTTTTCAATCCTGTATGAATACTTCTATAGAGCTGGGCAAGACTCATAGGGGAACTGGCTGCCTCTGAAATATTATAGAGAACCTGCTGCAACTCTTCATTCTGTTTTTGCTCGGTAATATCTTCATAGAGACCAATAACTCCGCTGGTCTGGTCCTTAATCTTCATTTGAGAGGAGGATATCTGTACCGGAATTAACCTGCCATCTTTTGCTTTACGTATAGTTTCAAATCTGACAAAGTTTGAATAGAAAGTCTTTCTGGTTAATTCTTCACCTTCCTCTTTTTTCCCGGGGGGATAAAAATTGGCAGCACCAAGTTTTTTACCTATGACATCTTTCCGATTATAACCGAAAAGTTCTGTAAACCTTGGATTGATATCTAATACAGTATCCTCTTTATCTAAATAGACTGAAGCCAAAGGATTGCTTATGAAGAGCGATGCAAATTTTTCTTGATTCTGATGAATTTCTTTTTCTGCTATCTTTCTTTCAATAGCGGCAGCAATAAGTTCGGAAATAAATTCCAGAGAATTGATATCATTTTCAGTATAGGCATCTGGCATACTATAATTAGCCACTGACATACAGCCTAAAAGGTGTATCCCA
>JAKPKS010000303.1 GCA_029553585.1 Candidatus Atribacteria bacterium | reverse complement strand
AGATTAGATAGAACCTCAGGAGCGATATTTGTGGTGCAATAAATTAGGTGTTCTGTTCCTCCAATTCTGGTAAAGAATTGTTCCCATTTCTGCACCTCCCATTGATCATAAGTAAAAGGCCAATCAGAACTGGAAATAAGGGGATAAAAATTACCTACTCCTACTTCCTGTAATTTTTGTAATAAGCTCCGGTAATACTTGCTACCCACGGGTTCACTATCTGTATTATGGGCTAATAGTATGATATGTCCCTCTTTCTTGACAGCTGGCAGTGCTCCCCAGGCACCTTTAACAGCCTGATAGTGGTTTACAGCACCTTTACCCCCATGAGTTAAAACAATATCGTACTTTTTGTCAATACGAACCAGTGAAAAGTGGCATAATTGGTCCACTGCCCGTTGGTGGGACTCCTCAAGCTTACCGGTATGGATTCCACAAATTCGCAATTCTCCATCTAATAAAACATTGACTGTAAAATCAACCCTTACTTTTTTAGCTACTTCTAAAGCAAACTCATGACATGGATTATCTTTAAAGACAAGATTATCGGCATGGGGATCAGCCATAAACTTAGGACCATGGAAAACTCGGGTAGCTTCTATGTTTACCATACCAGGACAAATAGCCTTTCTACCACCAGAGGCACCAGCCATAAAGTGTGCTTCTACCAGACCGGTCACAATATGCAAGTCAGCTTGAAAAAATTCTCTATTTATTCTAACGGGAATACCTTTTACCTCACCTATAGGAATTAGATCCTGTGCATAACAATCATGGTCTTGTAATTGATAACTCTTGCAGGTCTCCTCTCCAAAGGTGTCATTCTTCCATTGCTGGGAAGTTGGGGCATGAGTGCCAGTACCTATAATAATCTTGATGTTTTGTTTTTTAATACCAGCCTTTTCCAGCCGCGAGAGGATGGGCGACAGTATGTTTTCTTTATGGGCACAATTGTAAGGAACCGGTCGGGTATTATCAGAAACGGCTATAGCTACCGTCACTTCCGATACCGATTTGGGGTGTGAAGAGACTATTTCCTCGATAGTTTTGCTATGGACAGGATACTCAAAAGCATGCTCTATTGCTTCAGGTATATTTGGTAAGGGAGGAACCTGTTTCATCCGCAAGATATCACAATCAGATGGTACTTCTAAAGTAAGGTGGCTACTTAAGTATTCTATGCTTACTTTTTTCCAATTAGAAAGATTTATATCTTTACTGTAAGAGCAATCATTTTTCATTGTTTCCACACCCTTTACTTATTATTAAGATGACTATCTATTCTTATATTTTCAAAAAACCGATTATTAAAAATTGTGAACAGTTTGAGCTTTACCTTAACTAATTAAATAAAGAACTTAATTCATAAAATAATTATTTTTTACATGGTACTGGGCAACCAGAGAATTATTTGTGGGAAGAAAACCATTAACAAAAGACCAATAGCTATGAGAATGATAAAAGGAATAACCCCCTTGATAATATCATTGGTATTAATTCCCAATTCCGGAGCTGCAGCACCTTTTAAGAAAAATATAGAATAAGCGAAGGGTGGAGTTAAAAATGACATTTGTAAATTAACTATCACCATCATGGCAAACCATAAAGGGTCAAAGCCTAATTTAGGAATAATAGGAGCTAATATGGGAACCATTATATAAATAATTCCGATCCAATCAATAAACATTCCTAAAATAAAACAGACAATCATAATTAATGTAAAGGCACCCCAACGACCGCCAGGTATAGATAAAATAAAATTCTTAACTACATCGCCACCTCCGGCACTTAAGAAAATGCTGACAAAAGCGGTGGAGCAGCCTGCAACAAGAAGAACCATTCCAGTTAATTTAATGGTATCAATTGAGACATCCTTTAACACCTTCCAACTAAAACGACCATAGGCTATTGTTAAGAGTGTCGCTATCAATGATCCAACGGCAGCAGCCTCTGTTGGAGAAGCGAATCCAAAATAAATTGCTCCCATAACTGAAAGAATCAGCAGCGCAGTTGGAGCCATAGTTACTAATAACATTTTTGTTTTTTGACCAAATGGAATAACCTGCCCTTCATCTACAGCAGAAGGCGCAACAGCAGGTTGCAAGTAAGAACGAACGATAACATATAATATATATAGTCCAGAGAGAAGAAAGCCCGGCATGAAAGCAGCCATAAAAAGTTTACCTACTGAAATCCAAGCAACAGGCCCATAAATAATTAGCATAATACTTGGTGGAATTAGTATTCCCAGAGTACCCCCTGCACAAATGGACCCTGTGGCAAGGCCTTTATCATAATTACGCTTCATCATTGCCGGAAGCGCTACCAGGGTTAACATGGTAATGGAAGCTGCAACAATCCCTACACAAGTAGCCATAATCGTACCAATTAAAATACTGGTGATTGCCAATCCTCCCCTGAATTTACCAAACCAAACGTAGATTGCATCGTACATCTTTTCGGCAATGCCAGATTGCTCCAACATATTACCCATAAAAACAAACAAAGGAACAGCCATAAATCCATAATCTGTCAAAATGGCATAAAGTCTGCTATAAATTAAATTAAAAGAATTTGGACCAAACAATAAGTATCCCGTGATTACACCCACCCCACCAATAGGAAGAGCTAAGGGAAATCCGGTTAATATGCCCAACAATAATGCAGTAAACATTCCAAATGTAACAACTTCAGGGCTTACAGCTATATTCATCACAATAATTCTCTCTTTCTTATTAAATAGTATAACTCCTGAATAAATTTGGCTATACTCTGCAGGGTGAAAAGGATAAAACCAACAACTAATATGGTCCTAAAAGGGGCTGCTGGTGGTAACCAGCTGCTCTCCACCATTTTTTCTCCGATTTTCCAGGCAAAAGCTGCCCATCTAATCCCTGCTGCAATCAGAATAATACAGATAGGGAAAAGAAAAATTATGGACATAATGACATTCACCCAAGCTTGTGTCCTGCGGGAGAAATTAGAATAGAAGACATCTACACGAACATGTCCCTCGTGTAAAAAAGTATAAGCCCACCCACAAGCACCAAAAGTACCCATAAGCATTTTGGAAGTTTCCAAAACCCAATTGGTTGGTCTACTAAAAAAATACCTGGCAACAACTTCATAACAGAGTACAACTATAAGTGCCATCAATAAATATTTAACAATTTGACCGGCAATTTCACTAATATTGTTAATAGTAAGTACCAGTTTTTTCATTTTTATGTATTCACTCCTTCTGTTTCTGACTTTGCTCTATTACCAATAAATAATAATAGAGCAAAGTCAGAATGACCCTAATTTATTTAAACATACTTTTTGTTCTTTTTAGAGAATGATAAAAAATAATTAGTTTATTTTATATCAGATTCTCTACAAAGCTTACCAAATTCCATAAAAGAATTATACACTCTCGCATAATCTGGATCCTTAGCTGCTTCTTCTTCATAATATTCAAATGCTTTTTCATACATTAAATCTTCTATATCTTTTGGTATGTAGTCTACAATAGTGCCATATTTTTTAAAATCTTCTATGGCTACCTGGTCCAGAAGGAATTCATCAGTAAAGAACTGACGGCCAACCTTATGGGCTGCTATTTCAACAATTTTCTTTAAATCGTCAGGAAGTTCATCCCATGCCTTTTTGTTGACAAATAATGTCTGTGTATCCGTTGGAGAACGAGAGGCACCTAAATATAAATATTTAGCTACTTCATTAAAGCCCATGCCCCAGTTCAAAGATGGTGTGATATATTCAAAAGCATCAATGATACCTCTTTGCATAGCTTCATATATTTCCCCACCTGGTAAAAAGACCGGGGAGGCACCCATTCTTTCAAAAATAACATTAAGAGCTGTGGTTCCCAATCTTATCTTTAGCCCTTTAATATCTGCAACAGAATTTAAGGGTTTATTGCTATGTGCCCATATTTCAGCTGGATGGATAGTTAGTGGTTCAATATATTCTACTCCAACAGGTCTATAAAGTTCTTTGGCTAATGCTGTTCCTTCAGCATCGAGCCACATTTTTAGCTGATTACCAGTTAATCCTCCTACGCAGCTGGTGAAGAAGACTCCGGCAGGGACATACCCAATTGCCCAACCAGTAGAAACATGAGAAGCTTCAACTGAACCGGCAATAGTTGACTCAAATTCCTTGCCAGCGGGAGTAATGGCACCAGCAGTAAATGCCGTTACATGCAAACGACCGCCACTGGCTTCTGTTACAAGTTGGGCAAATCTCTCTGCACCTTGAAATGCAAAATCTCCAGCTGCACACATTGATTGCAATCTCCAGTTTATTGCTTTTCCCTGGCCTAGTACTGTAATACTTAAAGAACTAATTAATAACATTACTATAGTTAACCATATAAATTTTCTCATTTTATTTTCATACCCTCTTTTCAAAGATAATATCTAAATACTTATTTTAAAAAAATTACCTTTTTTCACCTCCTTAAATAATTTTTGCAGTAAAGATTGATTAAATTCAGGTATTTTGCTGTTGCACACCAACTCCTCTCTTTTTGTCTTCCTAATACTGTTTAAAGTAAATAACTTTATGTATTAGTTGTAGAAGAAATATTTTTGCTAATTCTTATATTGCTTTCTTTAACTTAAATTATTCTATCACTCGCTGTAAAAATTGGGCAATTGTTTTTGCTAACAGCTCCATCTTTCTGGATTTTGAATACTCCATATTTAGTGGAGGGTTTTCCGGTTTAATCAGATAATCAATCCCATAGTCCTTTACTATCCACCCGGATTTATCGATTAAGGCACTGATAGATATCACGGGAATATGATAATTTTTTGCTATTTTAGCTACCCCGACCGGGGTCTTACCATATATAGTTGAACCATTTATCTCCCCCTCTCCGGTAATTACCAAATCAGCACCCTTCATTCTCTCAGCCAAATTAACTGTATTTATAACAATATCGATTCCTGGCTTCAGCTCTGCATCTAAAAAAGCTATTAATCCCGCACCTAATCCACCGGCAGCACCAGCACCAGGGATATCCTTTATATCTTTGCCTAAATCACGTTTAATAATATCAGCAAAGTGTGATAAAGAATGATCGAGAATCTTAATCATTTCTTTGGTTGCACCTTTCTGGGGACCATATATGTTTGAAGCACCGGTGGGACCACATAAAGGGTTTTGAACATCTGAAGCAACCAGAAATTTAGTCTTTTCAATACGTTCATCAATCTGAGAAATGTCAATTTGGTCTAAACGTGATAGTTGAGCTCCCCCAAATCCTAATTCATGTCCATTTTTATCGAGTAATCTTATTCCCAATGCTTGTACCATCCCTGCTCCACCGTCATTAGTAGCACTCCCACCAATACCTATAATCATCTTACGACATTTATAATCAAGTGCTGCCTTAATTAGTTGACCGGTACCAAATGTTGTGGTAATTAGAGGATTTTTTTTCTCCGGAGGGACCAGAGGAAGTCCTGAGGCAGAAGCCATTTCTATAACAGCAGTTATTTCATCACCAAGAATACCAAAGCCGGCTAATACAGTTTCCTCAAGTGGCCCTATAACTTCTTGTTGATATATTTGCCCGTGGGTTGCATTTACTAAACATTCTACTGTACCCTCGCCCCCATCAGCCATAGGTACCTTCTCTATAATGGCATCTGGGTAGGCTTGCTTTACACCCTGGGCAATTGCCTCTGAAACCTCAATAGCACTTAAGCTTCCTTTAAAAGAATCAGGAGCAATAATAATTTTCATAAATTTTTCACTTTCTTATTCATTCTAATGAAAAATTAACTAAAAATATTGTCATTATTATGTCCAGTTGCTTTTATTATAGATTCAAAATAATATTTTTTCATTGGATGAAATCACAAATATTGAATAGAATAATCAATACTTTATCATAGATTTATACAAATTATAGCTAATTAAACCTTAATTGGATACTACTTGCCTTGAAAATGTTTCATTTTGAGGGCAATATCTAATTGAAGTGCCTCATTAAATTTGCGAGGGTCTAACCCTGTAACTTGTCTAATTCTTTCTAGGCGATAAAGAAGCGTATTACGATGGATAAAAATGCTTTTTGCTGTATCTGTAATATTGAGATTTTTTTCAAAAAAGGTTTGCAGAGTTTCCCAGAAATAAGCTTTTAGTTCTTTTCTTTTATCATAATTATTATCTTTTAAAATATTTTGAATATAATTATCTCTTATTTCCGGATTAGTTTCTGCACATATCCGATATATACCCAGGTAAGCAATATGATGAACCCCCGATTTACTGTCGACTCTTTCTCCTATTTCTATCGCTCGGCAAGCTTCCTGATAGGAATGTTTCAACCCCTTAATTCCTGGATGGTATTCTCCTATACCTACGGAAGCAGTAAATTTTTTTTGTTTTAGAATTATTCTTTTAATTTCTCTGCTTACCTTAATCAACTTCTCTCTGGTAATTTCAGGCTTTTCACTAGTATTGATAGTTTTCAGTATTACAAAATTATCTCCTCCCATATAAGCCAGTATTTCTTTAGGTTGATTAGCAAAAAAATCCTGCAAGATCCTAAGAAGATCTTCTTTTAATCTTTGTAGATAAATTTCTTCTTCTTTTAATTTATTATAATCATTTCTATTATTGCTTTTATGGATGGTTTTTTCAAAATAATTGATGTTCACTAGTAATACTACTCTGGGAATTGTAATATCATATCCAACAACATTCCCTCTGGCGATAAATAAATCTTTATCAGGACCTACCCTGCCAAAAAAAAGATCATGTATAAAATTGTCTTTAGCTTGTCTTTCTAGATCGATTTCTTTAAGTAAAAACTGCTGCTGCAGCATTATCTCTACAGTCGTTTTGATAATCTCTCCCAGGGGACCAACTTCATCTGGATTACCAGTAATACCAACTACGCCAATAATTTCATGACCATTTTCTATTGGTAAATTAATTCCTGGTTTAACGCCAACCAAATTGGTTTCATTCTCTGCATGAATAAACATTTTTTTCCTATTTTTGAGAACCAGTGCTGCCCCTTCGTGATATTGATTCAACCTGCTCTTATCACCAGTTCCAATAATAATCCCCTTTTCATTCATTATATTAATATTTTTCCCAATAATATTTATGGTTTTGTCAACTATCTGCTGAGCTAATTCGTGGGTAATCTCCATAAAGGGTTTCCTCCGGAAAAAATAATGGTTAATTTTATAATTTATTTCAGATGTTAAAATTCTACTCTTTCAGGAATACAATATTTTTGATTATTTTTATCCTATCCTGGGCAAATAATTGAATTGCCCTTGGCAAAAGCTGATGTTCGTATTTTAATATTCTCCGGGAAAGAGATTCTTCATCATCATCCTGTTTAACTTTCACCGCTTTTTGCAGAATAATTGGTCCGCTATCTAAGCCTTCATCAACAAAGTGTACGGTACAACCACTTACTTTAACACCATAGCGCAGGGCTTGTCTCTGGGCATTTAACCCGGGGAAGGCAGGTAAGAGTGCCGGATGAATATTTATTATGCGATGATGATATTTTTGCACAAAATTGGAGCTAAGTAAACGCATATAACCGGCTAAAACAATAAGGTCGATTTTGTAAACACATAAGTGCTTTAAAATTACCTCTTCATATTCTTTTTTACTGTTAAATTTTTTGTATAGTACAACTTCAGTATTGATGTTGTTCCGGTGGGCCCTCTCGAGGGCATAAGCTTCAGGGTTATCACTTATTACTATCTTTATACTTCCATCAATCCGGCCTTTTTTTATGGCATCAATGATAGCCTGGAGATTAGTCCCTCTTCCGGAGACTAAAACTGCAATATTAATCATAAAATATTCCCCTTGCCTGTAAAAATAATCAATTTTTCTAAACTGAAATTAACTTTTACATTAAGCCTTACATTAGAATGGTATTTTTAAAATAAATCTATACTATTGCTATCTTTTATTTTAGTTCAGATAAACTGTTTTATCTTTTTCTGCTTTTTTTATTACCTCACCTATAAGGTAGGCTGTTTCGGACAATTGATGTAATTTTGTCAATATAGCTTCCTGATCCTTTGCAGCCACTATGAGCACTAATCCTATCCCCATATTAAAGGTATGGAACATTTCCTGTATATTAATATTCCCTTTTTCCTGAATTAATTTGAAAATTGGTAAGACCGGCCATTTATCCTGATATATTTGAACAGCAAGATTTTCAGGTAAAATACGGGGAATATTATCTAAAAAACCACCACCGGTAATATGGGCAATACCTTTGATATGATAAGCCTTTAACAAGGATAAAATAGCTGATACATATATTCTGGTTGGTTTTAGAAGTTCTTCACCTAAGGTCAGCTCCAGCAATGGTACTTTTTGAAATATGTCTGCCTCGCTTTCAGCCAATAAAATCTCCCTTACCAGAGAAAACCCATTGCTATGCAACCCGGAAGAAGCCAAACCAATTACTTTATCCCCTGGTATAATATCATGTCCGGTAATAAGTTTTGTCCGTTCTACTATCCCTACTGCAAAGCCTGCCAGATCGTACTCTCCCTTTTGATAAAATCCTGGCATTTCTGCAGTTTCTCCTCCCAACAAAGCACATCCCGCGATTTTACACCCCTCGGTTATTCCATGGATAATATCAGTCATCTTCTCTTCTTCTAATTTTCCGGTAGCCAGATAATCTAAAAAAAACAGCGGTTTTGCTCCACAAACCAGAATATCATTAACACACATAGCCACTAAATCTATGCCAATGGTATTATGTTTATCCAATAAATTCGCAATCATTAGTTTAGTACCTACACCATCAGTCCCGGAAACCAGAACCGGATCATTAATTTTTTCCTGGGCTAAGGAGAATAATCCGGCAAAATTTCCAATCCCGCCCACAACTCCAGGAATATGTGTGGAATGGATTATCGGTTTAATCCTACTGATAATATTGTTGGCTAATTCTATATCTACCCCTGCCTTCTTATAAGCTTCCTTCATTTTATACCTTCATCCCTTTCCATTAATTAACATATTATTAAACTTTATTTTTTAAAAATAACTACGGTTTATTTTGGTCACAATAAAATTGATGTAATTTAATATAAGTATACTTGATTTGCCATTTATTGGTAAGTGGTTTATAAATTGATATAGTATAAAGATAAAAATTATACTATTTATATTGATACTTTTTTGTATTTTTCTTTAACTTTATTATATTTATTTAACAGGTATATAAATATACCATTTTTATACTGGGTATTCCCCGCTAAAACAAGCGGTACAGAAATCGGCAGGTTTATTTTTTTGAAAAACTCCGGTTAATCCTTTCAGGCTGATATATCCTAAAGAATCTGCTTCTAACCACTGTCTTAATTTATCCAAAGAAAAACGATTGGTCCATAATTCTTCTCTGGCAGGTGTAGCAATATCATAATGACAACTATAATTAACCGGTGGAGAGCTTATTCTGACATGTACTTCTTTTGCTCCCGCATTCTTTAACAATTTCACTAAATTGCGGCTGGTAGTTCCCCGCACAATAGAATCATCTACCATAACAATTCTTTTGCCTGCCACAATTCCAGCTATTGCAGAGAGTTTTATTTTAACAGTATATTCCCTTAGCTTTTGGTTAGGCTGAATATAAGTTCGTCCAATATAATTATTCTTCAACAGACCTTCCTGATAAAGTATATTGGCCTCATGAGCATAACCTAAGGCTGCAAATCGTCCTGAATCAGGAACACAAATCACCATATCTGCTTCCGCGGGTTGCTCCTGAGCTAATCTCCGGCCAATTCTTTCCCTTATCTCAGCAACATTTTCTTCAAAAACATTGCTATCCGGTCGGGCAAAATAGACATGTTCGAAAATACATAGAGCTTTTTTATTACCAGCAAGTATTTGTTTTGTTCTGTATCTGTTATTTTCAATTACTATCATTTCTCCAGGCTGAACTTCTCTTAAGTATTGAGCTCCTATTATGGAAAAAGCACAATCTTCAGATGCCAAAGCATAACCATCGCCTAATCTGCCTAAAACCAGTGGATGAAATCCCTGTGCATCTCTTAAGCCTATTAACTTACCTTCTGTTAAAATAGTCAGGCAAAAAGCTCCTTTTAATTGTGGGATTATCTTCTCCAATGCTTTTTCCATATTCTTTTCTCTGGTTGTTTGAATTAGCTTACAGATTAAATGACTATCTGTTGGGCAATTATGAAAATTCTGGTCAGATAGCCCAAAAATTGTTCTTAACTCACTTTGATTGGTCAGATGCCCATTATGAGCCAGGGCAAAAGAACCACCAGCAAATTCTTGTAATATAGGCTGACTATTTTGCCAGCTATTTAGACTGGCAGCGGAGTATCGAACATGACCTATAGAGGCAATTCCCTGCAGAGTACTTAAGATGCCCTCCTTAAATACCTCTCCAACCAGCCCTAAATCCCGATAAACCAAAATATTTTTACCACTGCTTACAGCTATACCAGCACTTTCCTGTCCCCTATGCTGAAGAGCAAAAAGGCCCAAATAGCTCAATTGAGCTATTTCATTTTTTAGATTATTATGGCATATGCCAAAAACACCACACTCTTCACGCATTAATAAAATTTCCTTCCCAGGTTTTTCTGATTTGTTCTATTCCTAAATCGACTAAATCTCCAAATATTAAACTTTCTCCTTCTACTTCTCCCAATACCTCAATGGGTACCTGATGCTTTACAGCGATATCTTGTAATAAGATTAACTTATCCGGGGAAAGAGAAACAATGACACAGGACTGGGATTCTCCAAAAAGAAGGGCATCATTTCTGGCTTGAGCCTTTTTATTAATCCTTATTCCTTTTTCCCCGCTAAGACAGCATTCTGCCAGTGCTATTATTAAACCCCCCTCAGAACAATCATGGGCAGAAGAGAGTATCCCCTGGAGAATACTTTCACGACAGACCTTATGTACTGATTTCTCCAGATTGAGGTCAAGTTGAGGAGGTGTTCCCTTTTCCAAATTATGAAAGACCTTTAAATACTCACTTCCTCCTAACTCTTCTCTGTTTTCGCCTAATAGTACTACTAAATCACCCTCTTTCTTAAAAGAGAGTGTGCATATCTGATTAAAATCTTCTATCAAGCCGACCATACCGATAACAGGTGTAGGATAGATAGCCTCTCCATTGCTTTCATTATTCAAACTTACATTACCACTGATTACCGGTATTTCCATAAACCGGGCAGCTTTACTTATCCCCTTTATCGCCTCTTCCAGCTGCCAGTATATTTCTTCTTTCTCCGGATTGCCAAAATTAAGATTATCCGTTATAGCTAAAGGACGGGCTCCTTTACAGGATAGATTTCGTGCTGACTCAGCTACAGCAATCATTCCTCCCAAAAATGGGTCTAAATAACAATATCTTCCGTTTCCATCCACAGTAAAAGCAAGTGCTTTCTTACTTCCTTCAATTTTGATAATCCCGGCATCATCTCCCGAAAAGAGAATTACCTCTGTACCAGAAGCGTTTATGGGATGAAAACTACTATAAATGCTATTTTTACTGCAAAGGTTGGAAGAAGATATCATTTTTAGCAATGCCTGGTTGTAATCCTCGGGCTGTGGAATATTTTCCAGATCTAATCTCTGTCTACTATGGAGATTGGTTGGGGCTTTGCCCGGATAATGCCTAACCGGAACCCCCTCAGCTAAAGACTTTGCCGGTACCTCTGCCACTATACGTCTTCCCTCTTTCAGACGCAGTAAACCATCTGAGGTAACTTTTCCTATAACAGTATACTCTATATCCCACTTATCAAATATTATTCCAATAGATGCCAAGGCTTCTTTTCTGATAACCAGGAGCATCCTTTCCTGTGTCTCTGAAAGCATCATTTCCCTTGGAGTGATATTTTTTTCTTTTCTGGGAACTAAAGATAGGTCTAACTCTATACCGTTACCCCCCTTGCTGGCCATTTCACTGGTAGAACTGACTAATCCAGCTGCTCCTAAATCTTGCATTCCCAATATTAACCCTTTTTTCACTATTTCCAGGCAGGCTTCTATTATTCTTTTTTCTAGATGAGGATTGCCCTGCGGAATAGGTGGATGTTCGATCACCTGCTCAACTTCTGCTAATTCACGCGAAGCGAAACTGGCACTACCTACTCCATCCAAGCCAGTTCTTGCCCCTGCTAAAATTATAATACTGTCAATCTCTTTAGCTTTGGCAACTACAATATCACCTTTTTTTACTAATCCTACACACATGGCATTTACCAGAGGGTTTTCCTGGTAACACTCTGAAAAAGATATTTCTCCGCCAATTACCGGTATTTCAATATTATTACTATAAAAAGCAAGGCCACGTGCAACTTCTTGAACTAAATACTGTACTTGTGGATCTTCCCAAATACCAAATCGAAGAGAACCTAAGAGAGCAACCGGTCTGGCTCCCATAGCGAGCACATCCCTTACCACCCCTCCTACTCCGGTAGCAGCTCCATGAAAAGGCTCTACAGCAGAAGGGTGGTTATGGCTTTCAATTTTTACTACCAGAGCAACTCCCTCGCCTATATCAATTACTCCAGCATTTTCCCCTGGTCCAAATAAAACCCAATCCGCCTGAGTGGGAAAAAGTTTTAAAAGTGGCCGGGAACTTTTATAACTGCAATGTTCAGACCACATTGCTGAGTACAGTCCTAACTCCACTTCATTTGGCTCTCTCTTTAAAACCTTGAGAATTTCCTGGTATTCTACTTCAGTAAGATGGTTTTCTGCCAAAATTACCCTTAAATCTCTTTTCGGTTTGTGAACATTATCTCCACTCATGATGTGCTCCTTCTTTAAGTAATATATTGCGCTTTATTAATATCTTCATAAATTATAAAAACATATATATACATATTCATTTTCCCTGATTGTATGACTGATATATGGCTTATTTGGCTGCCTGTTACCAGCTAAAAGTATTCTTTATTAAATTTTTTTAACGAGAGATAAAGATTAGCTCTGCACAATTCCCTTATTAATATCTAAAACCCTGATCTTTTGTTCCATTTTCTTGATATAAGAGGTTAATCCTCCTGCAACCTTATTATCTTGCAGGGCTAAAATTCTGGCAGCTAATAAAGCTGCATTGGCGGCATTATTAATAGCAACAGTGGCAACCGGTACTCCCTGAGGCATCTGCACTATAGAGAGCAATGAATCCACTCCTTCCAGTATTGGCGTTTTGATTGGGACTCCGATAACCGGGAGTATAGTCTTACCGGCAATTACACCTGGAAGATGTGCGGCGCCACCTGCACCAGCAATAATCACCTTAAAACCTCTCTGTGGGAACTGATTGATATATTCAAAAAGGAAATCAACAGAACGATGTGCTGATATTGCCCGTATTTCATAACTTATATCCAATTCCTGTAAAACTTCTGTGGCCTTCTCCATAATAGGCTGGTCAGAAAGACTGCCCATAATAATACCGATATCCATTTATAAACCCTCCATTAAAACAGAGTATAATATATTATAGTATAGTCAAGGAGAATCCTTTCCCTGGAAAACCTCTTAATCCAAATAACAACACAATATAAAATAATATTATTAATCGTTTACCGTTCCGGTATCCTGAAGTGCGTAATTCTAAGTATAAATGCTTTCAGGATATCTAAAAACAAAACCCGGCAACAGATTATTCCAAAAGGGGAGTGGAACATCTCCGCCTGGGTTTTTTTATCATAAGGTATAACTTAGCTATACATCTTGTATTGTAGCGATTGGTTCAAAACTTGTTTTATATTAAAACCATTTGGGATGGTGTAAAACAATGTTTCTTTGAGATAGATTTCCACTCGTAGCCTGTTGTGATTTATGGTCACCTGGTAGAAACGCCTTCGCCTTATCCGAAGGTTTATACGAGTTTCTTATTTTTTTATGTAAACTTTTCTATAAAAAAATATAGCATTATTCTTTTTTACTGTCAAACAATTGCTCCAGCTGCTATTGATTATTAATAAAAAATAAGGCCCAAAATTCCACAGGTTACAATTACTAAAATGGGGTGTAATTTTTTTTCAGATAGTACCAATAAGAAAAAGGCAATTAAAGCAATTGCCAGGTCAAACCATCCTTTTATTACACCACATCCATAGGAATAGACCGCAAAAATAATGAGACTGGTCACTCCTACCTGAATCCCGCAGCTAAATCTAATAAAATAATGATTATTCTCAAATCTATCCATTATAAAGGGAGTAAAAAAAGTTAGAATTAAGAGAGAGGGTAAAATTACCGCTATGGTGGCAAGGGTTGAGCCGATAATGCCACTCACCTTAAAACCAGTAAAAGTTGCTGAATTGATAGCAATTGGACCAGGCGTCATCTGGGCAATGGCTAGTATTTCTCCCATTTCTTTGATACTCAACCACTTTCGACTATTAACAATTTCTTGTTGAATTAGAGGAATAGTTGCCATGCCACCACCATAAGCTCCAATTCCTATGATCATAAAGCTCATAATCAATTCAATCAAATTTTTCATTTATAAAAGTTAATCTCCTATAAAAACTACAATAAAAAAATGTTAATATATCCGGTACTTCAACTTTCCTTGTATGGAAAGAAGAAAAACCCGAATATACTGACACTAATAATCCCCCAGATGGGATGTATTTTTAAGATACCTATAAGGGTAAGACCTATGATAAATCCGATAATATGTTGCCATTTGCCTAATGATCGTCTGCCAAAAATTAAACCGGCAAAGGCTAACTGGCCAGCAACAGCAATGGAACAGCCACGTAAAAAAGCGGCAACTTTTGGGTATTTAAAAAAGGGTGACAATATCCATACCACCAGTAAGATAACGATATAGGAGGGTAGTATGGTACCTAAAACTGCTGCTGCCAATCCCTGTTTCCCTCCCAATCGACGACCTAAAAGATAGGCTGTATTAACTGCAATGGCGCCTGGAATAGCTGTAGCCAAAGAAACCATGGAATGAAAATCAGAGTTATCTAACCATTTTTGCTTCAGCACTATTTCATGTCTCATAACTGGCAACATAGCCAAACCGCCTCCTAAAGTGAATAACCCCACACGAAAAAAGGTCCAGAAGATAGCTGTAACACTAACCCTTTCCGGCATGCTATCCCGAAATTGTCCCTGACCCTGAAGTTTGGTTTGCTTTAAATTCATTCAGTTTTCCTTTTTCTATTTTTTTATTCCTATGTTTTAAAACAGTTTAGTTGTTTAAAAACATCTAATTTTACACAGGACATACAAAAATAATTATAGTAATGCTATTCTTTGGTGTCAATGTAAGGGGAAACTTTATTATACCAGTATTGCTGGACTATATTAAGCGAAGCCAATCGAAATGTTATTTTTTTCGAAAAGCACAGTTTGGTAATGCACAATAATCGCAAGAAAATTCATCCCGGCAGGAATGGGTAAGATTTTGGCCCATACCGCGTATCCAGGATAGTGATTTAGCCGGTTCCATCATACAAGAAGAATTTAAAGTGACTCCTATCTTTTCCGGTTGAAGAATAGTAAAAACTTTTTTTTGTTCTTGAATATCCCAATCATCAGAGCCTGGCTCAAAATAGCGGCTGAGCTGAAAACCTCTTGGTATATTTTCCTTTTCTATAAAATGGTTTAACCATTGGCCTGCTGTCTTTACCGCAACTGTACCGAGCGCATCCCATACCATTGCCTTTAGATATTGACCTTCTTTAAACCATTCCCTGGTATGCTCTTCTATTTTTGCTCCAACAGTAGCAACCGCAAAAAGCAGGTATTCTGCATTTTGAATTAGATTAATTATTTTTTTATTTACTGAAAATTGGTAATCCTGTCCGGTTCTAATAACACCATTCTGGGAAATGGAAATCATGGTAAGAAAACAGTAAATTCCCTTGCTTTCCAGCAGAGGATACGCCTGTTCCAACTCTTCTTTAAGTACTTTGTGCACATGAGAACTATCGTTGAGAGATAATTTTTTTTGATAACCAAGGTATCTTAAGACTTCACCTTCGGCAATTTTTATAGGAATTTTTTCTATAACATTTGTTTCTGTTTTGACCATTAATTACTTCCATCGAAATTTAAATCATTTAGCGAAATGTATTATTTTTGAAAATTAGACTAAACCATCATTGGCATTTTTTATCTTCCTGGCCATTGCCTTGATATGCTCTGGGGTAGTTCCGCAACAACCTCCGATAATATTTATTTTGATCTGAATATATTTTTCAGTATACTCAGCCATCTCCTGTGGTGTTGCCGGATAAATAACTTTATTATTCTCCAGGTAAGGAACTCCGGCATTTGGTTTGACCAGTAAAGGGGCATTAGTTATAGCCCTCATCCTTGCTACCACTTTATAAAGGGCATCCGGACCGCTGCCACAATTGGCGCCTATCCCATCTGCTCCATCCTGGAATAAGGTTTCAACAGTTGTTTCGGGAGTTATACCATAGATGGTTCTCAAGCTTTCATCAAAACTCATGGAAGCAAATACTGGTAAATTGCTGTTTTCTTTTACAGCTTTTAGGGCAATCTTTATTTCATCAAGATTATAAAAAGTTTCCAGTAAAATAAAATCGACTCCAGAGGAATCCAGTGCCTTTGCCTGTTCCTGATATGCCACGAAAACCTCTTCTTTTTTTGCCGGACCGCAGGGTTCTAAAATTTCACCGGTAGGGCCTATGGAACCCGCTATAAAAAGGGAGACTGCAGAATCTTTTTTATAATCATCGATCGCTTCCCGGGCCAGTTTCACCCCCTGCTCATTAAGCTCTGGTAGTCTATTTCGACAGCCATACTTTTGTAATTTTAAACCATTTGCTCCAAAAGTATTGGTTAAAATAATATCCGCACCTGCTTCCAGATAGGAGGCATGTATTTTTTTAACTATATCCGGGTTAGTAATATTCCATATTTCAGGACATTCGCCAGCTTTTAGACCATATTGCTGGAGCATGGTACCCATTGCCCCATCCATAACCAAAGTTCTTTGATTTAACAATTCTAAAAACTCATTCTTTATTTCTCTTTCTTTCCCTTCTAACACAATGAATACCTCCCCAAATAATTGTATTTTTGTTTAAATCAACCAGATTATATCTTTTTTACTATCAAATTTATTAAAAAATAGGTTATTTCTTTTTTAGTCTTGCTTGAAGTTTATCGAAAGAGAGTGTATTTAAAAGATGCTCTTTTTCCAGCCACCCCCTTCTGGCAATAGCCAGTCCATAGGCCATATGGTCCAATGCAGAAATTTGGTGTGCGTCGCTACCGATTGCGAGCAAGACGCCATGTTCTCTGGCACTCTTTACATAAATATCAGACAAATCCATTCTTTCAGGAGATGCATTGATCTCCAATGCTGTATTAGTTTGAGCAGCTATCTGAATGATCTCCTGTACATCAATATCATAGGCTTCCCGATAGCCGATAATTCTACCGGTGGGATGAGCGATAATATCCACATAAGGATTTTCCATTGCCTTTCTTAAACGCTCGGTCAACTGTTTTCTTTCCTGTTTGAAGCCAGAATGAATAGCGGCAATAACAATATCCAGTCTTTTTAATATTGCGTCAGGAATATCCAGAGTACCATCAGATTTTATATCAACTTCGATGCCCTTTAAAATAGTAATGCCTTCAAGAGATTGATTGATCTGTTCAATTCTCTTTATCTGTTCCAACAATCTCTCTTCATCCAATCCGCCGGCAATATGGAGGGATTGAGAATGATCGGTAATAGCTATATATTGATAACCTCTTTTGCTGGCAGCCACTACAATCTCCTCTATAGTGTTAAATCCATCACTATAATTGGTATGTATATGAAAATCCCCCTTGATGTCATCTACTTCCACCAGTACCGGTAGTCTGTTATTTAGAGCAGCTTCAATTTCCCCTCTATCTTCTCTCAGTTCAGGCTCAATATAACGTAATCCCAGTATTTCATAAATTTTCTGTTCATTTTCCCCTGCTATTTTTTTATCATCTTTACTCTGAAATACACCGTATTCATTGATTTTTAATCTCTGTTTTACAGCCATTTCTCTTAAATGAATATTATGAGCTTGGGAACCGGTAAAGTATAGCAAGGCGGCACCAAAACTGTCCGGAGGGACAACTCTTAAATCTACCTGGATATCCTGATAGGTCAATATGGTCGATTTGGTCATCCCTTCTGCCAACACCTCTTTAGCTTGAGGCAAATTTACAAATTTTTCCATTATATTTTCCGGCTTCAGGGAAGTAATCAGAATATCTATGTCTCCAATAGTATCTTTTCTCCGTCTCAGACTTCCGGCAATACTAATTTGAGCGACTTCAGCCAGAGGTTTTAGTTCTGCCACGATTCCCTCTGCGGCCAATAAGGCAATTCCTAAAGGTCTTCTTTGTTCTCTCTTCTTATATAGCTCCAGCCCTCTTAAGATATTTTCTTCAGCTTTTTTACCCATTCCAGGCAGACTTTGCAGTTGGTGTTGAAGAGCGGCTGCTTCCAATTTTTCTACAGTATCAATTCCCAGTTCCTCATAAAAAAGTTTAGCTTTACGGGGCCCTACATCAGGAACATTTAATAACTCTAACACCCCGGTCGGTATAGCCTCTTTTAACTTCTCATAGTATTCTAATTTACCAGTTTCCAGTAATTCTCCAATTTTTTGAGCAATAGCTGGGCCAACCCCCGGAATTTCATCCAGTTTTCCTGTTTTATAAATTGTTTCTATCTCCATCGGCATATTTTCCAGGGTTTCTGCTATTCTTTCATAGGCTCTTATTTTAAATATATTTTCATTCTGTATCTTTAATATCTTGGCTATATTAGTAAAGACTTCAGCTAATTCAATATTTTTAGTCATACCTTAACTCTGGTTTATTAGTATTAATATTTTTTTATTATCATACCATAAATGCAGAAAAAAACAGCTATTGCTCTCATCCATTCCACCTGCTTGTCTATTAAAGATGAGCATGCTAAAATATATTAACAGGAATACATAAGAAGATATTATCAGCTATTTTTAAATATTCCTATCTAACAATAGGAATCAGTATTTTATCAAATCTTTGTTTTAAACAAGCCAACTCAACTTAGTCATTTTTAAATTAAACATAACAGACTTTTATTTATTCTCTTTAAAGATAGAACAATTTGAGGTTTTTTTGATGGATAAAACAACAATTTCACTCACCCTGAATGGATTGTCAGATACCATTAGAAACTGTCAAAAATGTGTCTTGGCACAGACCAGAACCAATGCTGTGCCAGGAGAAGGCAGCCCCAATAGCCTGGCAATGTTTGTCGGCGAGGCACCGGGAGCTGATGAAGATATTCAGGGACAACCCTTCATCGGAAAAGCCGGCCAGTTACTTACCCGGATATTAAAATCGGTAAAGATAATCAGAAAAAATGTGTTTATTACCAATATAGTTAAATGCAGGCCACCTGGTAACAGAAACCCCAATAAAAGTGAAATAGACATTTGTCTCCCTTATCTGGAGGCCCAGATTGCCCTTATTAACCCTAAGATTATTGTTACTCTGGGAAGTGTTCCCACAAAATGTCTTTTAAATAGAGATGAACCTATCTCCAGAGTTAGAGGTCAGTGGTTTCTCTGGACCGGTGGAATAAAAATTTTCCCCATGTTTCATCCCAGCTACTTATTGAGAAATGACCAGACCACACCGGGAAGTCCCAAAGAATTAACCTGGCGGGATATTAAGGAACTGAAAAGAGAGCTGGATCTCCTGAAAAGCGAAAGAGATGTTAATTAAGCTGAAAACAATAAAATCGGAAAAATATTTTTAAAAATAGAAAATAGATAAAAATAGTTAAATAAGCAGGTATTCTATGAAAATAAAAGAACTTCTGTCTGATTTAAATCAGATTGCTCCTTTCTTTTTACAGGAAGAATATGACAATAGCGGGGTACAGTTCGCCGACCTGGAAGAAAAAATCCAAAAAATATTAATATGTTTAGATGTTACCGAAGAAATTATACTGGAGGCTTTAGAAAAAAGATGTAATGTTATCCTGGCACACCATCCTCTTCTTTTTCACCCTGTGACCCGTATTACCAGACAGGAAAACCCCGTGATTTATCAGCTTCTCTGTCATAAGATCAATCTAATAGCCTTTCATACCAATTTTGACCTGGCCGAAAATGGTTTGAATGATTATGTCGGTCAATTACTTGGTTTAACCAGGGCTGGCAGCTTAAAGGCAGCCTCTGAAAAAATTTTTAAGTTAGCAGTCTATGTGCCTGAACAATATCACCACCTTCTACAAGAAGCGTTATTCCAGGCCGGAGCCGGCAAAATTGGAAACTATAGCGAGACTTCTTTTTCTTTTACCGGTAAGGGTTCTTTTAAACCTTTAACCGGTTCTGCCCCTTTTCTGGGCAATGTTGGGCAGAGAGAGGAAGTTTCAGAAATTAAGCTGGAAACTATTTTTTATGAAAGGTATCTTGATGGTATAATTACTGCCCTTCACAAAAACCACCCTTATGAAGAACCAGCCTATGATGTTTTTGAACTGACTTTAAAACCTCCGGCAGGTATCGGTTTTATTGCAAAATTAGAAATTGCTCAGTCTTTATCAGCTTTTGCCAAAAATGTAAAAAACAGATGGAAAATTCCCTACCTCAGAGTCATTCAGGCTAATAATAAAAAACTTCGTACTGTTGCACTGTGTGCTGGCAGCGGCGGTTCACTAATAAAGGAAGCTTTTGAACAAAAGGCAGATCTTTTCATTACCGGAGATATTAATTACCATTTAGCATTACAAGCCAAAGAAATGGGATTAAATATACTCGATGTGGAGCATTTTCATTCTGAGAAATTTTTTGTACCGGCTATTAAGAGTAAATT
>JAKPKS010000221.1 GCA_029553585.1 Candidatus Atribacteria bacterium | reverse complement strand
ATTTAGTTGGGTCATCTTGAATTATCCTCCTTAATATATTTGATTATTCTATAATTTATTATGGAGGTTCTTGATGGCCCATTTCAAGTTATTATTTTAATTAACTTTTTTCACTTTTACAGAAAATATAGCACACACTCTACCAATTGTATAAGACTGGCTTGTATTATAAGTAGATAGTTTAGAAGTATTTTTGGAGGAAAAGGCATATCAGTAGCTCTTGCTTTAAACCGATTAATGCTCTAAAATGTAAAGGAATATTTTAAGTTCAGGAGTAGAGATGAAGAAGAGAAGCTTAATCATTATACTAAACCCTATAGCAGATAACGGGAATGCTAATAAAAAGATGCCCCTTATAAAAGATTTTTTCTCTAAAAAAGAAGTTGATTTTAAAATAATTACTACCGAGGGAGTTGGACATGCCATTTCAATTGCATCTTCCTTCAGCCCCGATCCCGATCAGGTGATAGTAGCTGCCGGGGGAGACGGCACCTCTAATGAAGTCATTAATGGATTAATGGCTAACAAGATTTTAAATACATCAGCATCATCTCTTCAAAATAGTTCTAATTTTGGTGTGCTCCCCATTGGCCGGGGAAATGATTTTGCCTATGGAGCTGGCATCCCAGCTGATTTTACAGAGAGTATGAATCTTCTCCTGGAAGGAGATCTTTACCCCATAGATATTGGCTTTGTGATAGGTGGTGATTACCCCCAGGGTCGTTACTTTGGAAACGGTGTTGGTATTGGATTTGATACCATAGTTGGTTTGGAAGCTGCCAAAATGAAATATCTTCATGGAACGGCCTCTTATATTGTGGCAGCCCTGAAAACATTGATTATGAACCCTAAGGCACCCACTATTGAAATTAGTTATCATGGTAAAAAAAGAACCATTACTCCTGCCCTTACCTCTATTATGAATGGGAAACGAATGGGTGGATCATTTTTTATGGCACCAGAAGGTGATATGAATGATGGATTATTTAATCTGACTATTACTGAGCAGGTGTCAAGAATATCTGAGCTTAAAGCTATGTTATTATATATGAAAGGAGAACAGAGAAAACATCAGGACACTATGATGGATTCAGCAGATAGAATATTGCTGGAGGCAATCTCGGGTGGTATGACCGTACATGCAGATGGAGAAACCATCTGTATTGATGGCAAAACTCTCGAGATTAAGATAGTTCCGTCGGCTCTACATCTAATTTCTGTCAGAAAATGAATTCAAATGCCAGATTAATGACTTTACTGATCAGAAAAATTTTAACATTACTTTGTATAGTTGAAGGGAATGGGCTAGACTCCATCCCTCTGCATGGACCTTTACTCTTAGTAACTAACCATATCAATTTCCTGGAAGTTCCTCTTCTCTATTCGCTCTTATTTCCCCGTAATATTTGTGGTATTGCTAAAAAGGAAACCTGGGACAATTGGTTTTTAAGGATATTATTTAATGCCTGGGAAGCAATTCCAATCGATAGGGAGAAACCGAATAAAACGACTTTTCGACTAATAAATAAGGCTCTTGAGAATAGAAAAATTGTTGGCATTGCCCCTGAAGGAACCAGAAGTGAAACCGGTGTATTAGGTGAAGGGCATCAGGGAGTTGCCTATATTGCCTTACAGAATCGTATTCCCCTGATGATTATAGCACATTATGGGGGAGAAGAATTTTGGCGTAATCTCAGGAGATTCAGAAGAACTAAAATAACCATTTCCGTTAGCCCGCCTTTTATGTTAGTAAGTGAAACAAAGACTAGTAAAGAGGTCCAGCATGAGATGACCGAACAGATTATGACCCGTTTAGCTGCTATGCTGCCTGAACAATATCGTGGGGTCTATAAAAACCTGGATATTATTTCTGACCAATATGTAAAATACCTTACTTAAAATAAGATACAATCATATATTCCCCATATTTTTCATTTAATTTATTTTCAGAACTTTATATTCATGTTTTAGATACAGGAGGATGCTTATGCAGAAAAAAACAAAACTTTGGGTAGCAGTAGTACAGGCAGCGCCTGTTATTATGGAGTTAGATAAAACAGTTCAAAAGGCACTTAATTTGATTAAAGCAGCTGGAGAGAAGAAAGTAGAATTAATTGTATTTCCAGAAGCATTCTTGCCTGCTTATCCAAGAGGACTGACTTTTGGGTTTACAGTTGGAAATCGTACCATGGAAGGACGTTTAGATTGGCAACGATATTATAAAAATTCAATAAAAGTTCCAGGTGATGTTACCAAAATTTTAGGTGAAGCTGCTAAGGAAGCCGGAGTATATCTTTCTATGGGTGTAATTGAGCGTGATGCTGCTGAAACAAACCACACCCTGTACTGCACTAATCTGTTCTGGGGTCCTGATGGGGTTTTATTGGGTAAACACCGTAAATTAAAACCAACTGGCTCAGAAAGACTTATCTGGGGTGAAGGGGATGGCACTGCTCTGACCGTTATCAATACTCCATTCGGGAAAATGGGTTCACTTATATGCTGGGAGAATTATATGCCACTCGCCCGTACCGCTATGTATCAGAAAGGCGTAACTATTTATATAGCCCCTACTGCAGATTCACGGGAAGAGTGGCAATGTACCGTTCGCCATATTGCACTGGAAGGACGTTGCTTTGTTATTGGATGCAATCAATATGTGGAAAAAGGAATGTACCCCAAAGATTTAAATTACTATCATGAGTTAGAGAGTCAGCCAGAGGTTATGTGTTCCGGTGGTAGCTGTATTGTAGATCCTTTTGGCAAATATGTAGCAGGACCTGTTTTTGGTAAAGAAGATACTATTTATGCCGAACTGGATTTAGATCAGATAATACAAAGCCGTTTAGATTTTGATGTAATAGGTCATTATTCCAGGCCAGATGTATTTAAATTAACCGTATCAGAATAATTATTGCTATCATAATGAATAAAGAGAGGATAGGGATGGATATAAAATATACACATCTAAATATAGTAGCAAAAGATTGGAGAAAATTAGCAAAATTTTATATTGATGTCTTTAACTGTAAACCAAAACCTCCGGAAAGAGAACTTTCCGGTGACTGGTTGGACAGAGTAACCGGAATTGATTCAGCACATATAACTGGTATGCATCTGCTCTTGCCAGGTTTTGAGAGAGAAGGGCCAACCCTTGAAATATTCCAATATCGTGAATCCATCAAAAACGCTCATAGAAATATTAATAAAGAGGGATTTAGCCATATTGCCTTTGCGGTTGATGATGTCGAAAGATGTTTGGCAAAATTAAAAGAAAATGGAGGCACAACAGTTGGGGAAGTAGTTATTGGGCATGTTGAAAATGTTGGGACTATTCAGGTAGTATATGGTCGGGATCCTGAAGGAAACATAATTGAGATACAAAGATGGAGCTAAAATTCGTGATGGAAAACAAAAGGGTCAGACCTTCAAAGGCTGACCCTTATAACTTTTCTGAACAAACAACCTCATATATTTAAAAATGCAGCTAAGGTAGAGTTTCTTCAACTTCCAGAATCTCGATTCCCCTTTTCTTAAGTTCATTAATCATCTTTTTATAGTTTTCTCCGGCAAAGGCATCTTCAGGTGCCACAATTCCTTTTTGTTTGATTTCACCATTTCCCAGCATCATTGCGGCAATTGATTCGGTAAAGGAGGTTACCCGGCCCATTGCAGAAATATTGTTCTCTATATCGGCACCTTCCCACATATAATAGCTGATTTTAGTATTTCTCCCATCTTTAATACCGGTAACAGTATTTAACATAACGCAAATGTCAGTTTCTCCTTGTTGGGGCTTTAATTTAGGTGTAATTAATTGGCTTAGAAATTCTCGGGGAGCAATCTTGCAATCTTCAAATTCTACTGGCTTTGTATCAAGCAGGCCACATTCCTTAAAAGTGGCAATAGCTTCCCAATGCCCCGGCCAACGAACGGTCTTTTCATAAAAATCTTGTAACTGCGGCCTGGTGTATAACATACTGGGCATTCCAGGGGTAAGGGCGCATTCCAATTTCTCCTGTCTGCCCATTTGGTTAAAATCAAATTTTTCCAATTCAGTGGCAGCATCAGCTTCGATGATTTTTCCATCTTTTCGAATATCAACCTTTATCATATACTGCCTCAATACGTGGTCAAAGGACCAGGTTATCATATATTTTAATGGGTGGTTTTTACTATATTCGGGGGCGGGGATTCCACCACAACGCGCAATAGCAGATATAGGTTCATCCATTTTTCTTATACCCTCAGCGACTGTAAAATTGGTAATCCCTGGGGCAAAACCGACTCCATCCACAAAAGTAACACCGTTAGCTAAAGCTTTTTGATGCAGGTATTCTCCATATTCTTCAAGTTTCATACCAGCCGGGATACTAAGCCCTTCAATTTCATGGGTATCAGGCTTACGATGGTATTCTTCCAGAATGTCAACAATATTTAGCCCTGCCTCAATTGACATTTCTACAGCCTGGTAGCTGGATTTTCTGTCAGGAAGGGCAATTACCCCTACATCATACTGCTGCATTATTTTTTGTATTTCTTTACGCTGGCTAAGATCTAAAACATGAGATACAATTCTTTGGTCTTTAATCCATTTTTCTGTTCTTTTTAAAGAATTTTCATTTCTGCCTATTATTCCAATTGTTTCAATCTGATATGCGTTACCGTTTTTTGCTAAATCCCAGGCAGCGACAGAGCCCATTTTGCCTGAGCCGCCAAAGACTAATATTTTCATAAATATCCTCCAGAATTAATATTTTATTCATCTGATTATAGGTAATTATAATTAAAGGCCTGGTTTTATGCCAGGCCTCTAATAAATATCAACAACTAAAGTTTGTAATAATTCTTATTTGGTGGTTAATGTTTATGTGGGTCCCACTCTTTCCAGACATTGCCTGCCAATGCTGTGGAAGGCTTTAAGGTAATACCGCCTTCGGTCCAGCCGGAAGGCATAACTTCGCCTGTTTTCTGATGGTGCTGGAATGCTTGAATCTGACGAAGCAATTCTGCCGGGTTTCTACCTACTGGCGGGCTTAAAACTTCTTCTGCCTGGATAATGCCTTCAGGGTCAATCAAAAATCTTCCTCGAATGTTTACTCCCTCAGCTTCATCATATACATCATAAAGTTTTCCGATAGCTCCACCCTGATCTGAGATCATAGGGAAGGGGATATCATTACCAACCATTTTGCTAAGTTCAGTCTCATTCCAGATTTTGTGTGACCATACACTGTCAGTACTTACGGAAAGTACCTCTACATTTAATG
>JAKPKS010000218.1 GCA_029553585.1 Candidatus Atribacteria bacterium | reverse complement strand
GTTGAATTAAAATAGATTGAGCCGCTTTCCGTAAAATAACGATTAAAAAATGAATAGAGTTTATCAAAAAGCTCATCTCTGAATTGTGGGTAATCGGTGAGGGCTGTATTAATATCTTCTTTAAGAATATCCTCAATCTGACCGTAGTATTTTGATTTTATCCTCATCAGGTTAACAAAACCACCCTTACCTTCAATCTCAGCACCAATGAAGACATTCTGTAATGCCTGATAAAACTTTTGTTCTTTGGTCATAATTAGTCATTACCTTCCTTATTGCCTGTAAAATACAAACATTTTAATTTAAAGATCCCAAATATTTGGATGGATTGGTTAGGATAAATAATACATATTCTGCTCTCTTTTTTTAAAAAATAATTGTTAAAATTGCAATATTTTTACGGGATGGAGGGGTAAGTTGACAAAAAATATACTAATTAAAAATATAGTAAATATAAAGGACAATATGTTCTTATCCCTAATGTATTATAGATTATTACTAAATGAGGTGCAAGTATTCTGGCTTGAGGCCATGTATTTAAAAATGGTACCAAATAATCATAGTAGTCTTTTGTATTGCAAATATATTGCAAAGAAAATACCTTGCCGATATTAAAAAGATCAAACCATTCGCCTGTCTAGACCACAGCTTTTGAGAGACTACTCAAATTCTTCGAAAAGTATTTTGGCTTAATCTAAATAATAAGAAATATAAAAAAGATTGTTTTTCTTCTTGACATTGATAATACTATTGACTAAGATAGTACTAATTTAATTTTCCAAAGAACAGGTTATGTTAGAAAACAACAGTATTTTAAAAGTAAAACAGAATAGCGATTATAACTTCTTCTTCTTTAGCTTCTACTTTATTCCGGAGGTGAATGCCTTTAGGGGATAGATAGAAAGAAGCTATCGATTTTTCAGTAAACACCACAGGCATTTACCTCGAACAGGTAGACGCCCGGGGTGTTTTTTTATTTTTATTGAACCACGGGTGTATTGTACATCCGTGGTTTTTTTTATTTTATTTTTTAACAAAGGGGGTGTGAAGATATTAATGAAATTAATAAAAGTTAGAAAAAATGTAAGCAGGTGATACAGATTAAGATGATTATGGATTCTAAAGAATAATATAACTATTGGATTAAAGAAAGGAATTAAAATGAAAAAAAATAATTATAGAATGTCGGTAAATATAACGGTAATGGTGTTATTAGTTCTTGGAATTGTATTGTTAGCTGCATCTGGCATCTCGGCTGCACCTTTGAGAATTGGTATAGCCCAGATTGTAGCCCATCCGGCTCTGGATGACTGTCGTGATGGCTTTATTGCCGGTATGGAAAAAGCCGGTTATGTAACCGGTAGTGATGTAGTATATGACCTGCAGGATGCCCAGGGAGAAATGGGTAATGCCATAGCCATAGCGCAGAAGTATAAGGATGACAAAGCTGATCTGATAGTTGCTATTGCAACACCTATCGCGCAGGCTGCGGCACAGGTGACCTCAGATATACCCATAATAATCGGAGCTATAGCTGATCCGATAGAAGCAAATATTGCTAAAAGCTGGGAAAGCTCCGGCAATAATGTTACTGGTATGTCAGATGCGGCCCCTAATAAAACACAGATAGAGCTGATCCGCCGCTTCTTACCTGAAGCAAAACGAGTCGGTACTATCTACAATGCCGGTGAGGCAAATTCAGTTGTGCAAATTGAAGAAGCCCGCAAGGTATGCAAAGAGCTTGGGCTGGAGCTGGCAGAGGTAACAGCCAGCAATTCCAATGAGGTAATAACTGCAGCCCAATCACTGGCAGGTAGATGTGATGTATTCTACATTGTGACTGATAATGTGGCTGTATCCGCCCTGAGCTCTATTATTAAGGTATCGTTAGATGAAAAAATTCCCGTGGTGGTGGCTGATCCTCCTTCTGTATTAAATGGAGCTTTGACTTCTTATGGTATAGACTATTATTCTCTGGGTGAAAGGTGTGCTCAGAAAGCGATAGAGGTCTTGGGTGGCAAGTCCCCCTCTGAGGTGCCTATAGGCAAATTAGAACAGTCAGAGGATTTAACATTTATTATCAATATGGATAATGCGAACGAGCTGGACCTCTCCATCCCGCAGGACCTGCTGAATGAGGCAGACTCTATTGTTTTGGCTGGTACTGTCTGGAACAGGGATAAATAGTAGTAAATGATAGTAAGTGAGTAGAATA